>CAYTCV010000004.1:0-66145 GCA_964436465.1 uncultured bacterium
CTCACACCTTGAACTTGCGGTCCAGGCTGCGGTAGGCGATGCCCTCGGAGACGTGGGCCGCCGTTATGGTCGGTGAATCCTCCAGGTCGGCGATGGTCCGGGCCAGCTTGAGCACCCGGTCGTAGGCCCTGGCCGAGAACCCCAGCCGGTCCACCGCCTGGTGCAGGAGCTGCTGCGCCTCCGGCTCCGGCCGGCAGAATGTCCGAATCATCTTACTGGTGAGCCCGGCGTTGGAGTGTATTCCGGTGCCGGCGTAGCGTTGCTGCTGACGCTCCCGGGCGGCGTTGACCCGCTCGCAGACCACCGCGCTCGGCTCGCCGGAGCGCTCGGCGGAGAGCTCACGGTAGGGCACCGCCGGGACCTCGAGATGGATGTCTATGCGGTCCAGGAGGGGACCGGAGATTTTCGAGCGGTAGCGCCGAATCGAGGGCGGTGAGCAGGTGCAGCTGTGGTTTGGGTCGCCGTAGTAGCCGCAGGGGCAGGGGTTCATCGAGGCCACGAGGGTGAAGCTGGCGGGGAAGGTGAGGCTGATTTGGGCCCGAGCGATTGTCACCCGGCGGTCCTCCAGCGGCTGACGCAGAACTTCCAACACGTGGCGCTCGAACTCGGGCAGCTCGTCGAGGAAGAGAACCCCGTGGTGGGCCAGGGACACCTCGCCGGGACGGGGGTAGCTCCCCCCGCCGATGAGCCCCGCCGAGGATATGGTGTGGTGGGGCGAACGGAAGGGGCGCGTGGCGACCAGTGCCCGGTCCGGCGGCAGCATCCCCGCCACGGAGTGGACCTTGGTCGTCTCCAGGGCCTCGTCCAGGGACATTCTCGGCAGGATGGTGGGCAGCCGGCGGGCGAGCATGGTCTTCCCGGCGCCGGGAGGCCCCATCATCAATAAATTATGCCCCCCGGCCGCGGCGACCTCCAGGGCGCGCTTGGCGTGCTCCTGCCCCTTCACGTCCTGCAAATCCAGGGCGTAGTGGGCGGCCTGGGTGAACTCCTCCTGCAGGTTCACCTTGAACGGCTCGGGGGTCAACCGGCCCTCGAGCAGCTCCGCCGCCTGGGCCAGGGTTTCCAGGGCAAAAACGTCGAGGTCGTCCACCAGGGCGGCCTCCTTCGCGTTCTCCTTCGGCACCACCAGCGCCTTGAAGCCTTCGTCCCGCAGCGCCACCGCGATGGGGAGGATACCGTGCACGCCGCGCAGGGCGCCGTCCAGGGAAAGCTCGCCGACCACGGCGATTTTATCGCGGCGGACGGCCACCATCTGCCGGGTGGCGATTAAAACCGCCAGGGCGATGGGCAGGTCGAAGGCCGGACCCTCCTTCTTCGTGTCGGCGGGGGCGAGGTTGACGGTGTAGGAGCCCGGGGCGAAGTCGTAGCCGGAATTGCGCACCGCCGCCCGGACACGGTCCTTGGATTCCTTCACCGCCACGTCGGGCAGCCCCACGGTGAAAAAAGTGGAAAGGCCCGGCGATATGTCGGCCTCCACCTCCACCAGGTAGCCCTCCACCCCGCGCACCGCCGCCGAGAAGACTTTGGCCAGCATCGCTTTTTCCCCGCGGATAAAGAATTGGAGCAATTTTACCAGAGCACCCCGCCCGGGGCAAGACGACTTAATAACTCTGACACGGATGACAGTTTATGTCAGTTGTCTTCGGTAAAGTTAGTGTTGTCATGACTTTGACCGTCGGTATCCCGACGACTAAACCGAGGAGGTCCCGTGAACCACAAACTGGCATTGGGCGTGACCATCCGCCGTCACCGTCAGCGGCTCGGCCTGTCCCAGGAAGGGCTGGCCAAGAGGGCGGGTCTGCACCGGACGTACATCGGCAGCATCGAGCGCGGCGAACGCAACATCACTCTGGTGAACATTATCCGGCTGGCCCAGGGGCTGGAAATGGACATCGTGAAGCTCTGCGAGGAAATGATGACACTGAAGGATAAAACGGACCGGCACATCTCCTCGGCCGTGTCGAACCTGAACCGGTAGGACGGAAACCGCGGCGCCGCGATTCGGAAAAGAAGCGGCGTGTGTTAATCGACCGGATACGAGACGACCCTAAAAAAAGCCCGGTCAGGCTTGATTATTCCCCAATAAGGGGCTAGAATGATGGGTGAGATATGTTCTCATTTGGGAGGTCCATCATGGCCATCCCCAGCTACGAAGAGGCCGAGCGCACCTTGCGGAAGTACCTCGCTCTGCGCGGCCTTCGCTGCACCGTCGAACGTCTCGCCATCCTCAAGGCCGTCTGGGAACACCAGGGCCACCCGAGCGCCGAGGAAATAGCCCGGGAGCTCTCGGGCGGGTCGCTGTACGTCAGCCGGGCCACCGTGTACCGCACCCTGGACCTCCTGGTCGAGACCGGCCTGTTGACCTGCTCCAGCCTCGGTGAGGGCCACCGGCACTACGAAATCGGCGCCGAGCACCACGACCACCTCATCTGCCGCTCATGCGGCCGGGTCATCGAAATCCGCAGCGCCGACATGGAGAAGCTGCAGGACAGGATTTGCAAGGAGAACGATTTCGAGAACGTCTCCCACTCACTGGAGATAATCGGCTACTGCTCGCACTGCCGCAACGGCGGCGGGCACTAGCGGAGGGTGTTGAAAAAGGCGCTCCGGGCGCCTTTTTTTTATTAATCCTCAGACGGCGGAACTATCCCAGCTTCCCGGCCAGCTCCCGGGCCCAAACCCGAGCGAGCTCGAAATCCCGGTAGTCCAGCGGCTCGTCAGGATTACTGATTCCTTCCTTCTCGGCGATGGACCGCATGATGCCCCGGATGGGGAAGCGGTACCGGTCCATGTTGCGCATGCCGGGGAAGAGCCCCGGGGTTTCTAAGTTTAGGCCGGGCAGCTTTTGCTTCAGCTTGGGCAGCACCACGTCGTCGAGTTGCCGGCGACCCTCCTCGGTGGTGGCTGACAAACAGCAGATGAACACGCTGTGCGGCTTTCCCGCCTTGAGCGTCTTCCCGGCCAACGCGCGCGCCTGGCCCAGCCAGCTCCCGGCGCGCAGGCTGCCGCCCACGACGACAAATCCGTAAGGCGTGAGGTCCCGGGCCTCCTTGGCCGGAAGAACGTCTACCTCATGGCCCGCTTTTTTCAGCTCCTCGGCGATGACCTCGGCGTAGGACTTCGTCGAACCGTAGCCCGTGGCGTAACCCACCAGAATCTTCATCTTCCTCCTCAGGGCGGGGATAGAACGCCCGCCTACATTCGGAATACAGCGTTTTATTTTTAGCCCTGGACCACGATGGAGACCAGCCGTCCCGGCACGACGATGAATTTTTTCAAGGCTTTCCCGTCGGTGTAGGCCCGGACCCTTTCGCTGGTGAATACAACCTCACGGACGGCGTCCTCGCCGGCATCCACCGGAACCTCCACCTGGTCGCGGATTTTGCCGTTGATTTGCACCGCCAGGGTGACGGTTTCAACTTCCAGGGCCGCCTCGTCCCACTCCGGCCAGGGGCGGTCGTGGACCGACTCTTTTTCGCCGAAGCGTGCGTTCAGCTCCTCGCAGATGAACGGGGCGAAGGGCGCCAGGACGTCCACCAAATCCCGCAGGCAGGCGGCGACCACCGGGTGCGCCTCAGCCGGAACGTCCCCCCCGGTTTCCAGGGCGTAGATGTCGTTGACCAGTTCCATGGCGGCCGCGATGGCCGTGTTGAAGTGGATGCGCCCAATATCCTCGGTGAACTTCTTCACCGTGGCGTTCCGCTTGCGGTGTAACGCCCTGAGTGCCCCGGAGAGCGACGCGGGGTCGTATTCGCAGTCCAGCCGCCAGCGACCGTCGAACAGCCGCCAGACGCGTCCCAGGAAGCGGTAGACCCCCTCCACGCCCTCTTCGCTCCACTCCATCTCCTTGTCCGGCGGCGTGGCGAACAGGGTGAACACGCGCCCGGTGTCGGCGCCGTAGCGCCCGACGATGTCCTCGATGCCCACCGTGTTGCCCCGGCTCTTGCTCATGGCCTTGCCGCCCAGCGTCACCATGCCCTGGGTGAACAGGCGCGTGAACGGCTCGGAGAAGGAGAGCATCCCGGCGTCGCGCAGCGCTTTGGTGAAAAAGCGGGCGTACATCAGGTGCATGATGGCGTGCGTGATGCCGCCGATGTAGGTGTCCACCGGCAGCCAGTGGTCCACGGGTGCTTTTTCGAAGGGCCGGTCGTCGGGCCGGCTGACGTAGCGCAGGAAGTACCAGGAGCTGTCCACGAAGGTGTCCAGCGTCTCGACCTCGCGCCGGGCCTCGCCGCCGCACTGGGGGCACTTCACGCGGACCCAGTCCTCCGCCTCCGCCAGCGGTGGGTGGCCCTTGGGCCGGAAGTTTTCGATGTGCGGCAGGAGCACCGGCAGGTCGTCGTAGGGCACGGGCGCCACCCCGCATTTATCGCAGTGGATGAGCGGAATCGGCGTACCCCAGTAGCGCTGGCGCGAAATGCACCAATCGCGCAGGCGGTAGTTCACCCGCCGACGGCCGTAGCCCCCGGCCTCCATCATATCGGCGATGCCGTCCATCGCCTCGGCGGAGCTTTTCCCGTCGAAGGGGCCGGAGTCGGCCAGAATGCCCGGCTCCACGTAGGCGTCGGCCATCGTGTCGGCGTCGAGGGTCTCCCCCGGCGGCATGACGACCGGAACGATTTCCAGGCCGTACTTTTTAGCGAAGGCGAAGTCGCGCGTGTCGTGGGCCGGCACGGCCATCACGATTCCCGTGCCGTATTCCAGAAGGACGTAGTTGGCCACCCAAATCGGCACCGGGCGGCCGTTGACGGGATTGACGGCGTGGCGCCCGGTGAAGACGCCCTCCTTCTCGGTCTCGTCGGCGGCGCGCAGGAAACGGTCCTGCGCCAGCACCCGGTCCACGAAAGCCCCGACCTCGGCCTCCCGCTCCGTCCCGGCCACCAGGCGCCGCACCAGCGGATGCTCCGGAGCCAGCACCACGTAGGTCATCCCGTAAACGGTATCCACGCGGGTGGTGAACACCCCGAAAGGCTCGGCAAAGCCCTCGACGCGCAGGTCGAACTCGACCCCCTCGGAACGGCCTATCCAGTTCCGCTGCATCGTGCGCACCTCGGCGGGCCAGTCCTCCAGGGTGTCCAGGTCGTCCAAAAGCTCCTGGGCGTAGTTCGTGATTTTGAAGAACCACTGCCGCAGGACCTTCTGCGTCACCTCGTCCTTGCACCGCTCGCAGCGGCCGCCCACCACCTGCTCGTTGGCCAGCACGGTCTGACAGCTCGTGCACCAGTTGGCGGTGCTCTCCTTGCGCTCAACCAGCCCCATCTCGAAGAGCTTCAAAAACAGCCACTGCGTCCAGCGGTAGTACTCCGGCTTCGAGGTGTCCACCTCGCGGTCCCAGTTGTAGGGGATGCCGATGCGCCGCATGGTCTGCTTGAAGGACGCGATGTTCGCCCTGGTCCACTCGGCGGGGTCGGTGCCGTGCCGGATGGCGGCGTTCTCCGCGGGCAGGCCGAAGGCGTCCCAGCCCATGGGGTGCAACACCTCGTAACCCCGGCGGTGACGGTAACGGGCGATGACGTCACCGATGGAATAGTTGCGGGCGTGGCCCATGTGGAGCGTACCCGAGGGATAGGGGAACATGTCCAGGACGTAGAACTTGGGCCTCCGGCCGGTCAGGGGCCGGTCCGGCCGGGCGAAGCGGCAGAAGCCGGAATCCCAGCGCTTCAGCCATTTCGCTTCCACGTCTTTGGGCCTGTAAGGTTCGGTCATGGGACGGCTCCCGGCGACCGCTCGGGGGCGGTCGGTGTTTGCGGCGGCAGAAAAAAACCCGCGTCTTGGGCGCGGGTGTTTGGTACGTAAAATCTCCCGCTACCCTCGAATGGTCTCCGGGGAGAGGGAAAGGGGGGTCGCCGAAGACGGGAACTGCGCTCCGTGACGACGCTCGCGACGTGTCTGGAAACGGTTCTCCATCATATCGGCAACTCCCGAATACCTCCGAACGAACGATGAAACGAGGCTATTCATGCCCCGGCAGAATATAGGTCAAGCTCCGACCTTTGTCAAGCCGGGATGGCGCCTACTTCTTCTCCTCCTCGTAGATGAGGATGGCGCCGCAGCTTTCGCAGAACTCGATGGTTTCGCCGCGACGCACCAACAGGGCCCTGCCGCTGGGGACGGTGACGTGGCAGGACTGACACACCCCGCCCAGCATCTTGGATACGGCGTTCTGGTTGTGGCGCTGATAGAAGCGCTGGTAGTGGACCAGAAGGTCGCGCTTGATTTTATCCTTCATCTCCTCTTTGCCCGTGGCGATTTGCTCCAGCTCCATGCTGATTGCGCGGATTTCCTCGTCGGACAGGCCCTCGCTGCGGAGGTCCTCCAGGGCGTGGCCCAGTCGGTGCAACAGGTGGTCCATTTCTTGCAACTTAGCTACCAGACGCAGCTGCTCTTTCAAGACACCCCCTTACACGTAGAAGCGGTTCTATTCTAAGGCCGGCTCGGAAAAAAAGCAAGCTGCACCCTCAAATCCGACCTTGACGATAACGGTTTTTTAGGGTATTTTTAACCGTGGTGGGTAGTATATACTCTATTTTGGAACATCCGCCTGATGGAACTGTTTCAAACTGCGCACCCGCGGACTGAACAAATTAAACAATTGAGCTATAATTACGGGCGAAAACAAACCACCCCACCCGGTTCTCCGATAGGCCCCTCGGCGTCTACCGGGATGAGGCGAAAAGTGTTACGGGGGTTTGACATGCGAAAGATGCTGTTGACGTTACTGGTCCTGCTGACACTCTCGCCGGCGATTGCCAACGTCAGTGTGTTCAGCGACACGCAAAACCCGCTGGCCGCGCAGACGGGAAACCGTCCGGCGGGCTGGGTCTATGTCCCCGAGGTCGTCATCTGCGGGGCCCGCATGTTCTTCGCCGCGTCCATGTACAACCACACGGACCTGATAGGGAACGATTTCTACGCCAACGACCAGGCCCTGCGATTGGTGTACAACTGTATGACCTACCTCCTCGACCCCGAGGACCAGCAGGTCACTTCGGGGACCATCGGCTGCATGGGCGACTTCGACATCCCCAACGGGCTCCAGAGAGAGTATCACCCCTTCCCGCCCTGGGATATCGACTTCATGGAATACCTGGAGGAAAACCTCACCGGTGTCGGATGCAGCTTCGACCTGGTCCACATCGACAATACCGACCCGCTGGTGGAGGACGGGGAGCCCCTGTACGACATCGTCATGGTCGGTGATGAGTGGGTACCGAACCGCCTCCACTCCCGTAGCGAGTACTCCGCCTACGTCGGCCTCGGCGGCAAGCTCATTATCGCCGGGACCTGGAACGAGGTGCCCGACCCAGCCGGCAGGCAGCTCGATTTCCTCCCGAAGAACTCCATCTGGATAAAGCGATTCAGTGTTATGGAGTTCCTCCTCCCCGCCGTGGACCCCTCGCACCCCATCGCCAAGAACATCAACAATTCGGCCTGGTGGTACGACGTTTACGCAACGCTCGGATTCATCATCAACCCCCACATCTTCGATAAGATTTACAACTACGACGAGGAGTACTACACGAAGATTTTCGCCGAGCCGGCCGGCTACCCCGACAGCCCGTCCACCCTCGTCCTCGGGGGACAGTGGGTTTGGGAGGATGAACCCGCCGTCACCGAGACGAGCTGGGGAGTCATCAAGGCGCAGTACTAGCGACCGCAGCCGAAGATAAAAAAGGCTTACAACAAAACGGTGGACCTCATCCGCCGTTTTTATATCCCGAAGTCGCCGATTTTCGAACGAGTACCGCCCGCCTTTACCACCCCACCGGCTTCCCGCCTTCCAGAACCTTCACGCCGTCCGCCTCCAGGGTGGGCTCGCGGACGATTCCGTCCAAATGGCTCGCCACGCTCACCGCACCCCCGAAGGTCGAGTTGTCGCCGAGGGCCACGTGGCAGGTGCCCAGAACCTTCTCGTCCTCCAGGACGTTTCCGGAAACGGTCGCCGTCTCGTTGGTGCCGATTCCCAGCTCGGCCACGTTTCGGGCGTCCCACCCGAAGGGCGTTATGAGCCGCTCCAGCTCCTCGGCCTCCTCGCCGCCGCGGATTTCCACCACCGACCCGTCGTTGACCACCAGCTCGATGGGGTCGGCCAGGAGCCCCACGCCGGCCATGGACCCGTCCACGACCAGAATCCCCGCCGCCGTTCCCTCCACGGGCGCCGCGTACACCTCGCCCGCGGGCAGGTTGGCGAAATCGCCCGGTCGGTGGTTGATTCCGCCGTCGGCGTGAAAAGTCCGCCCCTCGATGGAAAAGGTGAGGTCCGTCCCCGCCGGCGAGCCGAGCCTTACACCTTTCTTCCCGGCGAGGATGCCGAGCAGGCGCTCGTTGCGCCGCTCGATTTCGTCGTAATCCGCGACGAGGGTCCGCCCCATGACCTCGGGCGTTATCGTCGGCAGGCTGGCGATTCTCGCCCCGGCGCGGGTGGCGGCCAGCCGCGCGGCGGTGTGGCTGAGGCTTTTGCTGGTGGGCATGATGACCACGTCCGCCCCCAGCATCGCCCGGGCCACCGATTCCGGCGGCTCCTCGCCGTGGCTCTCCCGGGGCGTCATTTCGATGATGAGCGGCTCGGCCCCCGCCGCCAGGCAGGCCGAGGCGAAGAGGGGACCGAAGTCGCGCTGGGGCGTGTCCACAACAATCAGCACCGTCTCGCCGGCCTTCACGCCCATGCACCGGAGCACGGCGATATCGGCGGCCTTCTTCAAATCGGAGGTTATCATCGGCTCCTCTCGGCCCGGGTTTCAACGTCTGATGCTTCGCTACGGTCTACCCCTTCTTCGATTTGGGCCTGACCCCTCCCCCCTCCCACCAGGGCAGCACCATGGGGTCGGAGAAGAGGTCGTGGAATGCGCCCCGATGGTCCATCCCCCGCATCCCCGTCCGGACCGTCTCCGGTTGGCGGTCCGGCGGGACGCCGAGCACCGACCAGAGCTCATCCACGCGCAACGAGGGGACGGATGGCTCGAACCAGAGGGAGAATTTCACCAGGCCGCCCCGGATTTGCACGTCGAGGAGCGAGGCCCGAACTTCGTATTCCTTCGATTCGCCGTCCTTGAACCGGGTGACGGAGAGCTTTTTCCCGGCCGCGACCTGGGCGATTTTCGCGGCCAGGCCCTCCGGGGGCCGCTTAAAGCCGGCCAGGTAATCGGCCGCGCGGACGCACTCGGACAGCTTCGGCGCCCCGGGGCGCAGCTCCACCGCCCGCTTGACCGAAACGCCCGGCGGCAGGCTCCGGTTCAGGCTCTCGACGAAAACCTTCTCGTCGAACCAGGTGGCAAGCTCCACCTCCGCCACCTCGGCCCGGCTCTCCACGCCAAGCGGAAGGGGCAGGGCCACGATAAGCCGCGGCTGGGGGTTGAAGCCCGACGACAATCGCAGGGCATACCCGGCCCGGCGGATGGACCGCGCCAGGAGGTTCTTCAATTCCAGGTGGCCCAGGAGCGAGGCGGGCCAGATTTTTTCGAACTCGAACCGCACCCGAACCTTGAGCGGCGGCGCGGGAAGGTTGGGCCTCGGCGGGTAGAGCACCAGGCGCTCGAACTCCCCTTCCAGCGCGCCGAGGGTGTCGGGCTCGCACAGCTCCGGCTCCACCCCGCACACGTTGCACCCGGAGCGCCGGCAGTCCTGCGTGGTTTTCCCCTCCATCGCCCGGGCGCGCTCGTCCGCGAGGTACGTCTTTGTAACCAGGTTGTTCACCGCGTCCCAGGGCAGGCGGGCATCCAGGGGCAGTTCCCGGTTGGCGTAATCCTCCAGATTCAGGCCCGCCGCGGCGAAGGACTCACGCCAGCGTTCCAGGTCGAAGAAATCGTTCCACGCGTCGAACACCGCCCCCCGCCCATGAGCTTCCAACAACGCGCGGCCCACACGCCGGTCCCCCCGGGTCAGGGCGGCCTCGACCAGGGCCATTTGGGGACTGTTCCATTTGACGTTTATCTTCCGGTGCCGCAGCTCGCCCTGCAGGCGGGCCAGCGTCTCCTCCAGCTCGGCGAGGGGCGGCTGGGCGGCCCACTGGAAGGGTGTATGGGGCTTGGGGATGAAGGGGGAGAGCGCGACGTTGACCGCCTGCTTCTTGCCGGCGAATTCGGCGCAGCGCCGCGAAAGCTCGACCAGGGCGGCCAGGTCCTCCCCGGTCTCCGTGGGCAGCCCGAACATGAAGTAGAGCTTGAGCGTGGTGAAGCCGGTCTCGAAAATCCGCCGGGCCAGCCGTACCACCTCGTCGTTGGTGAAGTGGGGCTTGTTGATGACCTCCCGGAGCCGCTCGCTCCCGGCCTCGGGGGCGATGGTCAGCGAGCCCAGCCTCCGGCCGGACAGGAGCCATTCGAGACGGATGACCGCCTCGCCCACCCGCAGGCTGGGGAAGCTGATGGAGGGACCGCGGGGGCCGAACTCGGTCATCACCCGCTCCACCAGGCGGGCGAGCCCCCGCCAATCCGTGGACGAAAGACTGGACACGTTGGCCTCGTCGTAGCCGGTGAGCCGGAGCTGGCGCACCAACTCGCCAAAAACCTCGTCGGCCTCCAGGGAGCGGACCGGCCGATAAATCATCCCCGCCTGGCAGAAGCGGCAGCCGCCCGTGCAGCCGCGCATCACCTCCAGGGTGACCCGGTCGTGGACGATGTCGGTGCCGGGAACCAGCGGGCTCTCGATGTGGGGGTCGAGACCGGCAATCCGCCGGTCCACCGCCGGGGAGCCCGGTTCCGGCACCCGCATGCCGGTGCTCTCCTCGGGACTCAGGCGGACCCGGTCCGGCAGGTACACCCCGGCGCAGCGGCCGAGCTCGGCTATGGCGGCCCGCCTGTCGAATCCGTTTTCGTTTCCGGCGCCCGCCACCGCCCGGACCAGCTCGGGAAGGAAATCCTCCGTCTCCCCCACGAAAAGGGCGTCCGCGAAATCGGCCAGCGGCTCGGGATTGACCGCGCAGGGGCCGCCGACGATGACCAGCGGCGTGCCGTCCCCGCGCTCGGCGGCGGTGAGGGGTATTCCCCCCAGTTCCAGCATTTTCAGGAAATTCGAGTAGGAAAGCTCGTAGCCGAGGGTTACGGCCAGGACGTCGAAGGCGTGGAGGGGGCGTCTCTGCTCCAGGGAGAAAAGCGGGAGGCCGCGGCTCCGCATCGCCTCCTGCATGTCCGTCCAGGGCAGGAAGCAGCGGTCGCAGGCGGCGGCGGGATTCCGGTTGAGCCGGTCGTAGATGATTCGCCCCGCCAGGTTGCTCATCCCGATTTCGTAGGTGTCGGGAAAGCACCAGCAGACGTTGACGAGGCCGGCGGGGTTCTTGCGGTAGGCGCCCCACTCGCCGCCCACGTAGCGGGCCGGTCGTTCCACCGCGAGGAGCATCCGGGAAAAATCTTCGTCCTTGAGCAAGGGCGCCTTTCGGGAAAGGGCGGGGGATGGACCCACGCCCTTGTCTCACGGGAGCGTCGTTCCACGACTGAACGGAATCGTCTCGGCCGGGTGAATCGTCCGACTAGCGGGCGATGACGATTCGGCTCGTTCTTACGCCGCAGCCGGTGTCAAGCTTCAAGAGGTACACACCGCTCGGCAGCCCGGTCGCATCGAAGACTACATCGTGGCGCCCCGCGGCGTACTCGCCCTCGGCCGCGACTGCCACCCGCCGCCCGGCGAGGTCGTAGAGGACGAGGGACGCGTCGGCGGTCTCGGGCAGGTTGAAGGTCACGCTGAACAAGCCCGCCGCCGGGCAGGGCCAGGGCGCGGACAGGGCCAGGGGGACGACGCTCTCGCGCCAGTCCACCCATGACGAGAGGTAGCTTTGTCTGGAACCGTCGGCGGAAACCGTCTCCAGCCGGTATTGGTAGCTGCCGGGGGAGTCGAGCCGGTCGAGGAAGCGTCCCCGGGGCTCCAGCGAGCCCGAGTGCAGCTTCACCTCACCCACACCGTCGTCGCGGTAGAGCTCGACCCCGAGTACGTCGCCCTCGACGGACCAGGTTACGAGCACCCCGTCCTCGTCGGGAACGGCGGTAAGCTCCACCACCGGCGCGTCGGAGCTCCAGAGCTTGTACAGGAGCCAGCCGTACGGGTCGAAGATGACCCGTGAAACGGCGAGGGGCACGTCGAAGGTCTGCTCATCCACCCGCTGGTCGTCATCGAAAACCACGTCCAACGTGCCGTCCGCGGTGACGAGCTGGAGTTCCACCGGGGTGACGAAGACCTCGGGGGTTATTCCGTCGGAGGGGTCCTGCAATTGGGAGAGCTGAACGTGGCACAACCAGCCGTTCGAGGTCTGTTCGCTCCATGTGACCATGTCGTACTCGGGGTAACCGGCCTTGTACACCCACTCGTCGAAGAAGGTGTCCAGGGAGCCGGGACCGCCGTAGTAATCCTCGGCCACGCCCTTGAACTCCTCGGTGGTGACGGTGCCCGAGTCGTCGTCGGAGATGTACTCCCGCAGCATGTTCAGGAAAGTCTCGTCGTCACTCCGGTGCCGGAGCATGTGCAGGACCCACGCGCCCTTCTTGTAGACCGTGGTGCCGAAGAGATAATCGGGGTCGTAGAGCGGGTAGCGGTAATGGGAATCCTCATTGAAGTACTGAATCTTGAATCCCGCCATGTAGTCGCGAAGCCCCTCATCCCCGCCGACGTGCTCGGCCCAGAACGCCTCCACGTAGCTGGCGAACCCCTCGTTGAGCCAGATGTTCTCCCAGGTCTCGCAGGTAAGCCAATCGCCGAACCACTCGTGCCCCAGCTCGTGGACGACGACCCAGTCGAAGGTGTGGTCGCCGGTGATGAAGCTGGATGAGTAGGTGGTGGTGGTGGTGTGCTCCATGGCCCCGCCGATTTCGGTTATCATGTGGCCGAATCGGGGGTACTTGTAATCGGTGAAGAGCGTCGAGTTGAACTCGACCATCTCCGGGGCGATGGAGAGGTCCTCCTCGGCCTCGGGGATATGTTCCTGATAGACCCAGTTGTCCACGTGCTGGGGCCCGTGGCCTATGTCGAAGGTGTCGTAGAAATAGTAGTAATCGCTGGCGGCCATGGCCACCAGGTAGGTCGGCAAATCGAAGTCCGCCTCCCAGTTGAAGGTCTTCGTGCCGTCACCGTTATCCACGGTGGACACCAGCACGCCGTTGGAGGCCACCAGCCAGTCGTCCCGGACGGTGTAGCTCTGGTTGCAGGTGAACCGGTCGTCGGGCGCGTCGTAGCAGGGGAACCAACCGCTGGCGTCGAACGGCTCGGTGAAAGTGTGGATGATGCCGCCGTTGGCCTTGTCGGCGTACATGCCGTAGGGAGGGGTGCCGGAGTACTCGATGTTGAGGGTGAAACTCTCCCCCTCGTCGTAGGTCCGGTCGAGGGTTATAGAGAGGTAATCCCCGACGCGCTCGAAATCGAGGTACAGCTGGTCGTGGGTGACGGCGGTGACTTCGAGCTCCTCGGTCAGCTCCATGTCGACGACGTGGAGACCGTCCTCGGTGGCTTTCAAGGTCCAGGCGGCGGTGCCGTCCAAGGTGCACGATACGGGCTCGATGTATCCGATATACTCCAGATTCAGGGAAAGGTCCAGATGCTCCTGGTCAAAACCATCGCCCACCGGCTCCGGCTCGCCGCGCTGGGCGGCCTTCAACGCGGCAGTGGCCTTGGCCGCCGCCTCCATGGCCGCGGAGTCGAAGTAGGGGTCCGGTGTCGGCGGGACGTTGGCCGAAACCCCGAAGGCCGAAAGCAGAAAAACAATCAGGAAGATGCGCATCGCGACCCCCGTTTTCACCGCCCCACTTCTTCATACCCATGTTCGCATAAAAAACGCCCCACCGCAAGGGATGGGGTATGACGGGAGGATGTCCGACCGTCAACCTACCAGCTCACCCTCCCGCACGACGAAGCGACCCCCCACCAGAACCGCCGCGGGCCGGCCCTTCAGCCGCGCTCCGTGGAACGGATTGTTGCGCCCCTTGCTGGCGAAGGTCTCCACGTCCACCGTCCATTCGCGCTCCAGGTCCCAGACGGTCACGTCGGCGGGGTAGCCCGGAGTCAGGGAACCGAGGGCGAGCCCCAGAACCTTGGCCGGCGCGCTGGTCATGGCCCGGACGAGACGTTCCAGGGGGAGCTCGCCGGTGAGGACCAGCCCGGTGTGGAGGGCGGCGAACGCGGTCTCGAGGCCGGCAATGCCGTCGGCGGCCCGGGCGAACTCGGTCTGTTTCTCGGCCACGGTGCAGGGGGAATGGTCGCTGGCAATCACGGAAACCGTCCCGTCGGCCACGGCTTCGACCAGGGCCCTCCGGTCGGCGTCGCTTCTCAGGGGGGGGAAGACCTTGGCGTCGGTGTCGTATCCCTCGCAGGCGGCGTCGGTCAGGAGCAGGTTGTGGGGCGTCACTTCGGCGCTCAGTGGGATGCCTCGCTCATGGGCGTACCGGATGACGGCCACGGTGTCCGCGCTGGAAACGGGGCTCAGATGGATGGGGCAGCCCAGGGAATCGGCGAAGATGACCTCTCGGGCGGCGATGACCTCCTCGGCCACCGAAGGAACCCCCGGCAGACCGAGCTCGGTCGAAGTCCGCCCCTCGTGCATCACCCCGTCGGCGGCGAGTTCCGGGTCCAGGGGGAAGCTCAAAACGGGGAGCTCGAACATCCGCGCGTAAACGAGCGCGCGGCGCATGACGGCGGCGTCGGCCACGGGGTGGTCGTCGTCGGAGACGGCCAGGGCCCCGGCGACGGCCAGCTCACCCAACTCGGCCAGCTCATTCCCCGCCATGCCCTTGGTAACGGCGCCGATGGGAAAGACCCGCACCACGCCATCCCGCGCGGCCCGACGGCGGATGAACTGCACCACCGTCTGGTTGTCCATCACCATTTCCCGCGTGCTGCGGCAGGCGACGGCGGTGTAGCCCCCCAGGGCGGCGGCCCGGGTGCCGGTGGCGATGGTCTCCCGGTCCTCTCGGCCGGGCTCGTTCAGGTGGACCTTGGTGTCCAGAAGCCCCGGCGTGACGAGAAGGCCCGAGCAGTCGAGGACCTCCGCTCCCTCGGCGGCGAGGCGGGGCCCCACCCGGGCGACGACGGACTTCTCGACGAGGACGTCGGCCGTCGAGTCCAGCCCGTTGGCCGGGTCCAGGACCCGACCGCCTTTCAGGAGAAGCTTCTTCACGCCACCCCCTTGCCCATGGCCAGCATGTAGAGCACCGCCATGCGGAGGGTGACACCGGCGGCGATTTGGCGCTGGAGGTGGGGACGGGCGCGCTCGGCCACGGTCGCGGTGATTTCAACCCCGCGGTTGATGGCCCCGGAGTGTAGAATCATCACGTCGGGCTTGGCCAGGGTGAGCCGCTCGGTGTTCAGGCTGTAGAAGCGGGAGTACTCCCTGAGGCTGGGCAGGAGCTTGTCGTTGCCGTAGTCCAGGCTGACGCGGGTGGTGATGATGACGTCGGCCGCGTCCACCGCCTCTTCGACGGTGTGAAAGACCTGGCAGCCGAACTCGGAAAGCCCCTCGGGAATCATGGTGCTCGGAGCGCCCACGGCCACGTTGGCCCCCAGCTTGACCAGGCAGTAGAGGTCGCTCTTGGCGGCCGAGGCGTGGCGGATGTCACCCAGCAGGGCGACCTTCAGCCCCTCTATGCGCCCCCGGGCCCGACGGATGGTGTAGGCGTCCACCAGGGCCTGGGTCGGGTGCTCGTGGGCCCCGTCGCCGGCGTTGATGACGCTGGCCTCGATGTTGCGCGCGAGCTGCACCGGCGCGCCGGCCAGGTGGTGCCGCACCACGATGATGTCCACCCCCATGGCCTGCAGGGTCAGGGCGGTGTCGGTGAGGGTCTCGCCCAGGGCGCTGGGAATCTGACCGATGTTTATTAAATCGGCGGATAAGGCCTTGCAGGCCCTTTCGAAAGAGATGCGCGTCCGGGTGGAGGGGGTGTAGAAGAGGTTGGCGACGATTTTTCCGCGCAGGGCGGGCAGCTTCTTCACCGCCCGCGTGGAGACCTCCTCCAGCTTGGCGGTCTGGTCGAGAATCAGCTCGATTTCGCCGACTTCGAGCTCGCGGATACCCAGAAGGTCTTTGCTCTTGAGCATGTGCGTCACCCGTCAGCGCCGGTAGAGGAAAACGCCCGGCTCGGGGTCGTCCAGCCGCACCAGGACCAGCTCTCCCGGGGCGGGCGTCACGTGGAGGCCCACGTAGTCCGGCTGGAGGGGAAGCTCCCTCCCCGGCCGCTCGGCGACGACCACGAGGCGAATCGCCTTGGGGCGGCCGAAGTCTATGAGCTCGTCGATGGCGGCCCGGACGGTCCGGCCGGTGAAGAGGACGTCGTCGGCCAGGAGCACCACCACGTCGTCCAGGGGGAAGTCAATTTCGGTGGCCCCCACCTCGGGCAGGTAGCCCAAACGGTGGATGTCGTCCCGGTAGAGGGTGATATCCACGAATCCGAGGGGTACCGGCGTTCCCTTCAATTCGGTGAGCCGTTCGGCCAGAAGGTGGGCGAGCCTCTCACCGCCGGCGCGCACCCCGACCACGGCAACGTTCGGCTCCTTCGCGTACTCCCGCGCGACTCTCTCCACCAGGTCGTCGAGGAACCCCTCCAACCGCTCGCGGTCGGCGACGACCCCGGTCAGCGTCAGGTCCCCATCCCTGTCAGCCATCGGCACCCCCCTCGGCATCTCCGTCCGCACCTGAAATAGAACGCCGCGGCTCGATTATACCGCCGTCATTCCTCACCGGTGATTTCCACCAGCCTCCGGTAACCCTCGCCCGCGAGGCGGAAGGTCTCGCCCTCGGGCTCCAGGCTGGCGCTGGAGAGGGCGGCTTTGTAGGCTTCCCGCGCCGCGACGAGGTAGAAGTAGGTCCGGTCGTTGATGGCGAAGTAGGCCTGCTCGATTTCCTCGTCGGACGCCCCGCCGGTGATGACCACGTCCTGGAGCATTTCTCCGAATTCCTCGAAGACCCGGGCGGCCTTGAGTTGGGCCTCGGCCACCAGAGCCGGCTCGCCGAAGGACGCCGCGCCCGAGAAGCCGAGGGCGGCCCGGTCCATCAGCGCCGTCTTGCGCTCCAGCTGGGCCTTGACCTCGGACAGGTCACCGCCGACGGTCACGCCCATGTAGTCGGAAAAACCGTTCTCCCCGTAGACGAAGTAGGCGTGGGCCATGGTGGGGCTGCCGTAGCGGTTGACCGCCTTCCGTGAGTGCTCCCGGACGGCCAGGGTATACAGAGCGAGAGCCCGGTCCGGGTCACCCCCGTCCTCGGCCATGAGGCCCAGGGCGGCGTAGGCTTCGCCGACCCAGATGTAGAACACCGGGTCGTCGGTGTGACGCTCGATGAAACGGTTCAGGCCGTCGGCGTCGCGGGCGTGAATCGCCTCGCGCAGAGGGACGAGCGCCGCCTCGGGGCTGTCGCCGTATGAATCATCCAAATCTTCGTAGTATTTCGCGGCCCGCTCCCAGCCCTCGGCCGATTCGGCCATCAGCCCGGCGCGGAACAGCGCGGCGGGAGCCAGGTCGTCGTCGGGATAGTCCGCCGCCAGCCGGGCGTACTCCGCCTCGGCCGCCGCGGGGTCGGAGAGCCAAAGCTGGAAAATGAGCCCCCGGCGGTAGAGGGCCGCCACCGCCACCTCGTGCTCCGGGTACCTCTCGATGAGGTCGGCGTAGGACTCCAGCGCCCGGTCCAGCTTCGCCCGGGACACGGTGTCGAGGAAGACGGCCGGAATCTGCGGCACCTCGGCCTCGAGGGCCAGGGCCCGGTGGTACTGGGCCACCTTGGAGTTGGAGAACCACCGTTCGGCCAGCTCCGGCTCCTTCTTCGGGTCCACCATGCCGCAGGCGCGCAGGTACATCTCGCGGGCCTTGTCGTAGAGGCCGGCGTCGAAGGTCTGGTCCCCCAGCCGCGCCAGGAGTGATGCCCGGCTGACCGCGCGCGTTTCGGCGTCCTCGCCGGAATGGTAGTCCTCGTTGAGGAAGCGGTCCAGGAAAGCGTCGGCCTGTTCATCGTCCCCCGCGCGGTACAGGAGCTCGACGTTGACCAGGGCGATGTCGGCGTCGTCCTCGGGCAGGGCGAAGGCCGCGGGACGGGCCTTCTTCTCGTCGAAATAGGTCGCGCAGGCGGCCAGGGTCCTGGCGGCCAGACCGGACCGGTCCGCCTCCTCCAGGTCCAGCGCCTGCTTGTACACGCGGACCGCGGAATAAACCGCCGGTTGGACGTACTCGGCCACGTCCTGCTCCGCCGCGAGGAGGAAGGCGTCCCCGGCCGTTTCTAACAGGCGCGAGGCCTTGGATTTCGCCGCCGGGCTTTCATCCACCGGTTCGGCGAAGGCCAGCTCGGCCAGACACTGACCGTAGCTGTAACCCACCAGCGCCACTTCCTCCGCGGGAATCCGCTCTTTCAGATTCGGGAATTCGTCGATGCGCTCGATGTAGGCCCCGTAGTAATCGGCGGCCTGCTCGTACTCCAACCGGGCCAGTTCCTTCTCCAGGTCGGGGTGCTCGACGGGAACCGTCTGCGGTCCGCAGGCCGCGAGGAGCAGGAGAAGAAAAGCCGGCCACATCAGTCTGCGCAACGGTTCACCTCGGCGTCAGGACTCGCCGGAAAAAACGAAGCGGTACACCGCCACCACCCGCTTGCGCCCCTGCGGGAAGCGCCAGGCGGCGATGAGATTCAGCAACCGGTCGGTGAAATACTCCGGGGTGTTGCTGGACAGAAGCTCCACGTCGGACACCGTGCCGTCGGGCTCGATGGTTATCTGGACCTCGACGCGGTGGTTGGGGTCCTTGACCGGCACGTGGACGCTGTAGATGTAGGCGATGACCCCGACGTAGTTGTCGAGGAAACGGGTGATGCGGTTGCGGGAGTAGATGTAGGAACGGTCGGTGGAAGAGGCGGCCGTTTCCGCAATCAGCAGTTCCAGCTCGGCCTCGCGGTCCACCTCGGGCAGGTACGACGCCCCGCCGTATTTGTAACGCTCCGCCATCTCCTGGTGGTGGAGCCCCAGGCGTCCGAGGGAGCGTACCACGTAGTACGCCACATCCTCGTCGTCGGGGTTCTCCCCGAGAATCTCCTCCCCACGCTCGACTACCTGGTCGTAGAGGTCCATCGCCTTGTCCGATACGGCCGCAGGGTCGTCGGAAATCGGGGCCGCCAGCTCGTTGGTCTCCGCCAAGGCGAAGAGGAGCCGCTCGTTCGTGCGCACGTCGGGCGCGTGGGCGTACAGGTTCTCGTAAACGCCCAGGGCCCCGGCGTAATCGCCGTACTCGCGGTACACGCCGCCGAGAATGAACAGGGCGTCCTTGTAGTTCTCGGCGTCGAGAATCCGCTGGAGGTAGTCGAGAAAATCCTCCGGCGGGTTGAAGTACAGCAGGCGGACCAGGGACTCCAGCGCCAGCTTGCGCCAGACCCGCCCTTCGTCACCCTCGGGAAGTTGCGACGCGAAGAGGATGAGCCGGTTGTACTCGTACACCGCCTCCTCGGGCCGGCCGAGGTAGTCCAGGCACAGCGCCCGGCCGTACAGGGCGTTGGGGTAGAAGGGGTGGCCGCGTTCCACCTCGCGGAAGCGGGCCAGGGCGAGGGTGTAGTCCCCCGCGGCGAAGGCGTCGAACCCGGCCTGCAAACGCTCCTCGGGCGAGCCCGCTCCGGTCGGGGCGCGGAAAAGGTCGGGGGCCACCCGGCTCTGGGGGGCGGAGATGACGATGGGGTCGGCGACGAAGGTGTAAACCTCGACCTCCTGCGCCGCGAAGGGCGGGGAGGTCGCGCCGAGGACCAGGAGCAGGGCGGGGAGGGTGAATCGCATCTTCGGGCGGATTCCTAAGGGGAATTTGTATTTTGAGAAAAGTATAACCGAGATGCCCGAGCCGGGCAAGGGGTCAGGCGCGCGGGGCGGGTACGACCGGGGTGAGGCGGAAGGGGGGTTTCAGGCGCCGGCCGTTGGCGAAATTTCTCGCCGTCAACCGCTTCGAGCCGCCGGCCTGGACCTCGAGAATCTCCAGGACCGACCCGTCGCCGCAGGCCGCGAGCCAGCCGTCTTCGGTGCAGCGGAAGACCACGCCGGGCGGTTCGGTGGTATCGTCTGGAGCTAAACAACAGCGGTGGACCTTGAGCGTCTCATCCTCCAGAAGGCAGAAAACCCCCGGCCAGGGCAGCAGGCCCCGCCAGCGGTCGTAGAGCTTACGCGCCGGACGGGTGAAATCGAGGCCGCCGTGCTCCCGCTTGAGAAGCGGTGCGAAGGTGACGCGGGACTCATCCTGGGGCGTCCGGGTATCGTTCCCGGAGTGAACCAGCCTGACCGCCTCGACGAGGAGGGGAATCCCCCGCTCGGTCAGGCGCCCGAAAAGCTCCGGGGCCGTCTCGTCGGGCCCGACGTCGAGCCCGAGCTGGAGGACGACGTCCCCGGCGTCCATCTTTTTCGTCATCCGCTGAACGGTGACGCCGGTGCGCTGGACCCCTTCCACCAGGGCCCAGTTCACCGGCGCCGCGCCGCGATACTCCGGCAGGAGGCTGAAGTGGAGGTTGAGCGCCGCCAGGCGCGGCACGGCCAGGAGCTTTCCGGGGAGGAAATTGCCGTAGGCCACCACGGTGAAGAGGTCGGGGGCGAGGGCCGCCAGGTGTTCCACGAGTTCCGCGTCCCGGGCGCTCTCCGGCTGGAGAACGGTAAGGCCAAGCCTCTCGGCCGACTCGCGGACCGGGGTGGGTTGCATATTCATGCCCCGCCCCACGGGACGGTCCGGCTGGCTGACCACGGCGGCTACATCGAAGCCCCCGGTGACGAGGGCCTCGAGGGCGCGGGCCGCCACGGGCGGCGTGCCGAAAAAAACCAGCCGGGGTCCCATCAATCCCCCAGGTCGTCGGGAACGATTCTGCGCCAGCCGCGTTCGGTCTGGGCGGCCAGGGCCTTGAGCTTGCGGTGGAAGAGCATCCGCTGGGCCTTGGACAGGCGGTCCACGAAGAGGACGCCGTTCAGGTGGTCCACCTCGTGCTGAATCGCGCGGGCGGCCAGACCGTCGAGCACGAAGTCCAGCTCCCCGCCGTCGAGGTCCCGCGCCCGGAGGCGGACCCTGTCGTACCGGGCCACCCGGCCGTAAATTTGCGGCAGGCTAAGGCAGCCCTCCTTATCGGAGAACAACCCCCCCATCGGCTCATACTCGGGATTGATGATGGGGATGGGCTCCGCGTTTTCCTCGGGTGCGATTCCCGGAATGAGGCGGGGGTGGAGGACGATGAGCCGGACGTTCCGGCCCACCTGGGGCGCGGCCAATCCGAGCCCCCGCGCGGCGAGCATGGTCTCACCCATGTCCCGGGCCAGTTCAACCAGGGACGCGGCGTCATCCACCGGCGCGCTGTCCCGACGGAGCGTCTCGTCGTCGTAGCAGAAGATGGGCAGAATGGCCACGGTCATCGACCTCCCTCAGCGCGGAGGTTAGCAGCTTAAATCCGACTCGTCAACTCGATAAAGGTAATTCCACCGCCAACCAGTTGAATCCCCGCTGAAAAAAGCGGCCCGGCGGGGCCGCTCATAAAAACCGCTCGGGAACTACAGCTTCTTGAAGCAGATGACCGCGTTGTGGCCGCCGAAGCCGAAGCTGTTGGACAGAGCGGCCCTGACGTCCAGCTTGCGGCTGCCCTCGGGAACGAAGTCCAGGTCGCACTCGGGGTCGGGGTGGGTGAGGTTGGCCGTGCGATGGACGATTCCCCCCTCGATACTCTTCACCGTCGCCACTGCCTCCATGCCGCCGGCGGCGCCCAGGCCGTGGCCGAGCATGGATTTGGTGGAGCTGACTGCCAGGCGGCCGGCGTGGGCCCCGAAGACGGTCTTGATGGCCATGGTCTCGAACTTGTCGTTCAGCTCGGTGGAGGTACCGTGGGCGTTGATGTAGTCGATGTCCGTGGGGGTCAGGCCGGCGTCCTTGAGGGCCATGGCCATCGCCCGGGCCGCGCCGTCTCCGCCGGGGGCCGGGGCGGTGAGGTGGTAGCCGTCGCCGGTCAGGCCGTAGCCCGCCAGTTCGCAGTAGATTTTCGCGCCGCGCGCCTTGGCGTGCTCCATCTCCTCCAGGAGCAGAATCCCGCACCCCTCACCCATGATGAATCCGTCGCGCAGGGCGTCGAAAGGCCGGCTGGACTCTTCGGGGGGGCAGTCCCGGGTCGTCAGGGCCCGGGCGGCGCAGAATCCGCCGAAGCCCAGGTTTCCGATGGCCGCCTCGCTCCCGCCGGCGAGGGCGACGTCCGCCCGCCCGGCGCGGATGTTGCCCAGGGCCTCCCCGATGGCGTGCGTCGCCGAGGCGCAGGCCGACGTGGTGCAGAAGTTGGGCCCTTTCAGCCCCAGGCTGATTGAAACCTGCCCCGCGGCCATATCCGCGATGACCTGGGGGATGAAGAAGGGGCTGATTCCCTTCAGGCCGCGTTCCGAGAACTTGACCGCCGTCTCCTCGATGTAGTTGATGTCGCCGATGCCCACGCCGATGATGACGGCGAAGCGGTTCCGGTCCACGTCGGTCAGCGTGAGGCGGCCCTCGGTCAGAGCCTCCAGGGAGGCGGTGAGGGCGAACTGGACGAAGCGGGCCATCCGCTTGGCGGCTTTGGCCTCGATGGTCGCCAGGGGGTCGTAGCCCTTGACCTCGGCCGCCACCTTGCACGGGTAAAGCTCCGGATTCACGGCGGTGACGGTCGCCACGCCGGACTTCCCCGCCAGAAGCGCGTCCCAGGTTTCCTTGACGTTCAGACCGACCGGGGTCACGGCGCCCAGGCCGGTGACGACGACTCGTCGGGTCATCTGAAACACCTCGGAGTTTTATAAAGGCGTCCTTGAGAGACGCCGTTATACACGGTCATCGCCCGGTTCGGGAGACAACCTCGACGATTCCTATTCCTTGACGTGTTCCTGGAGATACTTGATAGCGTCGCCCACGGTGCGAATGCTGGCGGCGTCCTCGTCCGGAATCTCCATGTCGAACTCTTCCTCGAGCTTCATGACCAGCTCGACGGTGTCCAGGGAATCGGCGCCCAGGTCGTCCACGAAGGCGGCATCCGGCGTCACCTGTTCGGCGTCCACACTGAGTTCGTTGACCACGATTTCCTTAACCTTGGTCTCGATCTCTTCGTAGGTCATTTAAGCCTCCCGCGGGTCCTCGGTTACGTTGCGAGGGGGTACTTTAGCAGCAAAACCCCGGCCGTGTCAAGGGAGTCCGCGGGCCCTGACCCGACACGAGCATCCATTTTCAGGCCGCCGTGAAATAAATGCTTGAAATCAGTTCCGAAGCTGTCTATACTACCTGACGAACCGACCAGTAATACATAATCAGTCGGTTGTTCATATCTGGATACTTCAGTCAAGGGGGGACTTTGTCCGAAAACACCAAAGAAACGATTCTCGACGCGGCCAAGCGGCTCTTCATCCGCTTCGGCAAGCGTAAAACATCGGTGGACGAAATCGCGCGCGCCGCCCAGGTCGGCAAGGGCACGGTCTATTTCCACTTCAAGAGCAAAGAGGAAATCTGGGACACCATCGTCGACGAGGAGGTGGAGGCCGGTATCCGGTGCATAACCGAGGCCCTGGAACAGGCCGATACGGCCCGGGAAAAGCTCCGCGCCTACATCCAAATCCGGTACAAGGTCTTCGGTGAGGAGCTGGACATCCTCAACATCCAACAGGGTGTACTCGACGAGCTCTTCCCCGAGATTACCCAGGTCATCGAGGAGTTCAAGACGAAGGAAATCGAGTTCCTGAAAGAAATCCTCGCCTACGGCGTCCGGCGCGGGGAGTTCCGGGAGGTTGACCTCGAACCCCTGCCGATGATTCTGGTCACCATGCTCGAGTCCTTGAGCGAGTACTGGGTAAGGAAGGTACGCCTAATCGGTATCGAAGAGACCATAGACAACCTCCTCAACGTTTTTTTCTACGGGCTGTTGAAGACAGGCTGACAACGCCCTTAGGGGAATCTTGGAAAAAATCGCCGCGTTCATCGTCCGCCACCGCTGGCCGGTCCTGGTCGCCGTCCTCGCCGTGACCGGCTTCTTTTTCTGGGGCATGGGCAAGCTTGAGGTCAAAACCGATTTTATGACCTCCTTCGACCCCAACGAGCCGGTGGTGAAGCTCTACGACTACATGGGTCAAGCCTTCGGCGGCAACGACGTCGCCCTGGTGGCCCTGGAAACGGACGACGTCTTCCGCCGCGACATTCTCGGTGCAATGCGGGGCTTCGCCCGAAAGGCCGAGACCCTGGAGGGTGTGGACTCCGTCCTGTGCCTGACCGACATGATGGATATCAGGAAAACCGCCGATGGCATCGAGGTGGGCGACCTCTTCAACCCCGGTGAGCTGCCGGGCCAGAATGAAATAGACGCCCGGCGCGGCTACATCCTGGGAAAGGAGATGTACACAGGCATCTTCGTCTCGCCCTCGGGAAGAATGGCGGTCATCCTGGTCCGTCTCACCGGAAACGGTAAGGTGGACCGGGTGGAGCTGGGCCAGGAGCTGCGCCGGATGGCCGATGAGGAGTTCACCGGTACGGGGGTGAAGCTCTATTACGCCGGCCTCCCCTTCCAGATTTACTACATAAACCAAATCGTACTCGACGACATGGGCCTGTTGACCCCGGTGGTCTTCGGGCTGGTGGCGCTGGTCCTGGGGCTCTTCTACCGCCGCCTGGCGGGCGTGTTCCTGCCGCTCGCGGGAGTGGGGTTCGCCGTGGTGTGGAGCCTGGGGCTCATGGGGCTCACCGGGACCCCCATCTCAATCATGACCGGCGTACTCCCGGTGGTATTGGTGGCGGTGGGCTCGGCCTACGCCATCCATGTAGTTAGCCGGTACGTTGACGAGCGGCGGCTGGTGGGAGACCGGCGCGAGGCCACCCGGCGCGCCTTCTCCCACGTCGGCCTCCCGGTGCTCTTCGCCGGACTGACCACGGTGGTCGGCTTCGGCTCCCTGGCCAGCGCCAACATCCAGATAATCCGCGAGATGGGCCTGTTCGCCGCCTTCGGCGTCTTCGGGGCCATGGTCATCTCCCTGACCCTGGTCCCGGCGGTCCTGGCCATAATCGGCGGGTCGGTCAAGCACGATTTCGTGAACCGCATAGTCGAGCCGGGTAGGATTTCCCACGCGGTGAGCCGTTTCATCGAGCACCGTCCCAGGCTCATCAGCCTCGGCGTTCTGGTCCTCTTCATCGCCGGCGTCGTCGCGCTTCCCTACGTCCGGCGCGAGGTGAATCTGGTCGAGTTCTTCCCCGAGGACTCCACCATGCGCTCGAGCGAGCGGGTAATCGAAAGGCACTTCGGCGGCAGCGTCCCGATGCAGGTGTACGTACAGGGGGACATCCGCCACCCCAGCGTCCTGGCGCGCATGGAGCGCATCGAGAAGCTGATGCGTTCCCGGGTGGGTCACGGCGCCCAGAGCATCGGGGCACTCCTGAGCGAGCTCGACTTCAACCTGTACGGCGAGCGCCGTGTCCCGCCCACACGTGCCGGGGTCAACGAGCTGTTCTACCTCATCGAGGGCAACAACCTGCTGAAGAATCTGGTCGCCCGGGGCGGTTACTTCCCACCGGATGCGGTGCGCCGGCTCGCCGCGTTTTACCCGACCTCCACCCAAAACGATGGGGAGACCGATGCGGAAGAGGGTCTGGAGACCGAGGCGGTCATCGTCACCAACGTCTCCAGCTCCCGGACCCAGGAGATGATAGCCCACGACAAGGTTGTCGAGGAATTCCTGAAGCATGACGTCCCGCGGTTGGAGTCGCCGGTGACGGTGGCCGACCTGGACGAGACGGCCTTCGGTGAGCTGCGGGATTATCAGCTCGGCTGGCTCGCCTGGGGGCTCTCGCAAGACGCGCAGTACCGGGGGTTCAAGCTTGGGCGGGAGGAGGCTCTGCTCCTGCTCCGTGAGATGAGGCTCGGCGAGCCGGTCTCACTGGACGCCGAGACCATCGCCGGCACCCTGACCCCCTGGGTGGAGGACTACGTGAAAAATTCCGGTGACGTGCTCCTGGACGACCTTGCCGCACAGGAGCGCCTGGCCACCGCCATCGCCGCCGTCTGGCGGCCCGGCGGGAGCCTCTACCCCGACCCGGCGGAAATCTCCGCCGCCGTCGAGAGCGCCCTGCCCGCGTCTTACCTGGCGGAATATCCCGACGACCCGGATTGGCTCGCCGACATCATCTCCAAGCGGACGACCCACCTGGTCCAGAACGCCGTGGTGGACCGCTGGACCACAGAGGCGTTGGGGAAACTTCCCGGGGAGTTCTCCATCGACGCCGAGTTCGTCTCCGACCTGCGCGGGGCCCTCTTCGGGCTCACCGACCGCACGGCCTACGTACCGTCGGACATGGCGTTTCGCCTGACCGGGGAGGCCCCGAGGGAAATCGTCCCCCTGCTCATCGCGCAGAGTGGCTTCCCCCGCATCTACAGCGTCATGGAAGGCAAGATGGTGGACAACCAGAAGGTCTCCATGGCCATCGCCTACGTGCTGGTGTTCTTCCTCCTCCTGGCCGTGATGCGCAACGTCGTCGGCGGTCTGCTGGCCTCCATCCCCATCCTGCTGACGATTCTCTTAAATTTCGCCATCATGGCGCTGTGGGGCATCCCGCTGGACTTCGTCACCATGATGATAGCCAGCCTGGTCATCGGCATCGGGGTGGACTACACGATTCATTTCACGGAGTCGTTCCGCCGCGAGCTCGCGCGGTCTGAAAGCCCGGTCACGGCCCTGGAGCGGGTCCTGGCCACCACGGGGCGCGCGGTCATCATCAACGCCGCCAGCGTCGCCGCCGGCTTCCTGGTGCTCCTGGCCAGCGAAATCATTCCCCTGCGCCAGTTCGGCGTCCTGGTGGCGGTGACCATGGTCGCCAGCTCCCTGGCGGCGCTGGTCATCCTCCCGGCCATCTACTTCACCTTCCGGCCTAAATTCATTTTCAACAAGGGGTTAAAACTCCCTACCTCGAAGAAGGAGAAAGAATGAGACGGTTAACTTCAATCAGCCTGATTCTGGCCCTCGGCGCGTGTGCGCCCGCCCTGGCCATCACCGCCCAGGGCATTCTGGACAAAATCTCCGACACCCTCACCGGCGCGGCCGACATGACCGCGGTGTATAAAATAACCGTCACCGACGCCGACGGCTCCAGCCAGACTTCGACGATAAAAATCTGGACCCTGGGCGACGAGAAACGGATGCTCAAGTACACCTCCCCGTCCTCGGTGAAGGGCATAGGCTTCCTGGTGCTGGGCGAGGACGAGATGTACTTCTACTCCCCCAGCCGGGCCGACGTCCGCCGCATCGCCGGTCACGCACGCAACGAGGGCTTCCATAACACCGATTTCAGTTACAAGGACCTGGCGAGCTACGACTACTCCGCGGACTACACGGCGGAGCTGGTGCAGACCACCGACACGCAGTACAAGCTCAAGCTCACGCCGAAATCCGGCGCCGACACGGGCTACGCCAGCCTGGTCATGTGGGTCGACCGGGACACCTGGGTCTTCGACCGTATAGACTTCTACGATTCATCGGGCCTCGTGAAACGGATGACCACGGGGTCGGTCTCGGTCCGGGACGGTTACACGACCCTGGGCGCCCTGCTGATGGTCAATCAGGAAAACGGCCACAAGACCCAAATCACCATCTCCAGCGTGGAGTACGACACCGGCCTCGAATCGTCCTTCTTCAGCCAGCGCGAGCTCAAGAAATGAGGGGGTGCATGATGAGCTGTAAACCCGTCGTACTTATTCTGGCGCTCCTGGCGGCCGCCTCGACGGCTCAGGAGGACGAAACCGGCGAGGTGGAGTACCCGGACGAACCGAGCGCGGCGAGCTACGCCCCCGGCGAATCCGACGCGGGCGCGGTAGCGGAGGATTCCGGCCTGGTGCCTGAAATCGAGCTGGGCGCCACTATCACCGTGGACCTGCGCCACCTGACCGAACCGCCCCACACCTTCACCTACAACGAAAACGACCTATTCCTCTCCGTAGCGACCAAGTGGGAGAAGGCCGAGGCCGCCGGCAGCCTGCGCCTGCGCGGGCTGGGATTCTCCACCGCCTCCTCCTCGGCCGACCTGGAGTACATCGGCTACGTGGACCCGTGGAGCCTGGAGCTCGAGAGCGCCTACCTCAACCTCTACGGCCTGCCCCTGGACCCGGTGGACATCTCCATCGGCAAGCAGGAAATCGGCTGGGGCGTCGGCGACAAGCTGCGGACCTACGACGAGGTCAATCCCGGCGACTACGAGGACCCGCTGGATTTCGGCGAGCATCTGGGCGTGAACATGGTGCGGCTGACCGGTTGGTTCTCGGGAGCCTGCTTCCTGGAGGGCGTCTTCATCCCCGGCTTCACCCCGGCCCGTCTCCCGGGCGCGCGGTGGCAAGAGGTCCCGGAGATGGACCTCGGCGAGTTCATGGGTCTTCCGCTGTGGCTGTCGCAGCTCTCCACGCCGGTCGAGCTACCGGAGTCCTCCCTGGCCGAATCGGCCCGGTACGGAGCCCGGTTCCGGGGCAGCCTGGGGCCGGTGGACCTCGAGCTGGCGTACCTTTACACCCGGGAGCAACTCCCGGTGGCCACGGAACTGACCGTGGAGCCGACCGTGGACCCCGACGCGCCTCCCTTCACCATCCCGGTGAACGTCACCGCTACGGGCACCTTCCCCCGGCGGCACATCATCGGGGCCTCCTTCGCCGCCGATGTTTTCGACCTGGGTCTGTGGGGCGAGGCGGCGGCCTACATCTACCCCGAGGATATTACCCAGACCCAGACCAGCCCCCTGGGCACCACCGAGACCGTCCTCTATCCCAAAGGCGTGTTCTTCAAGTGGATGGGCGGCATCGACTACAGCTTCGACGGTTTCTATACTCAACTCCAGTACATCCACGGCCTGTACGACGAGCGCGGCGCCGCCGAGATGGGCGACTACTTCGTCCTCGCCGTGGAGAAGGGCCTGTTTTACGACGCGCTGAAAATCCGCCTGGCCGCGGGAGTGGAGGTGCCGGACTTCGAGACCCTCGACCAGAACTGGGGCTTCATACTCCTGCCCGAGCTCACCTACCAGCCGCTCACGGGATTGAACGTGATTCTCGGCGGTTACTGGCTCGAGGGCGAGGGCGACTCCAAGTTCGCCGGGATGGAGAAAAACGACGAGGTGTACCTGAAGGTCCGCGTGGACCTGTAAGCCGGGCATTCAATACTGAAAAAGCGGGCCCCACGGCCCGTTTTTTCTTTCGGTTGACTTACAGATTTAGGGGAAATACTCCGGCTGGCGGTAGGCGACTGTCCGCTCCAGCACCCAGCCCACCGGCTCGCCGTTCACGGTGGCCGGATTCCACAGGGTTTTGGCGAAGAAGTCCAGGGCGTCCAGGTCGGCCTCGCGGCGGCCCGAGCTCTCGATGACCCACACCTTCCCCGGTCGGCCGTCCGGCGTGACGTACACGCCCACCCGGACCTCGCCCTCCCAGCGGCGGTCGTTCAGCTTCAGGGGCGGGGCGTCGGGGAGGAAGATGCCGGTCGGCTCGACCACGCATACCGATGAGGGCATATCCGGGGAGGAGCCGAGGTCGGCCTCACCAATCGGTTCGCCCAGGCTTGCCGATTCGAGTGAAAGCGGCCGGGATTCGATTCCCGTGGAATCCGCGGCGAGCCCGGTCTCCGCCGAGGCCGGCACGGTCATAGGCGCCGGGACGATGGCCTCGGGCATCCCCGGCGGCTCTACAGCCGGCTCCGCTTCCAGGTCCACGACGACGGGCAGCTCGTTACAGGCCCGCGCGGGGGGCTCCACGGAGGCCGGACCGGCCACCAGCGCCCGCAGGAAAAGCAGGTGCGCCAGGACGGAGAGGAGAATGCCGTTTCTGATGAGGCCGGTTCTCACGCGTTCGAGGCTCCGAAATTTTTGGGGAAACGTCGGCTGCCGACCCGATTTTACAATAAAAAAGGCGGCCTTCGCCGCCCCGGTCCGGGTCTAAAACATGGTCGTCTGATAGGCCATTTCGTAGGGTACTTTTACGAAGAGGCGGCAGATGGTGGGTTTCCCGTCCACGGTAGCCGGCCGCCATTCGGTGTCGCGGTAGCAGGTCAGGGCGTCGCGGTCGGCATCCTCCCGGCCGGAGGATTCCTCCACCCACAGGTCCACCAGACGCCCCTGGGCATCAATCAGGAGCCCCAGCGTGACCGTCCCCTCCCACCGGGAGCTGGCGAGGGACTCCGGCATGACCGGGTTGTGCCGCCCGCTGACGAGGACCGGCTGGACGATGACGGCCGGCACGTTGTAGTTGTAACGGAAATCGAAGGTTTCCACCGCCGGCGTCGTCTGGTCGCTCTCGTCCTCCGGCTGGCCCTGCTCCTTCTCGGTTTCGATGTCCCTGTCCTCGACCACGATGGGCTGTGTAATCCCATCTATCAGCTGGCGGATGGTCGCCAGGCGCTGCGGCTCGGCATCGGGCTCGGTGACGATGGACAGTACGCTTATGGGCCCACCGTTGTAGTTCGGCGGCTCCCCCCGCGCCACCCCGAGCCGGATGACCCACATCAAAATCAGCAGGTTGACCAGCAGGGACAACAGCAGGTAGCGGCGAATCCCGCGCCAACCTTGATTGTTTTGTTCCATCATGCACCGGGGCTTGACAGGGCGCTTCCGAGATGGGATGGTTTAGCGGTCAACCCTACCGGAGGTCGCGCCGTGCCGGTGAAAACCATCGCCTGGGAGAACGATTCACTGGTAATCCTCGACCAAACCCGGCTGCCGACCGAGGAGCGCTACGTCGTCCTGGAGACCGTCGAGGACGTCCACCGGGCCGTCAAGCGGCTCGAAGTCCGCGGCGCCCCGGCCATCGGTGTCGCGGCGGCGCTGGGCCTGTACGTCGCCGTCCGGGACGGCTCTTTCACTACATACGATAGCCTCAAAAAGGCGATTCGTCAAGCGGCGGATTACCTGGCGTCGAGCCGACCCACGGCGGTCAACCTCACCTGGGCCCTGGAGCGGATGGCGGCCGTGGCCGAACGGACGCCCGGAGCGGAGCCGGAGGCCGTGAAACGGGCCCTTTTAACCGAGGCGCTCGCCATCCTGGCCGAGGACCGGGACACCTGCCGGGCCATCGGGCGCCACGGTCAGGCGCTCCTCGCGGACGGCTCTTCCGTTCTGACCCACTGCAACGCGGGGGGGCTGGCCACCGTGGACTACGGCACCGCCCTGGGCGTCGTCTACGCCGCGGTGGAGGCGGGGAAGAAAATCCGCGTCTTCGCCGACGAGACCCGGCCGCTGTTGCAGGGGGCCAGACTCACCGCCTGGGAGCTGGAGAAATCCGGCGTGCCGGTCACGCTCATCTGCGACGACATGGCGGCCACGGTGATGGCCCGCGGTCTGGTGGACTGCGTCGTAACCGGGGCGGACCGCATAGCCGCCAACGGCGACACGGCCAATAAAATCGGCACCTACGGCCTGGCCGTCCTGGCCCGGGAGCACGGCCTGCCGTTCTACGTCGCCGCCCCGCTCTCAACTTTCGATTTCAGCCTCCCCGCCGGGGACGGGATTCCCATCGAGGAACGTGACCCGGACGAGGTCCGCCGGTTCCGCGGCGTTCAAACCGCACCGGCGGAGGTGGACGTTTTCAATCCCGCCTTCGACGTGACCCCTCACCGCTACGTCACCGCCTTCATCACCGAGCGCGGGGTCGTCCGGCCGCCGTTCGGGGAGACGTTGAAAGGTTTGTCCGGTCTTTAAACCGCTCGGTTCACGCATAAAAAAAGAGCGGCTCAACTCGTCCCGCCCGAGATTCCAGGCTCCTTACCCATATGGGGAAGCCGCTCGTTTACAGACACGGCGAGGAAGGGACTCCCCACCCGGCGTTCAGGTGTACAGAGGTCGCCGTACATTCGCGGGCGGGCACAGAGGCCCGCCCCTACGTCATCGAAAACTAACACGACGGGGAAGGGATTTGCTTCGCATAACTCGATTCTCACGGTTCCGCGCCCTACGTTCTCCCGTATAAAAAGGCGGGCCCCAACCCGCCATCGGTCGCATCCGAGACCTCTACATCACCGGTTTTTCGGCCGGCTCCTCCGCCAGCATCTCCGCCTCCCGGGCGTCCAGCTCGGCGAAGACCCGCCGGACCATCTCCTCGGCCCCTTCGGGCATCAGCGCCTCGTTGTAGCGGTCCACGTAGTACCCCAGGCCGTTGTTGCCCAGCGGGACATCTATTAAGCCGCCTGTAAAGCCTTGGTGGATGGCCTTCTCCAGAACGTCGTACAGCGCGTCGTTGATGTTGCGCAGCATGCTGGTGAGGATGTGCCCCTTCTCTATCCAGTTCTGGTTCAGGTCGCTGCCGATGGCCAGCCGGTTGTAATTTTTGGCCATCAGAAACACCGCCTCGGCGCTCTTGCCGCAGAAGGCGAAGATGATGTCCACGTTACGGCCGTACTGCTTGCGGGCCAGGAACTCGGCGCGCTGCGGGTTGTTGAGGGCGTCGGGTCCGGAGCCGATGAAATCCGCGATGACTTCGATTTCGGGGACCTCCCGCCCCTCGTCGCGCAGAAGCCCGGCGGCGAGCATCGCCCCCTCCTGGAAACCGGCCAGCACCCGTCGGCTGGAGCGGTCCTCGAAGGCCCCGATGAAGCCGATGCGGCCCGTCCGGGTGGTCATCGCCGCGATGACACCCATGGAGACCGCGGCCCGGCGGCTCTCCAGCGAGAGGGCGACCACGTTCTCCATCTCCATTTCCCCGTCCACCAGGATGAAGTGCTGGCCCGGGTGGGCGAGGGCCACCGGCTCCAGGTCGGAGGGGTCGCAGGCCACCACGATGCAGTCCAGGCTGCTCGAGGCCAGCTCTTCCAGAAAGCCCTGCAGCTCCTGTTGATTGCGCGGCTCCCGCTCGGTGAGGATGACCCGGTAATCGCGCACCGACCGGGACACGGCCAGCTTGATGGCCTCGTTGAAGGACTTGTCGTTGCTCCCCCCCAGGCCGTAGATGACGCCCAGCTTGAACTTGCCCTCCACGTCGGAGGAGTCCTCGCAGGCGGTCGAGAGGAAGAGGGCGCAGAAAAGGCCGACGAGCGCCAGGAGCTTGAGCCGATTCGTCATTCCCACGGCCTCCCCGGTGAGGGGCTGTAAAGATTTTCCAGGCGGTCCGCGATGCGGGCGGAGGCGCCGGCCCGTTCCTCGCAGTACCTTCTCGCGGCGGCGCCCTTCGAGCGGGCCTCCGTCGGGTCCTTTAACAACCGTCGCAGCGCATGTTCCAGCTGGCCGAAATCCCCGACCCGCTCAGCGATACCCGCCCCGGCGAGTTCCACCGCCTCCGCCGAGTTACCGATTCGGGGGCCGAAGACCAGCGCCGCCCCGAAGGCCGCCGGTTCCAGGACGTTGTGCAGCCCGCGGTCCCAGAAACCGCCGCCGACGTACGCCACCCGGGCCAGGGAGTAGAGCTCGAAGAGGCAGCCCACCGTGTCCACGAGGACCAACCGACCCGCGGCGACGCCTCCCCGCTCGACCACCGCCGTCAGTCTCTCGGGGGTAAATCCCCGGTCGGTCAAGAAGGATTCTATCCCCCCCAGGCGCCCCCCGTCAACGTGGTGGGGAGCCAGGACCACCGCCAGGTCTTCCCGCTCGGACAGGAGCTTTACGAGGATGGGCAGGAGCCCCTCATCGTCGGGGGGGTGGGTGCTGCCGCAGACGAGGACCGGCCCGGCGTGTGCGAAGCGGATGGGCGGCCCGCCGGCCGAATCACGGCGCGTCAGGACGGCGTCGAACTTGGAGTCGCCGGCGACCTCCACCCCCGCGGAGTAAACCGCCCGGAGGAAGCGGGCGCTCAGTTCGTCGGCGGCGCCGATGAAGCTGCAGGCGTGGAAGACCGCCCGATAAAAACCTCGCAGGAGCGGATGGGCCACCCCGGAACGACGGTGAACGGCGGCCGAGACCAGGGCCACGGGCACGCCGACCTCCCGGGCGGTCCAGGCCAGCTCCGGCCACATATCGAACTTGACGAAACAGACGAGATGGGGCTTAATAATCTCGAGGAGCCGCCGCGCCGCCGTCGGGGAATCCAGCGGCAGAAGAAAGACGCAATCGGTCAGCTCCGCGTGGCGGCCGTGCCGCAGACCGGTTTCGGAGAAGAAGCTCAGGCAGACGGTCAGGCCGTCGCCGTGGCGTCGGCGCAGCTCGGCGATGATGGGGCGGGCCTGCTCGAACTCCCCCAAAGAAGCGCAGTGGAACCACAGACGCGGCTTGTCGCGTCCGAGACGCCCTGCGGCCTCCTTCAGGGCGGCGCGCCAACCGCGGCGGGCGGCGAGACCGGAACGCGCCTCGGCGTTCACCAGAGCGGCGAAGGGAGCGGCGAGGCGGACGAACGGAGCGAGGAAGAGGTCGTAGAGGAGGCGCCAGAATTCCAGCATGGGCGGATTATACGACGCCTCACGGGGTGAGTAAAGGCGGCGCCGCGTCCCGGTCACGAAAAGACGAATACCCATCCGCCAGGTCGTCTTTCGGGTGACGAAATTCACGAAAAAATTTTTCCTCGTTGTAATCCAAGCCCTTACACCCCCACCGCGGTAAAAAATCCCACTCCCCCCCTTGAGCCTAATTTTTGGGTGTGCTACCATAAATTGCTGTTACATTTGATGTTAACAACTTGTGGATAACGTGCGACTCTTGGTTGACAACTCCTCACACCTCCGCACCCGGCCCATGTAAAGCCACGAGTTATAGAAAAATATTCCCCGCGTTTTTTGTGAATAAACTGCGCGACCCGGCAGGCTGCTTCAAAATCCCCTCTAAATCAACCTGTATCCTAATCGACATCAACCGGTAAACGACGAACGGATAAAGGCTCATGGACCGGCTAAAAGACCTCTGGGCCCAGGTCTCCGGAAACCTGAAACCCCGAATAGACCCGTACCATTACAAATCCTACATCTCCCTCATCAAACCCCGGGAATTGACCGAGGACCTCGTAACCCTCGAGGTGCCCAACCAGCGCTACGTGGACTGGCTGGGCTCGACCTACCTCGAGCAAATCGCGGGGGAGTTCGCGAGCGTGTACGGTCGCGAGCTCGAGGTCGTCCTGGTGGCCCGGAGCAATGGCGGGGGAAAGAAGCCGGCCTCGCCCCGCAACCCGTACAATCCCAAGTACACCTTCGAGAGCTTCGTGGTCGGGCGCGGCAACTCCACCGCCTACGCCGCCGCCCAGGCCGTCGTGGAGCGTCCCGGGCAGATTTATAACCCGCTCTTCATCTACGCCGGCGTGGGACTGGGTAAAACCCACCTCCTCCACGCCATCGGCCACGAATCCTTCCTGTCGCGCCGGGAGCTCTCCACCGCCTACGTCACCAGCGAGGAATTCACCAACGAGTTCATCGAGGCCATCCGCTACGACCACTCCTCGGACCTGCGGGCCAAGTACCGCAACCTGGACATCCTGTTAATCGACGACCTCCAGTTTCTGGCCGGAAAAGAGGCGACGCTGGAGGAGCTCTTCCACACCTTCAACACCCTGTACAACAACTCGAAGCAAATCGTCTTCACCTCGGACCGTCCGCCGGCGGAGATTAAGCTCGACGAGCGGCTGGTAACCCGTTTTGAATGGGGACTGGTCATCGACATCCAGCCGCCGGACATCGAAACCCGAATAGCCATCATCCAGGCCAAGGCCGAAAACGAGGGCATCCACCTCCCCGACGAGGTGGTCGACCTCATCGCCCAGCGGGTACGGACGAATATCCGCACCATCGAGGGGGCGATTCTGCGGCTCACGGCCTTCAGCGCCATCAGCGAGCAGCCGATTTCCGCCAAAATGGCCCGCGAGGCTCTGTCCAATATCCTCGGCCGCGAGACCCCCCGGGTCTCCATCGGGACGATTCAGCGGGTGGTCTGCGACCACTTTGAGGTGGCGCTGGGTGAACTCTTATCCAAAACGCGCAACGCCTCGGTCGTTTTCCCGCGGCAGGTGGCCATGTACCTGGCGCGAAACCTGACCGACGCAAAGCTCCATGAAATCGGGCTCCAGTTCGGCGGACGCGACCACTCCACCGTCATCCACAGCTACAACAAAATACGCGACGTGGTGGAAAACGACACCGATACGGCCGCCCTGGTGAGCAAGCTGGAACGTATCGCCAGCGCCGGCGGCGATTAAATCCTGTGTTATTGCGACAAACAGAAAGGGGGGTACACCCCCTTTTCGCATGTTTCCTGCGTTCAATAATAAGGACCTCGCTTTATCTCCGGAGTGATACATCGGCAAAAGGCAGAGCTGTCAATCCTTTCTCGCTCGAAGATTAATTTGACAATTTGGTATTTTTCCGCTAGGTTAGCCGTTGAAGATTGTTTGTGTTACGCCAGTCCTTAACGACAACATAACCGCTTCCAAATGGAGGTCTTATGCGGAAGCTATTGATATTGTTGGTATTAGTTTTAGCCTTCAGCTCCATGGCCGTGGAGCCCCAGGCCAAGCTAACCGAATATCTGCAGGGCTACTTGGCCACGAGCACCGATAATGAGCTGCTCCCCTGCTACATTACCCTGCAGACCCAGCTCGACCGTGCGACGACGGCCCAACTCTGGCTCGGTCGCACGAGGGACCAGGCTCGGGCTGCCGTCACCGGCTGGCTCAAGAACGTGGCCTCGGCCGAGCAGGAGGGCCTGCTGCGGTGGCTGACCGCCAATCAGACCAACGGCTCGGTGGGCGCCTATCGCCCCTTCTGGATTTCCAACTTCGTCTACGCCGAGCTGACCCCGAAAGCCATCCTCGAAGTGGCCCAAAGGCCCGAGGTGGCACGCATCACCCGCGGGGCCGACGGCGACGGCCAGTGGATAGGTCTCGGATTCAAGGCCGGCGAGAGCGCCGAGCCCGTCACCGTGTACGACAACGGCCGCGAAATCGCCTGGGGTGTGGATAAGGTCAACGCTCCCGCCGTCTGGGACCTGGGGTACACCGGCGCGGGAGTCTCCGTGGTAATCGGCGACACGGGCCAGCGCTACACGCACCAGGACCTCTACAGCCACTACGACCCCTCCATCAGCTACGACTATTCGGACAACGACCCCGACCCCTATTTCTCGTCCGGTGAGGAGCACGGCACGCACTGCGCGGGCAGCGTGGGCTCCGACGGCACCGCCGGGACCCAGGCCGGCGTGGCGCCCGAATACAACTACGGCGCCCACCGCCTCTACATGTACGGTAACCACCAGGGCGAGCTGTCCGTGTGGGCCTCCTGGCAGGGGGCCGTGGATTTCGGCGCGGACGTGGTCTCCAACTCCCTGGGCTGGATAGACTCCTGGAATCCGGATAAACCCACCTGGCGCACCAACGCCCAGAACACCATCGCCGCCGGCACCGCCCTGGTCATCGCCGCCGGCAACGAGGGCCCCGGCCCCATGACGCTGCGCACACCGGGCAACGTGCCCGAGGTTATCTGCGTGGGCGCCACCGACGTCAACGATGTCATCGCCGGTTTTTCCAGCCGCGGCCCCACCGATGAATGGGGCGATGACGACTGCATCAAGCCCGACGTGTCCGCCCCCGGCGTCAACATCAAGAGCTGCTACATCTCCTCGGACACCGCGTATCAGGACGGGTGGAACGGCACGTCCATGGCGACCCCCCACGTCGCCGGCGCCTGCGCCCTCCTGCTGGATGCCGACCCGACGCTGACGCCCGAGGAGCTCAAGCAGGTCCTGGAGGACACCGCCGTGGACCTGGGCGATGTGGGCAAGGACAACGACTACGGCTCGGGGCGCATCGACGTCCTGGCCGCGGTGGAATCCCTGGGCGGTCCTCCCCCCGAGGAACCCAGCTTCGAGCTCGGCGACGTGGCCGTCACCTCGGACACCGATTCCGACGGCCTCATCGAGCCCGGTGAGTCCATCGAAATAGAGGTTAGCATCAACAACGTCGGCGAGGGCTCCGGTCCGAGCACCACGGGTACCCTCACCTGCTCCAGCCCCGACGTCACCATCACCGACGGCGACGGCGACTTCGGCACCATCCCCGCCGGCGACACCGGCTCCTCCACCTTCGGCTTCGACGTGAGCGCCGGGGCCGGGTCCCCCAACTCATTCGAGTTCACCCTGACGGTGCAGTCCCAGGGCTTCGACTCCCAGGACCTCTTCTTCACCCTCTTCTCACCGGCCGATATGATAGACGACGACGTGGAGGACGGTGAGTGGTACTGGACCCATGACGGCGACAACGACGCATGGCACGTCGAAGACTACCGCTCGCATTCGCCTACACACTCGTGGAAGTGCGGGGGCATTGGGAGTGATAATTACGGCAACGACATCAACGCCTGCCTCTACTCGCCGCCGGTGTACATCAACCCCGCCGCCGCGGAGCTGCGCTACTGGACCTGGTACGAGCTGCAGTTCAGCCACGACATTGGCTACGTCGATATCAACGACGGCTCCGGCTGGCTCCAGATAGAAGAGCACGACGGCACCCAGTACACATGGACGGAATGGGCGCTCAACCTGGACGCCTACGCCGACACGGTGGTGCAACTGCGATTCCGGTTCGTCTCCGACTCCGATGACATTACGAACGAGGGCTGGTACGTGGACGACATCCAGGTGAGCGTGCCCGAAGAACCGAGCGCTTCCTGGGTCGCCATCGAGCCGAAAATCACCTCGGACGGCGTCATGCTGACCTGGACCGCCGACTCCGGCTTTGCCGGCTTCAACATTTACCGCGCCGAGCAAGGTGACAGCTCAAGGCTCCGCCTCAACACCGAATCGCTCCAGGGCGGCACCATCGGGGCCTGGCTCGACCGGCCCCAGGAAGGTGACTACAACTACTACATCGAGGGCATCAAATCCGACGGAACCACCGTTTCCTACGGTCCCGCCGAGGTGTCCTACCGTCCGACCGCCGATATGGCCCTGGCGCTCGAAAGTCCCTTCCCGAATCCGACATCCGGCAGGGTCAACTTCTCCTTCACCCTGCCCGAGACGCAGGACGTGACCCTGGCCGTCTTCGACCTGGCCGGGCGCCGCGTTTCGACCATCCAGACCGGCGAGCTGGCCGCGGGCCGACACATCCTGGCCTGGGATGGAAGCAGCGCCAGCGCGGGCGTGTACATCATCCGCCTGGTGGCCGCTGAAGGCATGCTCACCCAGCGGTTCATCATCGCCCGGTAACGCACGCTCCGAGAGCTAAAGTAAAGGCGGCCCATACGGGTCGCCTTTTTTATAGCGCAGATATGGTAAATGGACGCCGGTTCGCAATCGGGGAAACAAGGCCGTGTCCAAACCGAGCGTGCTCGATTTCGCCCGGTCGTTCCACGGTGACCCTACCGCCTCCCGGCCCCTCGGCAGTCAGACCCGCACGAATGTCAGGTACATGTGCGTGTGCTCGCGCCCGGCGGGTTCGCCGAGAAGGTTGCCGTGGGCGTCCACGATGGAAAGGCCGTGCCGCGCGCCCATCCGGACCAGCTCGTGGACGGCGTAATTGCGGAGGTTCATCTCCCGGGCGTGGCGCTCCCCGGAGGGTGAAACCCAGAGCCAGCGGCCGGTCATGCGACCGGTGAGGTAATCGGGCTCGGAATCCTCGATAAGTAGCCACCCGAGCCTGGCGTCGCCTCGCTTCCGCTGGAAATTGTACAGCAGGCCGTCGCGGTTGAGCAGGGACATGACCAGGCGGCCGCCGGGTCGGAGGAGTCGGGACCATTCGGCCATCGCCCGCTCGTTCTCGTCCTCGTCGGCGAAGTAGCCGAAGCTGGTCCAGATGTTGATGACCGCGTCGAAGGCGCCCTTCCCCAGGCCCGTCTCACGCATGTCGGCCTGGACGAAAACCGCCGGCAGTCCACGAGCGCGTTCTTCAGCCCGTTCGAGATATTTTGGGCAGAAATCCACCCCCGTCACCTCCACCCCCCGGCGCGCCAGGGGGATGGAGTGCCGCCCGACGCCGCAACAGATGTCGGCCAACCTGGACCCCGGATGCAGCCTGAGCTGCCGCCACAGGTAATCGACCTCTTCCACGGGGGCCTCAGCGCCCGCCGGGCCGAAGCCGCCCTCGAGCCAGACGTCGTCGAAGAACGTCTCCCACCACTCTGCGGTCATCCTAGACCAACCTCCGTCAATCCGCCGCCCGCTCGGGAATGGTCGGACGCCGACGCATTCTCGCCCCCATGATGGAATAGAAGAGGGCCCCGGACACCGCGACCGCCGCGGCGATGACCACGGCCGGCCAGAAATTATGCGTAAGGTCATAAACCAGGCCGCCGATGAATGGACCGAGGGTGCCGGATAGTCCGTAGGCCAGCGAGACGCGGGCGTAGACGCGGCCGAAATTCTCCGGCCGGTACTCGTCCGAGGTCTGGGTGGCGTAGAGCACCATGGCCGCGCCGAAGTTGAAGCCCACACAAGCCGCGACGATTAAAAACAGCCACCCTGCCCCGGCGACCGGCAGCAGCAGCAGGATGGAAACGGCCAGAAGCGACAGGGAAAGCACACTGGCCGGGCCGCGGCCGAAACGGTCGGCGATGAGTCCCCACCCGATGCGGCCCAGCGCGTTACCCGCCGCCAGTGCGCTCACCGAGGCGGCCGCGAAAAACTCCTCGGCCCCGGCCGACAGGCCCAACCGTTTCAGGTTTCCGATAATCAGCAGTCCGGCGAAGGTCCCGGCGAACATAGACCCGAACAGACGCCAGAAGCGGGGGTCGCGGCGGATTCGGGGGAGCGCGTCGGGCGCCGGCGGCGCGGGGCCGTCGGGCGGATTGGCCAGCAGGCTTCCGCCGACGAGAATCAACGCCCCGTAAACGACGCCGACCCAGAGGAAGATGTCCAGTGGTGTCAGTCCGTCGCCCAGCAGCCCCTCGATGAGGTTTGACAGAACGATGGCCCCGCCCCCGAATCCGGCCACCGCCACCCCGGTCACCAGCCCCTTCCTCTTCGGGAACCAGCGGACCGCCGTGGAGATGGGGCAGAGATACACGAAGCCGAGACCCGTCCCGGCCACCACCCCGTATCCCGCCAGGAGCAGGGGAAAGCGGCCACCGGAGAAATAGGCCGTCAGTAGCCCCGCCGCGAACAGGCAGCCTCCGATGAGGGTGGGCCGCCTCGGGCCCCGGCGGTCGAGGAGCGGCCCCGCGAAGAGCATCGTCAGGGCGAACGCCGCGATGTTCACCCCGAAGATGAGCTGGGCCTGCCATTCGAAGAGGCCGTACTCGTCGGTCAGGGCGCGCGCCAGGTTGCTCCAGGCGTAAATCCCGCCGATGCAGAGCTGGACCAGGACCACAACGGCGAGAATGAGCCAGCGGCGCATCGGGCAATCCGTCCTTCAGTCCCCCGAGTCGTCGGTAAAAATGCAACCGCCGCCGCCCGACGCGACGCCGGATGTGCGTCCGAAAAAAATTAAATCACAGCTCCGATTCGGAAGCGCCGCGCAGCAGCAGAATCGGCTCCTCGATTCCACACCGGATTCTATCCGAGACGTAGAGGTGGAAGTAACGACCGACGTTGTTCAGGAGAGAATCGAGGTCCACCGGCGGACGCCATTCCGCGACCATCACCTCCCGGAAGCTGTCGAACCACTCGTCGGCGGAGAGATACTGATTGATGCCGTGGTAGATGAAACCCGTTTCCGGCACGGGCGTCTGGGTGATGAGGACGACGAAGTCCACCGGTTTTCCCCGGATGTATTCCAGGTCGCCGGGGTTCGACGCTCGGTACCGGTTGCACTTGGGGCGGTCGTGGGAATCTATGGTGGGCAGGTCCCCGAAATACGGCACGACCCCCATGTCCATGGTCACCAGCCAGGAGTCGGAGAGCTTGGTTTCGTCGATGAACTCTCCCAGCTGCTCCGCGGGTGAACCGGGGTGATTGTAGTGGTAGACCACGTAGGACCACCAACCCAGAAAACCGGACCAGAGGGTGAAACCGAGCAGGAGGGTGCCGACGGCCAGCCCCCGGCGCCGGTGAAAGAACGCGGGTAGCACGGCCAGTGTGCAGACCAGAGCCGTGGCGGCCGAGGGGAGCCACAGACGGCCCACCCCGATGGGGTCGCCGGCGAAGAACAGAACGCCGAGGTGGTCCAGGGCCAGCCCGACCAGTAACAACCTGAGGGGGGTGGTCAGCCGGTGAGTCCGGTCCCCACCGCTCCCGTTCTCACCCTCCTTCCTGCGCCGGACCAGGAAGTAGATGAAACCGGCGTAAACCAGGGCGAGGCCGGGCGTGCGGATAAACTCCCACAGAACACGGAGAAAACCCTCCTTGAAGCCCCAGAAACTGAACATTATACCCAACGCAGGGACTTTCACCCCGGCGCTGGTGGGCAGAATCTGCCAGTAGACGAGCGCCACGGCGACGAAGAAGACCAGGCCGGGCAGCGCTCCCAGCTTGACCCGCAGCACGTCGCGCCAGCCGATGCTCGACCGTTTCGACGCCCAGCACCAGCCGATGACGAATCCCAGCACGGCAAGGTCGATGAAGGCGTCGGGCCGGGTGACCAGGTGCAATCCGGCGGCCAGGCCCAGGGCCGTGCTGAGCTTGTCGCGCAGGAAATCCCGGAGCGCGAAGCGGAGCAGAAGGAGGAAGGAGAAGAGGTTCAGCGCCGTCTCGAGGCCGTTCACCGACCCGAGGAGCGACGTGGTAAAGACGAGGAAAACCCCGGCCAGGGCGAGGGATGAGCCGTGGGAGAACGTGGGTCGCAGACGGCGCAGAATCCCCGCGGCCTGGACCACCGACAGGAGGAGAAACAGGAAGCCCAGCGCCTTGGCCCAAACCAGCGGTTGGATGCCGAGCCAGAAGGCGGGGGTCAGCAGGAGAAGCCATAGATGGCTGGAAAATGAGTTGGTGGGGAGCTCTCCGTCGCCGGCGCTCGGATTGGGCAGCTCGCCCCGCGAAAGCTGCCGCGCCCCCGAGAGGTAGATGTAGGCGTCATCGAAGGAATAGGCCCCCAGCTCGTAAATTACGACGAGGGCCAGGCCGATTTCCACGGCGATGACCAGCCACCAGATGCCCCGGATTTCCCGGACCGCGGACAGTAGACGCACTTTCCGTCTCCCGCGTGGACGTTCCGGTGATTGTAGCACGTCGGGAATCCGCCCGGGAGAGGCGATTCACAACGTCGAAGCAACCGTGAGTGAATGACACCCGATACCGGCCCCCGGACCCGATTCAATGTGGCGGGACGAGATACCCCGGCAGCGGCTCGTCGGGAACGGCCGGAACGACGCCGTCCGCGGTATACGCCGATGGGAGTTCAACGGGCAGGACGGCCTCCGCGGCTACCGGCCAGGCCATGAGATTCCTCGTCAACAGGATGGGTGGGCTGGGCAGGTCGCATTCGATTCGGTTCGAGACGAACAGGTGATAGTACCGACCGGGGGTCGGCCGGATGATTCCGTCGTCGAAGGGAGCCCTCCACTCGGCGCTGAGCACGTGGCGGTAATTCTCCCAGAAGGTCCGTTGCCCGAGGGCCTCGTTCAGGAGGCGATACTCGGTCGCTCCCGGCCGGGGCGCCGTGACGTAGGGGGAGGTAACGACGACGAAGTCGACCCGATGGCTCCACACATAGGCGGAATCGTCGGGCACCTTCATCAGGTGGTAGTTGCAGATGGGAACCGACTCGACGTCAATCGTGTTTATATCGCCGAAGTACGGCACCACCCCCATATCGGTGGCGAGCATCCACGAATCGTCCCGTTTCATCCCCTCGATGAACCGCCCCATCACCTCGGCGGGGTCTCCGGCGTGGCTGTAATGACAGAAGATGTAGACCCGCCAACCGAGCAGCCCCGCCGCCAGGCTGCCGCACAGGATGACGGCGGATATCAACAGGTGCCTCTTCTTTTCAGTCAGGCGGACGAGCGCCGGGAGACAAACCGCGAGCGCGATTACCGCCGATTCAAGCCACAGGCGCTGCACCGCCATCCAGTCGCACACCAGCACCCTCTCGCCCAGGTGCGTCAGGACCAGCAGGAGGACGAAGCCCCGCAGCTCCCAGCCGACGGTCGGCTCCTCCGTGCGGCGACGGGCGAACACGAAAATGAGCATCCCGGCGAAGATGAAGACGTTCCCCGGCGTGAGCGCGAAGTTCAGCACCAGCTCGCGCAGGTTCCACCAGAACTGGTCGCTGAAGAGGGCGGTGAGGGCGAGGGACTTGGCCAGGGCGCTGGTCGGCAGGACGGTCGGATAGAATAGACCGGGCAGGAGAAGCAGCACTATTCCCGGAAGCAGGCCGAGGGCGGGGCGCACGAGCCCCGACCAGGAATAGGTCCGTCGGGGGTTCAACACGAGGATTACCAGAAGCACCAGCACGAGGGCCGCATTGATGAAGGCGTCGGGCCGGGTGACCAGGTGCACCGACAGGGCGAGCCCCAGGCCCACGGACAGCCGCCGGCGCAAAGTGTCCCGCAGGAGCAGACGGAAGACCAGCACCAGGCTGAAGACGTAGAGAATCGTCTCCATGCCGCTGGTGGCCCAAAAAACCAGGGGCATGTAGACGAGCGTCAGCCCGGCGACGGCCCAAACGGTCGCCTGGTCGAGCTTGGGGTGGAAGAGCCCGATTATCCGCGCAATCTGCCAGACGATTCCCAGAAGCAGGATGAAGCCGAGCAGCTTGGCCCAGACCAGGGCGTTTATACCGAGCCAGTAGGCCGGCGTGACAAGCCCCACCCATAAAAGGCTGGACCAGGCGTTGGTGGGCACCTCGCCCGGCGTCATGTTCGGCAGATGACCGCCGGCGAGCTGACGGGCCCCGTTCAGGTAAATATAGGCGTCGTCGGGTGTGTAGCCGGACAAGTCCCAAACGATGAAGGCGCACAGGATGAGTTCCAGGGCGATGAGGCCCCAGGTGAGATACCGCGTCCCCCCGGTCCGGTCCGCCAGCTCTGTTTCAATCGCGGCCATCGTCAACCTCGCGGGTTCTCCGTGAAAACGCCGTCCGGTCCCGTTGAGTGATATATCTTACCACGCCGGGACCGAGCCCGGGGGAACCGGAGCGGACCGGGGTGGAATCGACATAAAAAAGGGGCGGCCGGTAGCCACCCTCGTGAGAGAACCCAAATCAGCGGAAGGTGGCCTTGATGGCCCCGAAGCTCGCCTCCTGGACGTCCGAAGAATCACCGGCGGTAACCGTAATCGTGTCGAGCCAAACGTCGGCGGCCTTGTCGGAGACGACACGCCAGGCGAACTGGACGTCGTGGCCGTCCCAGTAACCGCCAATCCCGACCTCGGTTTCGTTCCACACCCAGTTTTCGAACGACCCGAACTCCTCCTCGTTCCAGATTTCCGTCCACTCGCCCGGTCCACCGGCCTCACGAATCTCCAGGATGTAGTCCCCGTTGTCGTGGGGGGAAACGAACCAGGTGTAGCTCGTGGCCCAGTAGAAGTCGATTACCACGTCTGATGTGAGGCAGATTCCCGGTGAAATCAGCCGCTCATCCTGGTCCTGACCCTTTTCGCAAATAACGCCGAAGGGACCACTGAAGAAGTGCTGTGAGCTGACTATCCAGCGTTGTCCTATTTCACCGGGGTCCAGCGTCCAGCCGTGCATCTCGCCGTCGGAAAAATCCTCGAAAAAGAGGACCTCGGCGGAGGCGAAAGATGCTAATAAGGCGATTATCAACAGAATGTGTCGGTACATGAGCCTCCCTTGTTGTTAATTTCACGGTGCAAAGATAGCCCAGGAATCACGGCTTGACAAGGGGTTATTAGATTTTTTTTACTTACAGGACTCATTTCGCCGCGCCTGTGTCACGTATAACCTGAACCCCGCCGGGACCTCCATTGGGTAAACGGAACGAACCGCGATGGAATAGACAAAAAAATGGGCGAGAAGGCACCCACCGTTTGTTCGGAAAATGTGCCTTCGGCCCGGAAACGTTCAACCGGATGGTTCCCGTCGGATGGTGAACTCGCCAATATAGACACGACAGGTGGGTTATTTACCGGGGAGGAAAATCCCGCCGACGTAGAGCGCCGCCCTTCCCCCAACGACGATATAAAGCCCGATTCCCGGACCGGGGCGGCTCCTTTAATCCTTGAGCCGGCGCCGGCTCTGTGCTATTTTGAGTGTCGGTCGGACCGCCGCAGTCAAACCCTCAACCGAGGACGGAACATGCCGCGCGAATTGCATGCCCCCACCGGGACCACGCTCAACTGCCGGGGCTGGCACCAGGAGGCCGCCTACCGGATGCTCCAGAACAACCTGGACCCCGCCGTGGCCGAGGACCCGGCCAATCTCATCGTCTACGGCGGCTCGGGCAAGGCGGCGCGGAACTGGGAGTCCCTGGAGGCAATCCTGAGGACCCTGCGCACCCTGGGGAACGACGAGACGCTCCTGGTCCAGTCGGGCAAGCCGGTGGGCGTCTTCACCACCCATGAACAGGCCCCCCGGGTTCTGCTGGCCAACTCCAACCTCGTGCCCCGGTGGGCTACGTGGGAGCACTTCTACGAGCTGGAGGCCAAGGGACTCATCATGTACGGCCAGATGACCGCCGGCTCCTGGATATACATCGGCACACAGGGCATCCTCCAGGGGACCTACGAGACACTGGCCGAGCTGGCCCGCCGGCACTTCGGCGGTTCGCTCAAGGGGAGATGGGTTCTGACCGGCGGCATGGGCGGCATGTCCGGCGCCCAGCCCCTGGCGGTCACCATGAACGACGGCGTCTGCCTGGACGTGGAGGTGGACCCGGCCAGAATCGAAAAGCGTCTGTCCACCGGCTACTGCGACCGCATGGTAACCGATTTGGACGAGGCGCTGCGGCTGGTGGATGAATTCACCAAAAAGGGCGAGCCCCTCTCCATCGGCCTGGTGGGCAACTGCGCCGACGTGCACCCGGAACTGGTCCGCCGCGGGGTCACGCCGGACGTGCTCACCGACCAGACCTCGGCCCACGACGAGCTCTCGGGCTACGTCCCCCACGGAATGCCGCTCGCGGAAGCCCTGGCCTTGAGGAAGAAAAATCCGGCGGAGTACAAGAAGCGCTCGCTGGCGTCCATGGTGGTCCATATGAACGCGATGGTCGCGATGCAAAAGGCGGGAGCGGCGGCCTTCGACTACGGCAACAACATCCGCGGCCAGACCGTGGACCGCGGCGCACCCGAGGCGTTCAACATCCAGGGCTTCGTCCCGCTCTACATCCGCCCGCTCTTCTGCGACGGCAAGGGCCCCTTCCGCTGGGCGGCGCTCTCCGGCGACCCCGCCGACATCCACGCCACCGACGAGGCGGTCCTGCGTCTCTTCCCGGAGGACGAGGCCCTGGCCCGCTGGATAAAAAAGGCCCGGGCGAAGGTCCGCTTCCAGGGTCTGCCCTGCCGCATCTGCTGGCTGGGGTACGGAGACCGCGAAAAATTCGGCCTGGAAATCAACCGCATGGTGCGCGACGGCCGGTTGAAGGCGCCCATCGTCATCGGCCGCGACCACCTGGATTGCGGCTCCGTGGCCAGTCCCAACCGCGAGACCGAGGGCATGGCCGACGGCTCCGACGCCGTGAGCGACTGGCCCTTCCTGAACGCAATGCTCAACGCCGTGGGCGGGGCGAGCTGGGTCAGCGTCCACCACGGCGGCGGGGTGGGCATGGGCTATTCCCAACACGCCGGCATGGTCATAGTCGCCGACGGTACGCCGGGAATGGACGAGCGTCTGTCCCGCGTGCTGACCACGGACCCCGGCCTCGGAATCGTCCGCCACGCCGACGCCGGCTACCCCCGGGCCATCGAGAACGCCAAGAAATTCGGCATAAAAATGCCGATGTCGGACGCCTGACCGGAACCGCGCGACGGCGAGCCGCGCCCGTTTTTCATCCGCCGGAAAACCCGATAGAAAAGAAGGAGTCGCTATGGGTAAAAAAGGCGCCGAGATAGTGGGCATGGACACCGGGAAGCTCGTCGCGGAGCTCAACCGGGCCCTGGCCGACGAGTGGCTGGCCTACTACCAGTACTGGCTGGGAGCGAAGGTTATACAGGGCCCCCTGCGGGAGGCGGCCATGGACGAGCTCATCGAGCACGCCGACGACGAGCTCCGGCACGCGGGGCTCCTCGCCGACCGCATCCTCCAACTCGGCGGCACGCCCGTGCTCAAGCCCGAGGAGTGGTACAAAATCACCAACTGCGGCTACGACGCCCCGGCCGACCCGCACGTCCGCAAACTTTTGGAACAGAACATCGCCGGCGAGCGATGCGCCATCGGCGTTTACCAGAAGCTCACCTCCCTGGTCAAGGACGCCGACCCCATCACGTACCACATGCTCCTGACCATTCTGGCCGACGAGGTCGAGCACGAGGACGACCTGGAATCCGTCCTCGAAGACCTGAATCTCTTGATGAAAAAGGCGTAATCACACCTACACCTTTAAACCTGTCCCGACCATCGAGGCTGCCGCACGGCAGCCTTTTTCAAGAATTATAATCACCGACTATCGGGCACTCCAACTGGGTTTTTTTAAACAAAAATGACGTTACTACTGCGCCGGGGGTAAAAGCCTACGTGGACAGCAGTCCCGCTATCAATGTATAAGCCGCTTAGTGTTCAAGCTATATTTAATGCAAGCGTAATATCAAGTTTATGAATTAGTTTCAATTTTCCATAGTCGTTTATATTATGACTTTAAATATTCGTAATATATAATGTAGTTACACAATAAAGGCGCTATACTTTTTCCGTGGCTCCCGTCGTCAACAAAAAAAACCCAACCTGTAATGGAGGAAAAACCATGGCCAAAGTCGCCAGAGAGATGGTGGAAAAAGCCGGCGTGGACGTGGACAAGCTCCTGGACCTGCTGGTGAAGAACGCCGCCGCCGAGCTCACCACCTATTACTACTACACCATCCTGCGGTCCAACCTCACGGGCCTGGACGGCGAGACCCTGAAGGAAATCGCCGAGACGGCCCGCGTTGAGGACCGCAACCACTTCGAGGCTCTCTTCCCGCGCATCTACGAACTGGGCGGCAAGCTGCCCGACGACATGAAGAAGTTCCACGACCTGTCCGCCTGCCCGCCGGCCCACCTCCCCAAAGACATCTCCGACGTCAGGGGCATCCTGAAGGTGCTCGTGGCGGCGGAGCGCTGCGCCGTCCGCGGCTACACCGAGCTCTGCCACATGACCGCGGGCAAGGACCACCGAACCTACGACCTGGTCCTGGCCATCCTCAACGAGGAAATCGAGCACGAATCCTGGTTCTCCGAATTCCTCGGCGAGGGGCCCTCGGGGCACTTCATGCGTCGCGGCGAGACTTCGCCCTTCGTTTCGAAGTTTCTCCGGTAGCGGCGAACCGTAGAAGAAGCCGGCCCTCGGGTCGGCTTTTGGTTGCGGCGCGGACCGGCCCGTGGTAAAGTTTATCCGTGCTGGATAAAGATACGAGCGTGGAGCGGCTTCTGGAGGAGCACCCGGCGGCGGCCGACTGGCTCCTGCAGCGGGGTATCGTCTGCCTGCGCTGTGGCGAGCCTTTCTGGGGCAGCCTGGCCGAGCTTCTGGCCAACAAGGGCCACTCGACGGCGGACGTGGAGAAAATCGTCGCCGAGCTGAACGCATTTCTGGAGAAGGGGGAGTGATGGTGACCAAGGACACGCCGGTCAGGACCGTCATCGCGGACCACCCCAAGGCCGCCGACTGGTTTCAGCAGCGGGGAATAATCTGTCTGCGGTGTAACGAAGTCTTCCCCGGCACGGTGGGCGAGCTCCTGGCGACGAAGCGCTACCGGCCGAACCAGGTCGAGGAAATCATCGGCTGGCTCAACGGGTATCTGGAGGGGGAGAACGGTTAACGTCGGGCGGGTCGGAGCCGGAAATGGAAAACGGACCAATCCGGCTGTATAATTAAGTAATTTTCAAGCCACAACCCAAGGAGGTCCGGCTATGAGAAGTTCGATAAAAACCCTCCTCGCACTGCTCTGCACCCTCGTTCTGGCCCTCGTTCCGGGCTGTGCCAGCTCCACGGGAGACGGAGGCGGTGACGGTGACGGTGACGGTGACGGCAATGGACACGGCCTCGGCTGGGGTATCAACCTGGCCGACGCCGTCCGCGACGCGGAGATGCCCGACGGCGTTTTGTACAACATTGCCTGCATCGACGTCACCGGTGACGGCGAGCCCGAGGAGAACCTACCCTGGCAGTTCTACTATGCCGAACTGCCGGGCGGGGCTGACGAGGACGTCCTCATCGTCATCGTCCAGTACGACGGCTCGACCAACACGATGTGGGTCACCGATTCCAGCCTCCCCCCGGAGGGCCTGCCCGACTACGACGACGCCGGGCCCTGGGTGGAAGCCGCCGCCGACGCCCTGGCCGACGAGGGATACCCCGATTGGCTCCCCCAGAGTTTGTTCGTCGAGCCCTACGATGGGGATGACTTCCCCGGCACCGAGAACTGGGCCGTCCTCGTGTTCGTTCCCGAGGATTACACGGGTCAGGCGAACATAGCGGTGGACGCCGACACCAACGAGGTGTTGGATGTCGCGGTTTTCTGAGCGCTGAGCGGAACCGTATATAAACGAGGTGGCTCGGCGAGTCCACCTCGTTTCATATGTCAATGAGAAACTATGCGCCGTGCTCCCGCTCCAGGATGAGCGTCACCGGGCCGTCGTTCACCAGGCTCACGTGCATGTGGGCGCCGAAGACGCCCTCGGCCACGGTGAACCCCCGTTCTCGTAACATTTGCGCTAATTGCTTACACATCGGCTCCGCCGTCTCCGGCGGGGCGCTCTTTACGTAACTCGGACGCCGTCCCTTCCGGCAGTCCCCGTAGAGCGTGAACTGGCTGACGACGAGCAGCTCACCCTTTCCCAAATCGCGCAGGGAGCGGTTCAGCTTCCCCGCCTCGTCCCGGCACACCCGCAGGTCCAGGATTTTTTGCGCCATCCAGGCCAGCTCCGCCTCAGTGTCTCCAACGGCCACGGCGACCAACAGGACGTGGCCGAAGCCGATTTCGCCGACGACCCGGCCGTCCACCTCGACCCTGGCCTCTAAAACGTGTTGCAGGACCACGCGCAAAACTCCCCTCCTAGGCCGACTCTGCCTCTTCGAGGGGGTAGAGTGTGCCGCAGTAGGGGCAGTGCACCGCCGGTACGCCCTCGATTTTAGTGATGTGCCCGGTGGAGACCGCCGCGCCGCAGTTGGGGCAGCGGGTTTTCAGTCGGACCGGGCGCCGCTCCGGTTGCGTCGCCTTCGGTTGAATCGAATCCTGCAAACGCTGCATCGTTTCCCGGAAATCGACGCCGCTCCACCTGGACGCTCCGACATCCGTCGTGGAGGCCCGGATTACGGCCCGGATAAAGAAGATGAGCGAAAAGAGGAAGAAGCCGCCTAAAAACCAGGGCAGGAAGTACCAACCGATGGACAGCCCGAAGACGATACCCGGCCCCAGAGCAGTGCAGCCGATGACGAACAGGATAATCCAGAGCATCAGATGACCGGAGCGTGTGGCAGCGCGCCTGTCGGGCCGTGTATCGGTTCCGTCCGATGCGTCGATTTTCACCCGCATGGCTGCGTTTCACCGGTCCTTTCGGCGAGCTCATCCTCGGTGAAGACCGCCTCTCCCTCTTTAGCGTCGAAGGTGAGATAGGCGCGTTTGGCGAATTTCTGCGGCTCCCGGCGCACGGCCGACCGCCGACTGAGTTGAAGGATTAAAATCACCGCCGATACCGCGGCGCCCCCGGCCATGACCCCCAGGGCCAATCCCGCCCCGACCTCCCCGGGTACGACCGCGAGGACCACCACCGCCGCGCCGAAGAGGACGGTCAGGGTCAGGGACAGCAGGAGCGGGAACCGGTACAGCCTCCGCAGTCGCTCCGGGGGGTACTTCACCTCCACGGGCCGGAGGTCGTACCGGCCCGGCTCATCGGGAACCGGTCGCCCCACCCAGAGCCGCATATTTTCTACCGCCGGTTGAAGGCGCCGGCAATCAAGAGCAGGCGCAGCAGAATCAACAGGCTGGACACCAGGGCGGCGACGTAGGTCAGTGCCGCGGCGGAGAGAATCTTCCGCGCCCCTTTCTGCTCCTCGGGCTCCAGGTAATTCCCGTCACGCAGAATCACCAGGGCCCGCGCGCTGGCGTTGAACTCCACCGGCAGGGTTATGAGCTGGAACAGCAAAAGGAGCGTGAAACAGCCGATGCCGACCCAGACCAAGGGCTCCACGGCGAAGATGAGCCCGGCGATGAACAGCGGCAGGTAGAGCCAGGAGCCGATTCGGGTCGCGGGGACGACGGCGTTGCGCAGATGGAGCGGAAAGTAGCCGCTTCCGTGCTGGATGGCGTGGCCGACCTCATGGGCCGCCACCCCCACCGCCGCCACAGAGGCCGAATGGGCCACATCGGCGGATAGGTAAAGCTTGCGCGTCCGCGGGTCGTAGTGGTCCGACAGACGGCCGCCGACCACCTCGATTTCCACGTCGGGCAGCCCGGCCTCGGCCAGGATGCCGGCCGCCACCTGCGCCCCGGTCAGACCTCCGTGCGTCCGGACCTGGGAGTAGCGGCGGAAGCGCGAGTTGACCAGGGACTGGGCGATGAGCCCCAGGATGAGACCGGGGACGAGGAGCAGAATCGTCCAATCGTTGTAAAACCAGCCGAAGCCGTAAAACATGGGGTCCTCCGAACGCCCCTCGAATCTCGCCCCCATTATAACCACTCACGCGGTGTCTGACCACACCCGGCCCGACAACTTGACCGGTCGCTTCCACCGGCGCATAATTCAGGCGACCCTTCCGGAGGTTCAGGTGGAACGGGAATCGCTACGGCTGGCCGGGCTGGAAATCATCATCACCAAGGGCGACATCGCCCGGGTGGTATGCGACGCGGTGGTCAACGCGGCGAACAACCACCTGTGGATGGGCTCGGGTGTGGCCGGCGCGTTGAAAAAGGCCGGGGGCCCCTCCGTCGAGCGCGAGGCGATGGCGCAGGGGCCCATCGAGGTGGGCCGAGCGGTGACCACGGGCGCCGGTAACCTGCCGGTCAAATGGGTCATCCACGCGGCGGTGATGGGCCAGGACCTGGAGACGGACGCCGACAAGGTCCGACGGGCCACGGTCAGTGCCATGGAGGAGGCCGAACGAATCGGGGCTAAAACCGTCGCTCTGCCCGCTCTGGGAACCGGGGTCGGTGGACTGGCCCTGGAGGGCTGCGCCCGGGCCATGCGCGCCGGTCTGGAGGAGGCCATGCCGCTGGCGAGCGTCCGGCGCGTGATTTTCGTCCTCTACGGACCCCGGGCCTACGAGGCCTTCCGGTCGGCGTTCTGAACCGCGGTGTGTAAAAAAAAGAGGGGCGTTGCGCCCCGTTTTTTTTCGAAAAACTTAGCTGCGCAGCTTTACCCGAATGACCGAGTTGGTCGTCTCGGTGCGCAGGTCGAGCACGTCGATTTCCACCGGCGGTGCATTCTCCTCCCGGACGATGACCGCCCCCTCCATCTCCTCCGCCGTGATGAAGCCGGGGAAGTAGAGGAGCCGTTCCCCGGCCTCGCGGCCCACCAGCGACCGGACGCGTAAAATCCGTCCGTCGGCCAGGTGCAACGCCGCATCGCCCATGCTACTCCCGCTCCTCGCGGCCCGAGACGGGCTGCTTCAGCGCCAGCTCCGGCATCCCCGATTTCCCCGCCCGCCGGAGCCGAAGCCGTCCCCAGAAACTCGCCCACTTCAAACCCAGTTGTAAAAACCACGGCGCACTGTTTCTCCCCCAGTTGATGACACGCATGACGAGGTTGCGCCAGGACATTAACCGGGGAGCCAGCCACCGTACGAGGTTACTCCGCCAGCGATTGCGACAGTAGCGCAGAACACGGGTCGGTATATAGGGGCTGGCCTCGATGAGCCGGCGCAGGGTCTTCGGCGTGTAGTACTGGTCGGGGTCGGTGGCGTAGAGGGGGGAATTGTACGCATCGGCCATCTTTTCCAGGAGGCCGTCGGCTACAACTTTGTCGTAGTATTCGGTACCGGGGAAGGGGGTCAGTGAATAGGCCCCGATGTAGAACGGACGCTTCAATGCCGTGAGCACGTCGATGGTGGCCAGAATGTCCTCCGGCGTCTCGTAGACGTTATCCACCAATGTATCATAGGTTTTAGTCACGCCGTATTCGGAGAGAAGCGCGTCCACCTCTAAAAAATTCTCGTTCTCCTGAAAGCGTTCGAACACGGCGTGCGCCATGCGGCGGGAGCCGGTCTGCAGCCCAACCTCCACATGGAGCAATCCGGCGTCGGCCAGGAGCGCGAGCCTGCGCCGGTCGGTGTATTTGGGAATCAGACGGCAGACGAAGGGCAGGTTGACCCGCGCCTTGTACAGCCCGATGAACTCGTCCAGCCACTCGTCGGAACCCATGAAAAAGCTGTCGTCCTGGATGTTCACCCCGCGGATGAACGGCATCTTTTCCCGGACCTGCACCAGCTCCTCGATGCAGTTCCCCGGGCTGCGGCGCCTGAGGTAGGACTCGCCGTAGCACCGCCAGAAGAAGTTGTTCATGCAGTAACTGCAGTGGTACATGCACCCCCGGCTCGTCAAGAGGCGGTAGTAGGAACCCTCCCAGGTGTTGAGCCGCTTGTAGTCATCCCACGTCATCGGCAGGACGTCGTGCCCCGCACCGAAGAAGCAGTGCTCCACTTCGTAATCGGGAAAAGGCACCGAATCCAGCTCGTATTCGATGTATATCCGGCCGCTCCGGCGCACCTCTTCGGGGTCCTCGCCCCGGAGGACGAAACTGGGGAGCCTCCGGTCGCCGCCCGCGTCCAGGGCGTCCAGGTAGGGAACGAATACACCCTCGGCGTCGGCGATGCAGACCGCGTCGGCGTGTTCCAGGCACTCCAGGGGTCTCACGGTGGGATGTATGCCGCCCCAGAGCACATGGCGCTCCTTTTTACGCGCTCGTTTGGACACCTCGACGGCCCGAGCGAACTCGTGGGTCATCACCGTCAGGCCGACGACGCCGATGTCCAGCTCGTCGAGCAGACGCTCAAAACCGGCCAACTCGGCCGGAGTTTCCGGATAGCGGCTGATATACGTGGGCGTGGGCTTGTGAAGGAAGAGCATCCAGACCTGGTGGCCACCTCCGCCGGCTATCGCCGACAGGACGCGGATGCTCGGCCCGTAGGCCTGGTTATCGAAGCAGACCAGGAGGACGTTGGCCATGGGGATGCCCCGCCGTATTGAGCACGGTTCGGGTCGAATATAGCACAAATGCGGTCGGACCGCTGACCGCAACGGCCCTTAACCCTTCTTGAACGGGGACGGTTTGACCGCCGACGCCCGGAAAAGGTAAAATTTGACCCTTCCAGGGAGGGTGGTTGGGAAAGGCCACATCATCACCGGGTCTGCGGAACGTCAGCGTTACGAAGAACTACATCCTCCTAATCGCGGCCATCTTCTCCGCGGAGCTGGGGTACGGAATCGTCATCCCGGCGCTCCAGCTTTACTCGACGAAGGTCCTGGGCGCCACGGTGGGCCTGGTCGGGGTGGCCATCGCGGCCTTCCCCTTCACCAACACCTTCCTGAAAATCTTCGGCGGCTCCCTGGCCGACCGCTACGGGCGGCGGCTGATGATTGCCATCGGCCTGACCATCTCCTGTCTGAGCCCCCTCCTTCTCTCATTAATAAACGTCTCCTGGCTGATTTGGCTCTACATCCCCATCCGCGCCATGGACGGCACGGGGAACTCGGTCATCTGGCCGGCGGCCAACGCCATGGTGGCCGACATGATGGGGCGCAAGCGCCGCGACGCCGCCCTGGGTGTGCTGAACCTGAGCTTCGCCCTGGGCTCCGGCGTCGGGCCGGCCATCGGGCTGTATCTCATGGACTGGTTCGGGGGCATCGAGGGAGGGGGCGCCAAGTGGACCTTCTGGTCTGCGTCCATCCTCATCGGCCTGACGGCGCTCGGGGCGTTCCTCTTCATGCAGGAAACCCTGCGGCGGCGGCGGAAGGAACCGGTAAAAAGCCTGCCCCGGGCCGAGGTGGTTCGTAACTGGTGGAGGGAGCTGGGGCAGGCCCTGTCCGCCCTCTACAAGAACGGCAAGCTCCTGGCACTCTCCCTCCAGGGCTTCATCAACATGTTCATCGTCGGCATCAACACGAGCGTCCTGGTGTTCTACGCCGACAACGTGCTGAAGCTGCAAACCTACCAAATCGGCTTCGGCTTTTTGTTTTTATCCCTCTCGACGATTCTGTGCGTGTACCCGGCGGGACGTTACGCCGAGCGCATCGGCCGCAAGTACCTGATGATTTTCGGGATGTTCCTGGTCTCGTCGGCCATGGTCATGCTGCCCTTCATCACCCGGGCCGGGTTCTACTACACCATGATGCTCATGTCGGGGGCGGGCGTGGCGATGATTCTGCCGAGCTGGATGAGCCTTACCGTGGAGAACATGCCGCTGCGCGGCCGGGCCACGGTGCTGGGCGGTGTGGGCACCATCACCTCCTTCGGCCTGGTAATCGGCCCCATCGTCGCCGGCTACCTTTACGAGGGGGTCGCCCCCCAGGCGCCGTTCTTCTTCGCCGCGGCCCTCATCGCGGCCAACGCCGTCTTCATCACCTACGTTTTCCGCGACCATCACGAGCGCAACCGCTACCGGCGGGCCGAGTACCGCTCGCCGTACTACGTGCCCCGGGACTGACGGGAGGGAGATGACCGAGCTCAAGGTCGGAGATGCCGTCCCCGCCTGGCGGACCGTCGCCGACGACGGCCGCGAGGTGGAAAGCGCCGCGCTGGCGGGCAGGCGCTACGTGCTCTACTTCTACCCCCGCGACGACACGCCCGGGTGCACGCGGGAGGCCTGCGATTTCCGCGACAGCTTCGCCCGCCTCAAAGGCGCCGGGGTGGAGGTTTTCGGGGTGTCCACCGACCCGGTCGCCCGGCATAAGAAATTCAAGCAAAAACACGCCCTGCCCTTCATGCTGCTGGCCGACCCGGAGAAGAAACTGGTCGCCGCCTTCGGCGCCGAGGGGAGCCTTTCCACCGCCCGGCGCATGACTTTTTTAATCTCACCCGACGGCCGCGTCGAAAAAATCTGGCCCCGGGTGAAGGTGAAGGGACACGTGGAGGAAATTCTGCGGGCGCTGGAACAGACGGGCTGACGCATTTGAGCCGCCGCGCTTTTTAGTATATTAAACGGCCCCCCCGGGGCCTTTTTCACGTCATCCGGCCCTACTTCCCCTCCTCGAACCTCCGCCGGTCCAGGCTCACGGAGAGCATCGCGGCCGTGGCGAACAGGTCCCGCATCGCCGGACGGCTGAGGAAGGAACGCCGGTGCCGGGCCTGTGTCAGGTCGCCCAAAACCACCTCCAGCTCGTCCATGGCGCTCTTGAGTGAATTCTTCGCCGCCGGCCTGTCCCCCTGGACCAGATGGGCGCGTCCCATCAGGTGGTAGAGCAGGGCCTGGTGGACGGGATTACCGCTTTTTTCGTCGAGCACCATGGCCCGCCGGGCCAGGTCCAGTGCCTTATCGGCGTCGCCCAGCGCCAGTTCGGCCTCCGCCAACCCCTGTATAAAACCCGCCCGTTGTATATCCGAGCCCAGGCCCTCCAACCGGGGCAGGGCCTCTTCCAGGAGTTCCTTCGCGCGTTGCGGCCGCCGGGTCATCACCATGATTTCCGCCAGATGCTGGACGGCCTTCAGTTCCCACGCCAGCATGGACGTCTCCTGAAATCCGCGCAGAGCCATCGTCACGAGGTCCTCGGCCAGTTCGAGGTTTTCCTGCTCCCGGGCCACCCGCCCCATGACGAAGAGCAGGATGCGGCGGTAGGAACTTTCCTCGGACAACCGGACCTTGAGCCCGTCCAGGGTGGCCAGCGCCTCGGCCGCCAGCCCCAGGTTCACCCGCGCCAATCCCAGGTTCAGCTCCACGGAACTGAGGTACGTGGTGTATCGCGTACCGGCGAAGTACGCCCGGCACCGCTCCAGGCAGTCGAGGGCGGATTCCAGCCTCCCCCAATTCAGGTAAATCATGCCGAGATTGTTCAGGATGGTCATCCGCTCGTGGGGCGCCCTCACCCTGTCGAATATCGGCAGGCATTCGAGGTGGAGGTCCGCCGCCTCGCCGAACCGCCCCTGGAGATAAAGGATGTTGGCCAGGCCCAACTTGGCGTCGACCAATCCCCGGAGGTCGCCTCTCTTTCGGGCGCGCTCCGCCGCCCCGCGGAGCTGTTTCGCGGCCTCCTCCAGCCGGCCCAGGTGCCGATTGATGTTACCCAGGTCGATTTCAGCCGATACCCCCAACCAGGTTATTCCGCCGCGTTTCACCGCCTTGACCAGGTCGGCGAGGATTTTCCCCGCCTCCTCGAGCTTCCCGCCACGCTTCAGTTGTTTGGCCTTCATCAGCTTCTTCACATACCCGATGCCGTCCTGCTCGGGAAAGCCCATCAGCTCATCCACCAGGGACCCATCCCGCTCGAGGTCGCCCAGGGTGTCCTGGATGTCCACGGCCCGGCGAAGGGCCAGCGCCCCCTCCCGCTTTCCGCCGAACCGCTCCGCGGACTCTCGAAAGCAACGGACCGCGTCGTCGGTCTCGCCCCTCGCCTCGTGGACGGCCCCCCGGAGGAGACATTCCCGACCCGCGAAGTGGTCGTCCTCCGCCGAGAGTGATTCACGGACGACATCCAGAAGCCGGAACGCCGAATCGAACCTGAGGAGCTCTATATCGGCCCGGGCAAGGAGCAGCCGGGCCTCCAGGCTCAGCCATTTATCCCGACCCCTGGCTGCGATACCCTCCGCCAGGGGCCCCAGGAAGTGGGTGGTGGGGAAGAAGCCCGCTCGGTGCAGTCTCTTCAGTACATCGACCAATCCGGCCAGAGCCTCGTCGTCACGGTCGACGAGCGAGAGGCGCTTCACCCGGAAGTAGTCCTCGACGAAGCTCCGCCCCGGTTCGATTTCCGCGGACAGCCCGGCCCGGATTACCTCATCCATCAACTCACCGGCAAAATCCGCTATCCACCCGCCGAAACGCGGCACTCGGAGCGTGTAAGCCGTATCCACCCGCTCGCAGAAGAACCTTCCGGTCAGCTCACCCAGCAGCTTCTCCACCCGTTTCTTTCCGAGACCGGTGCCCCGCGCGACGCCCGCCACCGATTGCGGGCGCTCCTCTGCAGCCAGGGCGCACAGGACCTTCTTCTCTTCCTCCTTCAGCCTCTCCCAGCGGTACATGAACAGTTGAATGGGAGTCTTCGCCGTGAGAAGGCGGTTTTCGAACACGCCTCCCAGGTCCAGCTCGTAGTACGCCCGCAACTGCTCGGCGTAAATCCGGCTCCGGGGCAGCTCCGCCAGAAAATGCTCGAGCTGCGCCGGGTTGAGCCTCCGATGGAGCTCTTCCCCGAGGTTTCCCAACTCCCCGCCCCGGACCCGGGGCAGGTATCGCAGGTGGAGGCTGTCCACCCGGTCGAAGCACTCGGAAGAAACGGCGCCGACGGTCCCCCCCAGAACCAGAAGAAGAGGCGTATGGCTCCTCTCGCTCATCAACCTCTCCAGAACCGCCAGGGTCTCCAGGTCCCCCCCGCCCTCGGTGTTGTCCGCGAAAACCGCCGTGGGCCCTTCCATGACCCGTCCGAGAAGCTCGATGGTATAATCCACCCGAGTCCAGCGCAGTCCGGTCGGGTCGAGCGCTTCGCTCCCGGATTCCCCGTCGACGGACCCGGCGTAGCCCTCTTCGAGCAGGTGGAGGTTTCCCGCCATGTCGGCGGGGAGCAATTCCGCCAGCTTGGCCCAGGGGGTAAAGCCCTCCACGAGCGTCCGGGCCAGGCTCAAGGGTTCCACCACCCCGCCCCGGCCGGCGGTTCGGATTACCCTGAACCCGGTCTTTTCGGCAAAGGCGGCCAGCGCATCCCGGAAGGCGGCGCCGTCGCCCCCCATCTCCCCGGCGCATTCGATGAGAAAAGCCTTCCGCCGGGCGGCGTTCAGGCTCTCCTCGAAGATTTTATCCAGACCGGGGTCCGCGCCGGGCAGGTCGTTGACCAGTCGGTACTTCCGCCTACCGGAAATACCGGCCGGATGACGGAACTCGGGTGGCAGTTTCGATTTATACGGCATGGCGCTATACGAAGGCTTTAGCTCAATTTAACACGTCTTTCACCTAATGTAAATTTACTTTCCCCCTTCCCCAAAGCCCACACGCGGTCGCACGATGACTGAAACCGTATCAATCCGAACCGGCGTCGTCTTCCTCGGCGGTCCGACGGCCGTCGGCAAGGGCGCCATTGCCGCCCGCCTCGCCGGTGTTCTCTCCATCGAGCTGGTCCTGTGCGATTCGGTCAAGGTCTACCGGGGGCTGGAAATCGGGGCCAACAAACCCCCGCCCGAACTGCGCGCCGGGTTGCCCATTCACATGGTGGACGTGTGCGACCCCACCGAAAGGTTCTCCGCCGGCCGGTATGCCCGTCTGGCGACCGAGGCCGTAGCGGGAATCCACCGACGGGGTCGGCTACCGCTGGTCGTCGGCGGGACGCTCCTCTTCGCCCGGGCCCTTCTCGACGGCCTGAGCGGGGCCCCGGAAACGGACCCCGAAATCGAGCGCGGACTGGAAGCACTCGGGACCGAGGAATTGGCGGAAAGGCTCCGGCGGAGTGACCCGGTCTCGGCCGACCGCATCCATCCCCACGACCGTCAGCGTCTCATCCGGGCCCTGGCGGTCCACCTCCAGACGGGACGGGGGCTTTCCGATTGGAATAACGAGCCTGCGTCCCGCCCGTTCGAGGGACCGGTGGTCCGGCTCGCCCTCGTCCGTCCCCGGGACGAGCTCTACGGCAGAATCAACGACCGCGCCCGCCGTATGTACGCGCGGGGCCTGGTGGAGGAGGTGCGGGGACTCATCGAATCGGGCGTCCCGTATTCGGCGCCCGCCCTGGAGTCCATCGGGTACACCCAGGCGGCGGCGTGCCTGCGCGGGGAAATTTCTCCCGAGCGGGCAATCGAGGACACAGCCACGGCGACGCGCAGGCTGGCCAAACGCCAACTGACCTGGCTCCGCTCCGATTCGCGGTTCGAGATGCTCAAAACGGACGCCAACGGTGAGGAGTCGGCCTACGACGCACTGGCGCGTCGTCTCGGAGCGATTTCTTGACCTCGGAGATTGCGTTCTGCTAGAATCAAAATACTGAAAGTTGACCCAATTATTGGTATTACGGGGTATCCCACCCCCCGGAAAGGGGCAGAGATGCGCCTGACCCATTTTGCCGTCTTTCTCATCGGGCTGTGCACCATCGCCACCATAGGTTGCGGCGCCAGCAGCGACGAGCTCATAACCTCGGTCGTAACCGCCGAGGATGCCCGCACCAGACTCATCGCCCGGGATGAAATCGTCAAGCTCGGCGAGGAAGGAGTGGACGTCTTCGCCAAGCTCCTCGACTTCGCGACCGTGCGCAACCTGTTCGAGACCCAGGTGTCCCCCGCCCGTCTCTCGGAGATGGACGAGGAGGCCATCATGCGGGAGGTGACGGACATCCGCCTCACCGCGGTCCGGGGCATGGCCGCCATCGGCTCCATCTCCGCGACCCAACCGCTCATAGACGCCTCTTACTACCCGGAATCCCAGACCGAGAACCTGGGGGAACCCATCCCCATCGGGGATGACGAGCTTTCCATCGAACTGGCGGCCCAATTCCGCTGTGAGGTGATGACCGCCCTCGGCCAACTGGCCTTCGGCTCCGAGAAGGAGCGCGAGGAGGCCATAGACCTCTTCTCGTACGGAGCGAACGACCCCGACCCCGGCGTCCGCATCTGCACCGCCGGTTCCCTGGCGGCCCTCCACCTCTACGAATCGGGCTACTTCCTCAAGCAGCTCGCCGAGGACAAAGTGGCCGGAGTCCGCGCCGCGACCTTTAACGCCATCCATACCATCGGGACCTACTACATCGCGCACACCGCACAGTCACTTTCCTACGGAGACGAGAAAACGGCCGAGCTCGACCGGCAGAACCTGAAGACGCTGAAGGACTCGGTCTACCAGCACTGCATCGACGCGCTGGCGGATACGGAGACCTCTGTCCGCGTCCCGGCCATCCACGCTCTGGACATTTTCGACGACCCGACGTCCGTTACGCCGCTCGTGCGCTACCTGTCCGACGCCAACGAGAACGTCCGCGTCGCCACCGTAAACGCCCTCGCGAGTTTCGATAACGACGAGGGGAAGAAGGCCGTCGAGAAGGCCGTCGTCGCCGCCCTCGGCGAGGTCGACCCGCAGAGACGGATGATGGCCGCGATGGTTCTCGGACGGATGCGCACCGGCGGCGACGCGATGGAAGCGGCGCTCCTGAAACCCGGCGAGCTCTGGTTCGTCAAGCTCCAGTTGATTAACTCACTGTCCAACCTCGACAACCAGGATTACCTGGGCACCATCAACGGCTTCCTGGACGACCCCGACCGCGACGTGAGGATAGCCGCCATCGGCGCCGTGGGCTCCCTGGGCAGCGCCGAGGACCTCGACCGCCTCTTCGGATACGCCGTCGAAGATGAGACCCTCATCCCCGCCGTCACCCACGCCATCGCCTCCATCGCCGATTACGGGGAGCTCCAGCCCTACCTCGGAACGGACAATGAGGAGCTCATCCGCCTCATCGCCATCAACACTCTTTCGATGCGCAGCGACTCCGAAACACCGGCGCCCCCCATGCTGGTGGAACTCTTCAAAGACCCGGACATCCAGATTGTGAGGGCCTCCCTCGACACCGTCAGCCACTATTACTTCAGGGATAGCAAAGACGAGCTCGCGGCGCTGGTCGAGCGGGGTGAGGACGATTACACCGTTTTCGACGAAACGAAGAACAGCTTCGACGGACTGTCCTCGAGCCTGGGCGACATCTACTTCGTCAAGATGCGGGCCGCCTCCATGCTGGCATCCTTCGACAACCGAGACGGCATAAACTACTTCATCGACATGCTTTCCGACCCCAGCGTCGGCCGGCGTCTCATCGGCGTGGCCTGCCTGGGGAACATCGGTCACACCCGCGGCGTGATGCCCACGGTGGGGCTCTTGAACGACGGCTCCGACTACGTCCGCTGGGGCGCCGCCCAGGTACTCGGTATATTCGCCGATACACGGACCACCGGCTTCCTGGGCCAGGCCCTTCAGGATTCAAGCCCCTGGGTGCAGGAGAGCGCCATCGAATCCCTCCTGGCCATCGGCGACAAGAACACCATCGACGCGGTGCACGACGTACTCGCCTCGAACTCCGCGCCGTCGGTGAAGGTGGCCGCCCTGGACTTCATCTCCCGCATGGGGGATAAACGCATGGCCGACGAAATCGCCGGTTATCTTAAGGACGAGGACGACGCCGTCCGCTACGGTGCCGCCGTCTGCCTTACCCGGCTCAACGACGAGCAGGGACGCGGAATCGAATTCCTGAAAGGGGAACTCGACTCCACCCGCATCCTGACCATCGACCCCGGTCTCCCCCCCATCACGCCCCTCGGAGCCGGCATCGAGCTCCTGGCCGCCGAGCTGACCGGCACCCCGGAGAGTCAAATCGAAGAGCTGACCACCGAGCCGCATGATATCGTCGCCTGGGCTTATGCGACCCAGACTCTCACCGGGGATACGGCGTCCACCGACACCTACGCCATCGTGGCCGAAAAAGCACTGCAGACCGACTACCTGCGTCAGGGGCTGCTGGACAACATCGCCCAGTATCGTCCCACCGCCTACGCCGCCTTCGAACCTTACCTCGATAACGAAGACGCCGGGGTACGGCAGCTCGGGTACACGATTCTGACGCGAATCGGGGGCGACAAGGTCCTGGACCGGCTGACCGAGCAAATCAGCGCTTACCCCGAGGACGCCCCCCTGCTCATCGCCGCCCTGGACGACCTGGGAGCCAAATCTTACCTGCGCCGCCTGTTCAGCAACGGCGACGAATCCATTCGGGTTCTGGTGGCCGAGCGCATCGCGGGCTGGAAGGATAAACGCATGCCCCTCATCTGGGGGCAAATCGCCACCGAGGACCAGAGCCTGGCCGTGAGGCTGACCGTTCTGGGCTCCCTGGCCGACGACCCCACCGGCGTGGGCCGGGCCTATCTGACGCAAATCATCGAAGCCCCCGATTCGCCCCCCGAGCTGGTCCGGGCGGCGAGGGACGCGCTGGCCGGCGTGGAACAGCCCGTGCCCGCGACGGCTGAAACGCCGGCGCCCGAGACGACCGAAACGCCCGCCTGACCGGACTTATTCCGGCCGGGGTTTTCCACCCGTCAAACGGTTTATATGCCTAAAGACCCCGTAGAACGCGGGGTCTTTTTCTATACCGGTGCAAACCTTCGGGTGGCGGAACAGGCCCCGTGGAAAGCGGGGTCTTTTTCAGGGGGCGGTTCTCGACTCCACGGTATCGGTAATAAATCCGTCATCGGCGGCTGGATTCCCGCGACCGTTGAAAAGCGCCACGGACACCCTCGGCGTAAAAAAAGCGGCTCAAAGAACCGCACACGCTGGCCCCGCATTTTATCAAGCTAAAACAACCAGCCCCAAACCGTTCACCGGCCAACCTACACGAGTTCGCGGGCCTCTTCGACCAGTTCGTAAACATCGATGGTGTCGCCGATGTGTATGTCGTCGAATCGCTCGAGACCGATGCCGCACTCGTAGCCCTCGGCGACCTCGCGCACGTCCTCCTTGAACCGCCGGAGGCTCGAGAGCCGGCCCTCGTAAACCAGCCGACCGTCCCGGACCAGCCGGGCCATGACGTTGCGCTTCACCTTGCCCGAGGTCACGTAGCAGCCGGCGATGATGCCGATTCGGGGGATGCGGAACGTCTCCCGGACCTCCGCCTGCCCCAACTCCTGCTCGCGGATTTCCGGGGCGAGCATGCCGCTCACGATGGATTTAATCTCGTCCAGGAGCTCGTAGATTATCCGGAAGAGCTTGACCTGTACGTCCATCTTCTGAGCGAGGTTCACCGCCTTGGAATCGGGCACCACGTTGAAACCGACGACCACCGCACCGGTGGCCGCGGCCAGTTGCACGTCCGCTTCGGTCACCCCACCGACGGCGGAGTGGATGACCTCGATTTCCACCTCTTCGGAGTTGAACCGGACGAGTGAATCCCGCACGGCCTCCACGGTTCCGTTGACGTCGCCCTTGATGATGAGGGGCAGCTTGCTCGCCTCCTCGACTCCGCCGGGCTTGAGGAAATCCGCCAGGGTCTTGCGCTTTGCGCTCTCGAGCTTTTCCTCGCGGCCGGCGGACTGGCGCAGGGAGGCGATGGCGCGGGCCGTCTTCTCGTCGGAAACGGAGATGAAGGAATCGCCCGCCTCGGGGAGACCGTCGAACCCCTGGATTTCGCCGGGCGTGCCGGGCGGTATGGACTTCACCGGCCGGCCCTTGTAGTCGGTCATCAGGCGCACCTTGCCGGCCTGCGTACCGCAGACGAAGGCCTGGCCGATTTTCAGCGTTCCGTCGGTGATGATGACCGTTCCTACGCCGCCCCGGCCTCGGTCTATACGGGTTTCGATGATTACGCCCTGGGGATTGGCGCTTTCGTCGGCCCTGAGCTCCAGCATCTCGCCGTGGAGGGCGAGGCTCTCCAGGAGTTGCTCCACGCCCTGTCCGGTAACGCCGGACACCTCGCAGAAAGTAGTCTGACCGCCCCATTCCTCGGGGGCGAGGTTGTACTTGGCGAGTTGACGCCGCACCTTTTCCGCGTCGGCCTCGGGCTTGTCCATCTTGGTGATGGCCACGACTATTTCCACGTCGGCGGCACGGGCGTGGTTGATGGCCTCGACGGTCTGGGGCATGACGCCGTCCTCGGCGGCGACCACCAGAACGACGATGTCGGTCACCTCGGCGCCCCGGGCCCGCATCGCGGTAAAAGCCTCGTGACCGGGAGTGTCGATGAAGGTGATGGGGCCGTGCTTGGTCGAAACCTGGTAGGCGCCGATGTGCTGGGTGATACCCCCCGCCTCACCGGCAGCCACTTCGGTCTGGCGGATGTAGTCCAGCAGGGTGGTCTTGCCGTGGTCCACGTGGCCCAGGACGGCGATAATCGGTGGACGCGGTTTCAGCTTGCTCTCGTCGTCGAAATCGGTCGGCAGAACCGCCTCGAAGCCCAACTCGTCCACCAGGCTGGCCACGGTCACGATGTCCATCTCCTCGATGGTCCCGTACTCCTCACCGAGCTCGACGAGCTTCGCGAGGACCTCGTCCACCGGGAGGTGAAGCATGTCGGCCAACTCGATGGGGGTGATGGGCCGCGAGATGTGAACCCTTTTCGCCTCTTCCTTGGGCTTGGACCTCGTCTTGCGGCTGGTTCGCAGCTCGTGAATCATCACCGAGCTCGACTTCCGACGGCGACGGCGGCGACGACGGCGAACGGTCTTGGGCGGCTTTTTCGTCGGGGCGGTCGTCAGGCCCAGGTCCTCGGCGGCGTGGCCGGTACCGACCTCGGCGACGGTGATCGT
>CAYTCV010000004.1:66155-86826 GCA_964436465.1 uncultured bacterium
CGGCGGCAACCGGTTTCTCCGGACGGAAGAGCACCCGCGAGCCACCGGGCCTTTCTTCCTCTTCCTCTTCCTGGGCCTCGAAATCGGGTCGCTTGATGTCGCGCCGGGGAGCCACCGGAGTGGTCACGGGGCTCGCCGCTTCCTCCAGGGTCTCCTCTACGGGCGTCTCCTTCTCCACCTCCGGGGCGGTCTTTTTCGCCCTGGGCTTGGCCGCGCCCTTGAGATGGACTTTGGGGGCGGTGAGGATTTCATCCCCGGTCTCGACGCCGACCTCCCGCTCCTCGGAAACGGTGTCGTCCTCGGTCTGGACGACCTCCTCCCGGGGGTGATGGCGGACGCGGACCCGGGGCTTGTCTGCGTTGCGCTTCGTCCCCACGGATTCGGCCCGGGCACGGGCCTTCTCCTCCAGGGTCACCGGTTTCCTCACCCGTCGGGCTTTGGGCGGTTTTTCGAAGGAGGAGTCGGCCAACGCCTGCGCCTTGAACTTCGTGCGCAGCAGCTTCTCCTGCTCGGGGTTGACCGACGACATGTGGCCGGTCACCTCGATACCCAGGGAGCGCATCCTGGCGACGAGGAGCTTTGACGGGATGCCGAATTCTTTTGCCAGCTCGTGGACCCTCATGACCTTCTAAAACCCTCTTGCACCGTGTGCTTCTTGACCAACTACAGGATGCGTTCTTCGGTGGGAAACGTCTTTCTGATAGTCTCTTTCCCCACGAGCCTCCCGGCGCACATCAGGCCGCGGATTCCCCGGGGAAACGCCCGGGCGGATTTCTATAAATCCTCTTCCTCCAGGAGCTTCTTGGCGGCGACGATGAGCTTCTCCGCCGTCTTCGGGCCGATGCCTTTGGCCTGGGACAGGTTCTCCGCCGATGCCGCCGCCACGGCCTCCACGCCGTCGAAACCGGCCGCGAAAAGATTTATCGCCGTGGACTCGCCGACTCCGGGCAGGCAGGTCAGGTCGGCGACGACCTCCTCCTGCTCCTCCTGGGCCGAGAGGGCCGTCTTCTCCTCCTCGTACTGCTCGGGGCTGCGCACGTCGATGCGGACCCCGACCAGCCGCGAGGCGAGCTTGATATTCCGCCCGCCCTTGCCGATGGCCACCGACAGCTTCTCCTCGGGAACGACGACCAGAACCCGCTCGTTGGTCTCGTCGTACTCGGCCCGCAGAACCTCCACCGGGTTGAAGGCGTGCTTGGCGAACCGGAGCATGTCCCGGTCCCACAGGACGAGGTCCACCCGCTCCTGGTCCAGCTCGCGCACGATGGACTGAATGCGGTAGCCGCGCAGCCCCACGCAGGTGCCCACGGCATCCACGTTGGGGTCGTTGGAGCGGACGGCGACCTTGGTGCGGAAACCGGCGTCGCGGGCGATGGCGGCTATATCAACCGTCCCGTCGGCCACCTCGGGAATCTCCTGGGCGAAGAGCTGCTCCACCAGGCCCGGATGGCGCCGGGAGAGGATGATTTGCGGGCTGCGGTTGGTCTTGCGCACCTCGAGCACGAAGGCCTTGACGCGGTCCCCCTTGCGGTACTGCTCGCGGGGTATACGCTCGGAGTAGGGCATGATGCCGTCGGTGCGTCCCAGGTCTATGACGATTCCGCCGGCGGAGTCGCCCTGGACGATGCCGTTGATGAGGGTCCCCTCGCGGTGCTTGAACTCGTCGAAGATGGTGTCCCGCTCGGCCTCCCGGATGCGCTGCATGACGACCTGTTTGGCGGTCTGGGCGGCGGAGCGGCCGAACTCGGCCGTGTCCACCTCGATGTCCAGCTCATCGCCGATGACCACCTCGCTGCCGGCCAGATACCGCGCGTCCTTCTGCGAAATCTCCGTGATGTGGTCCTTGACCCGGCGCACGACCTTCTTGGTCAGCCAGACCAGGACCCGTCCCTCGTCCAGGTCCACCTGGGACGTGATGATGGCGTGTTCGCCGAACCGGCGCCGGCCGGCGGCCATGAGACCGGCCTCCAGGGCTTCGTAGAGGATGTCCTGCTCGATGCCCTTGTTCCGCGCGATGGCTTCCAGAGCCTGGATGAAGTCGTAGTCCATTCTCGAAGGAGCCTACCGTTTCCTGGACCTCTTCCCCGAAGGCTCGGGGAAGGTGAAATGCAACCGCAACGTGGCTATATCTTCCCGTTCCACCCGCCGGGGGTCCTCCCCCGGAATCTCCAAGGTAACGCTCTCGGCGTCGAAGGCGCTCAGGCGTCCGACGAGGTTGTCCCCGCCGCGCCGGAAGCGCACCTCGACCTCTTTCCCGACGCCCCAGGCCAGCTCCAGCTCGCTCACCAGCCTGCGGACGATGCCGGGGGAACCCACGGTCAACTGAAACTCGCCCAGCCCGGGCATCTCAGCTTCGAGCACGGTCGAGAGATAGCGGGTCAGGCGGGCGTATTCGCCCACGTTCAGGCCGTGCACGCCGTCCGCCGGCGCCTCGTCGCGGTCCACCGCCAGGTCCAGCTTCAGAGACCCCCGACTGAGCGCTACCGTGCACTCGACCAGCAGGAGTCCTTCAAGGGCCAGTAGCGGCTGCACCAATCCGACGACGGCGTCATGAATTTCGGCGGCCCGGCTCATTCCGACCACCCGGGTCGAAGCGGGCGACGTTCACGCCGCCGCGCGCATAGTAACACAACGCCGGAGTCAAGTCCAGCGGGGGCTAGTCCCGGAGCCTCTTTGTCAAGGTTTTACCGAACAGCTCGACGTACCTCTCCGCCGAACGGGACCAGGGGTATCGGGAGGCGAAGGCCCGCCGAACCATCCCGGCCCAGGCTTTCTCATCGGAAAAGGCCTCCAAGGCCCGCTTTACAGTGTCGAGGAAGGCCGACGGAACGTAGTCCGTGAAGGCGAAGCCGTTTTCACCCTCACGGATGGTGTCGGCCAGCCCCCCCGTAGCGCGGACCAGCGGCACCGTCCCATAGGCCAGGGCGATGAGTTGGCCCAACCCGCAGGGCTCGTACCGGCTCGGCATGAGGAACAGGTCCGCCCCGGCGTAGATGCGCTGGGCCAGGGCCGCGTCGTAGGCCAGCCGCACGCCGCACTTCTTCGGATGCCGCGCGGCCAGGGCCTCGAAAAGCGCGTGGTACTTCGGGTCGCCGGTCCCCAGGAGGGCGAGCTGCAGGTCCCGGTCGAAGAAGTCGCCGGAAATCTTCTCGAAGAGGTCCAGCCCCTTCTGGTCGGCCAGGCGGGTAACCATGCCGAAGAGCGGAACGTCCGCCCTCTCGGGCAGACCGTACTCCCGCTGGAGGTCGGCCTTGCACAGCGCCTTGCCCCCGGGGTCTTCGGCCGAATAGTTGACGGCGAGGTCGGCGTCCACGGCGGGATTCCAGAGCTCGTAATCAATCCCGTTCAGGACGCCGAACAGGTCTGCGGAGCGTGATTTCAGCACCCCCTCCAGCCCGTAGCCGAACTCCGGCGTCTGGATTTCCCGGGCGTAGGTCTCGCTCACCGTGGTCAGAATTTCCGCGAAGACCAGGCCGGCCTTGAGGTAGTTCACCTTGCCGTAGTACTCGACGCCCCCCTCGGCGGCGAACACCCCGTCGCCCAGGCCGATGAGGGGCAGCGCCTCGCCGGGGGGGAAGTTGCCCATGTAGGCCAGGTTGTGGATGGTGAAGAGGGTGCCGGGAGAAAAGGAATAGCCGCCCTTCTTCAGCAGCAAGGGGACCAGCGCCGTCTGCCAGTCGTGGCAGTGGATGACGTCGGGGATGAAGCAGGCCGCCTCAGCCGCGGCGAGCAGGGCCTTGGCAAAAAAGGCGAAACGGGCTGCGTTGTCGGAAAAATCCGCCCCGTCCTCGCCGTACAGCCCCGGTCGGTCGAAGAATCGCGGGCAGTCGATGAACCAGGCCTCGTAGCCCTGGCTTTTATCCCGCAATAAATCGAAGGCCACGCGCTCCCCGCCGAGTTCGACGCCCAGGCCGGTCATCACGGTCTTTAGTTCCTGCGTAACCTTGGCGTAGCGCGGCATGACGAGGCGTACATCGTGCCCCAATTCGGCGAATTCCCCGGGCAGGGCGCCGGCCACGTCGGCCAGCCCGCCGGTCTTGGCGTAGGGGACCACTTCGCTCGCGGCGATGAGTATCTTCACAGACCTCTCCTTACTGTGGCAATCGGACCCGGATAATCAAAAAAAACGGCACGCGGCGTGAATCCGCCAGCAAGGGAAACCTCTCGGCCGTCTCCTCGGAGGCCCTCGGCTCGCAGATATGTTCCAGGACGAAACCGGCCTCCGCCAGGGTGTTGAAGTAGAAGCTCAACGGGCGGTGGAAGTCGGGAATCCTGAACTTCGGCAGCGTCTCCCGGAGCTCCTCCGGCGCGTGGCAGAACATCCACTCGCAGATTTCGCCATCGAGCTCACGAAAGTAGTCGGCGACGGAGAGCGCGACGTGGCGGCCGTCCCCGTCCTCAATCCATTTGCGGTACGGCGTGTCGGTGCAGGGATGGGTGATGGAGAACTGGAGAAATCCGCCGGGCTTCAGGACTCTTTTCACCTCGGCGAAGGCCGCTTCCTGGTCCGGCATGTCCATAAAACTCATGAAGGCGGTGACGAAATCGAAGGTTTTGGGCGCGAAGGGCAGGCGGCCGCCGTCGGCGACGATGTAGGTGATGTCCGGTGTCTCATCCTCGACGAAGTCCGCGGCCAGCCGGACGAAATTTTGCGAAACGTCCAGGGCGGTCATCCGCGCCCCGCGGCTGGCCAACTGGCGCGTGTTGGCCCCCTCGCCGCAGCCGATATCCAAACCGTTGAGCCCCGTAACGTCGGGTAGCATTGAAAGGAAGGCCGGCGTGTTGAACCGGTCGCGGCAGACGTCGCAGCCCATGCGCGCCAGCCGCGTCCACACCGGCGCGTTTACATCCCAGTACCGTCCGACTTCGCGCGAGTCCATCATTTCAATATCACCCTCAACGACTTCCACTGAAAGAGTGAGGCATAAAAATGCTCATTCCACCTACAGTTAAAATCTTTTATTAAACCTTCCAAGTTATCCTGTTCATAATAATCCGACCAATCGATATTTTGATAAGCGTAAATCCTCACACCTTCAGTAGATTTATAACACACTGATATATATGGACTGTTTGGAAGCGAAAATAAGCGATACCAATCTACCAGTGTCGTATCGTATTCCCTCGATATTTCCGCCATTTGTTCTGGAACCGAACAAAACGGAGGTATCGGCCCATCCTCACGCCAATACAATGGTCCGGAAGTTAATAAATTTGAAATATATAACGACTTATACCGCTTCATTTGTCGATGGTGTTCAAGAATATCGTTGTTTTCCTCTGAATAGACGCCGGTCAGAAACGGCTCCATATAGTTCTTATACATCTCGGTGTTTAATTCCTGATAATCGTGGAAAGTGAACTCGTGTATATCCATTGTATCAACAATGAAATACCAGCCGACAACGGTTTCCTCGTCGGTTATGTCGTACACCGGCTCGCCGGGGCCGACGCTCGAACCGGGGAAGTACCTCTCAGCGTAGAACGCGGCGGCCTTTGCGGCCAGGTCGCGGCCGACCTCCCGAAGCTCCGGCTCGGTGTCGCACAATTCGGCCGACACGCACCCGGCGACCAATATCAATAGTAAAGTAATCGGACACATTCTCGACTCCGCCCAAGCGAAGGCGGCCCACGGAGGACCGCCCCCGTCAGGGATTTTTCAAGTACCCGGCCTACTTGGCCATGCCGATTTTCTGCGCCTTCTGCAGCAGCTTGCCCTCGGTCTGAATCGCCGGGGCGATGATGATTTCCGTGTTCTGCATTTCCTTGATGTTGTGCGCCCCCACGTTGCCCATGCTGGTCCGCAGCGCGCCGACCAGGTTCTGGCTGCCGTCGTCCAGCTCGGCGGGGCCGAAGAGGATGCGCTCCAGGGATGCGTTCTGGCCTACGTGGACCCGCGTGCCGCGCGGGAGGTTGGCGTGGGGCGTGGCCATGCCCCAGTGGTAGCCGCGGCCCGGGGCCTCGAAGGCCTTGGCGAAGGGCGAGCCTATCATCACCGCGTCGGCGCCGGCGGCGAAGGCCTTGCAGATGTCCCCGCCGACCCGCATCCCGCCGTCGGTGATGACGGGCACGTAGCGGCCGGTCATCTTGTAGAAGCGGTCGCGGGCGTAGGCGCAGTCTACGGTGGTGGTGATTTGCGGCACGCCGATTCCCAGGACGCCGCGGGTGGTGCAGGCCGCCCCCGGTCCGACGCCGCAGAAAATACCGTCGACCCCGGTTTTCATCAGGGCGTAGGTGACCTCGTAGGTGGTCGTGTTGCCCACCATGACCGGAATGCCCCGCTGGTGCATCTGCGCGTTGAAGTCGACGAAGTTCAGCGAATCGTAGCTCTTCGATTCGTGCTCGACGGTGGCCACGGTGGACTGGACGACGAATATATCGCAGCCGGCCTCGGCGGCCAGGGGCCCGAATTCGGCGGCGCGCTGCGGGATGGCGCTCACCACGGCGGGCGCTCCTCCGGCCTTGATTTCCTCCACCCGACGGCCGACCAGCTCTTTCTTGATGGGCTCCTCGTAAAGCTTCTGGAGCAGATGGGTGCTCTCGTCGGGCTTCGCGGCGCCTATGCGGTCCAGCACCTCGCCGGGGTCGGCGAAGCGGGTCTGAACCCCTTCGAGATTTAAAACGGCGAATCCGCCCAGCCGCCCGAACTCCACCGCGAATTTAACGTCCACCACGCCGTCCATGGCCGAGGCGACGATGGGAACCCCGAAGCCCTTCCCGGCGACCTCCCAGGAGATGTCCACGTCGTCTGGATTGATGGTCAGACTCCCCGGAACCAGCGCCACGTCGTCGAAGCCGAAACACTGCCGGGCCTTGCGACCGATACCGATATACTTGCCCATAGGCTCTCTCCTCAGTCGGTAAAAATATCCTGGCTCACCAATACAACAAGGCGGCCCAAAGGCCACCTTGCAAAGCTCTTCTTCCGCCGGGCGATTCGGTAAACCACGTCATTCCCTGGGCTTGAATCGGTTATCACCTCATCCGGGAAGTCTTCTATACGACCGGGTATCCCTGCGGTTTTTTCTCGGGGCCTGAAAAACGCCATCCCCTTGAAAACGCCGGACTTCCTCCCACCATATAAAAAACGCCCTTACGGGCCACCCTTCCCGTGGAGAGATAATATCACAGTCGGGAGATATTTGCAAACCGGAAAATCTGACGGGGACTCCGGTGGGAAACTCCGGCTTGCCTACGCCGACGCGCTCTGGTACGATGTGGCGACACAGGAGGCGCCGTGGGGAAGGTTCGGCTGGTGATGGCCGGCGTGGGCCGGTGGGGGGGGAACGTCCTGAAAAGCCTGGTCGCCCTCGAGGGCTGCGAGGTAGAGAGGACCTTCGACCCCTCGCAAGAGGGACGGGCCGGGGCCCGCGAGTTCGCGCCCCGGGCCGTACCGGCCGATTCCTTCACCGGCCTCCTCGACGGTGAACCCGACGGCGTCGTCATCGCCGCCCCGGCGGAGCTGCACCACCCCCTCGCCCGCGAGGCCCTGGTCAGGGGTCTCAACGTCTTCGTGGAAAAGCCGCTGGCCCTGAACGTCGCCCAGGGTGAGGAACTGGTCCGCCTGGCGGAGGAAAGGGGCGCCGTCCTGTGCGTCGGGCACGTTCTGCGGTACCATCCGGCGATGGAGGCGATACTCAAGGCAATCAGTGACGGGAAAATAGGGAGGGTCCTCACCGCTCACGCGCGGCGCACCAACTTCGGCCGCGTCCGCTCCGCCGAGAACGTCGTTTGGAGCATCGCCCCCCACGACATCGTCAACCTCGCGTTGATTTTCGGGGAGTGGCCTATCCGGGTTTCCTGCTCCGGGCGGGCGGACATCCGGCCAAAAATAACCGACTACGCCATGCTGGAACTGGAATTCCCTTCGGGGCGGCTGGCCCTGGCGCACGTGAGCTGGCTCGACCCGCAGAAGAAGCGGGAGCTCACCGTGGTGGGCGACCGGGGGATGCTGCTGTGGGAGGATGCCGAGGGGAGGCTGGAATTTTTACCGAACCGGGCGGAGCCCCTGTCCGACGGTTCGACTACGCACCACACCGGCCCGGTCGAGACGCTGGAAACGGTCCCCGGCGAGCCGCTGGCCCGGGAGTTGGCCCACTTCGTCGCCTGCTGTCAGGGAGAGGAAAAACCGCTGTCGGACGGACGCGAGGGTCTGGCGGTGCTCAAAGTACTCGCCGCCGCCGACGAGAGCCTGGCCCGCGGCGGCACGCCCGTGAACGTGCGATGAAGGTTACGAACCGAGAAAACGAGGTAAACCGTTGACGGATAACTTCTACGTCCACCCCACCAGCGTCGTCGACCCGGACGTCGAAATCGGCGCGGGCACCAAAATCTGGCACTTCTGCCACGTCTCGTCGGGGGCGAGAATCGGCAAAAACTGCGTCCTCGGGCAGAACTGCTACGTCGGCGGCGACGTGGTCATCGGCGATAAATGCAAGCTGCAGAACAACGTCAGCGTCTACACCCGCGTAACGTTGGAAGAGGGCGTCTTCTGCGGCCCGAGCTGCGTCTTCACCAACGACCTCACCCCGCGCTCCCTCTTCCCCAAGAGCGGCTCGGCGGATTGGGTCCCCACCCTCTGCCGGCGAGGCTCCACCATCGGAGCCAACGCCACCGTCATCTGCAATGTCACCCTGGGTGAGCACTGCATGGTCGGCGCCGGGGCCGTGGTCACGCGGGACGTCCCGGACTTCGGCCTGGTCACCGGAGTGCCGGCGCGGCTCGTCGGGTGGCGGTGCGCCTGCGGGAACAAGCTCGGTCTGCCTCTCCGGACGGACGAGGTGCTGACCGGAACCTGCTCCGCCTGCGGCCTCCGCTACGAACTGACTGAAAGTGGGCTTGCCTGCCCGGACCCTTCCGACTAACCCCTTGACCGTCACACAACTAGGTGGTATTCTTAAAAGGCAGACTGTCATTTAAATAGGAGTCCCACTTCCCTTGCCGGGGAGGGGAGGTGGCGGTGCGGTGGTTTTTCACCGGCCGGTCCACCTTTCCGGGCGGGGATGGGAGGTCAGGATGACGAAACGGGAGATTGCCATTACCGTGGCCAAGAAGCTGAACGTGACCCAGAAGGTCGCGGCTCAGGTTCTCGACGCCCTCATAGAAGAGATGCGCCAGACCCTCTCCCGGGGCGAGCGAATCGAAATCCGGGACTTCGGCGTTTTCAGCGTCCGCAAGGCCAAGCAGAAGCTCGCCCGTAACCCGCGCACCAATGAGGAGGTCATCGTCCCCGCCCGCAAGCGAATAAAATTCGTTCCCGGCAAGCGGATGAAGGCGCTGTCCCTGGACCTGTCCAATTAGCGACTGTAAATGATAAACGAGGCACCCCGGGGGTGCCTTTTTTAGAGGCCGCGCCACGACGGGCGGCGATTTGGTATAAACGAGGCACCCCGGGGGTGCCTTTTTTGTACTGACGATTGAAAACTGCCCGTACTTCCCAACCTGTTTAATGTGTGCCAGTGGTGGCTTACCCTACCCGTCCGGTCGCGGTGCGCAACCGCCCTGATGGCGTCCCTCGGCGACCCGTCGGCTTACCACCGCGTGGCCATGCGCCGGAAGCGGTAGACGGCCAGGGCGGTGATGATGACGGTGAGCCCCAGGAGCACGGTGAGGTCGATGAGGAAGGTGAACTCGTAGTGCCGCAGCATCAGGCCGCGGAAGAGGTCCACGGCGTAGGCGATGGGATTGGCCCGGGCGATGAGGTAGGCCCAGTGGGGGAGGTTGTCCAGGGGGAACACGGCGCCCGAGGCCAGGAACATCGGCATGATGAGGAAGTTCATCACCGAGCTGAAGCCCTCGTAGGTCTTCACCAGGCTGGCGATGATGACGCCCAGACCGGCGAGCATGAATCCCACGATGAAGCTGGCCAAGAGAATCCAGGCGATGTTGTACCACAGGAGCTGCACGTGGGTCAGGAAGACCAGAAGGATGGCGATGAAGCCCTGGGCGGTGCAGATGCTGGCACCGCCGAGCACCTTCCCGACCACGATGGAACTGCGGCTGATGGGCGCGGAGAGCATCTCCTTCAACAGGCCGAAGTCCCGGTCCCAGATGATGGAAATCGCGGAAATCGTCGAGGTGAAGAGGATGGTCATCACCACCATGCCGGGGAAGATGTACTCGATGTAGTTCAGGCCGTCCACCCGGGAAAAATTCGGAGAGATGCCTATGCCCAGGATGAAGAGCCATACCACGGGCCGGGCGACGGAGGCGGCCACCCGCGGGACGTCCCGGAAGTACCGCTTGAACTCCCGGAGCCAGATGGCGCCGACGGCGAATCCCTGAATCATCGGACATCCCTCCTGGCCGTGGCGGCGTGGGCCGTCCGCCACGCGCCCTGACCCCGTTCCTCGTCGTCGCGCAGGGTGTGGCCGGTGAGACCGAGGAACACGTCCTCCAGGGTGGGCTCCTCGACCCGGATTTCCTCGACGCCGTCGCCGAAGAGCCGCATGACCTCCGGCAGGAACTCGGCGGGTGAATCCACCACCACCACGACGGACCCATCCTCCAGCTTGGCCTCCAGCCCCGTGGTGGACATGATGGTCCGCGCCGCACCCTCCGGGTCCGCGCAGCGCAGACGGACCACGCTCCCCCCGAGGGAGGATTTGAGCTCGGCGGGGGTGCCGCACGCGACCAGCCGGCCCCGGTCGATGACCCCCACCCGGTGGCACCGCTCCGCCTCGTGGAGGTCGTGGGTGGTCAGAAAAACGGTGGTCGAGTCCACGCGGGCGCCCTCGAGGAGGTAGTCCCAGATTTTCCGCCGGTTCTGCACGTCGAGGCCGAGGGTGGGCTCGTCCAGGAAGAGGACCCGGGGCCGGTGCAGCAGGGCCCGGGACACTTCCAATCTGCGCCGCATGCCGCCGGAGAGCCGCTCCACCAGTTTATCGCCCCACTCGGAAAGCTCCATGAAGGCGAGCATCTCGGCCACGCGCTTCTTCCGGTCGACCACGCCGTAGATGCGGGCATGGAAGTCCAGGTTTTCCCGGGCGGTGAGCTTGATGTCCAGGGAGCTTTCCTGAAACACGATGCCGATTTCGCGCCGCACACCGGCGGGATTCTCCAGCACGTCGCACCCGGCGACGCCGGCCGACCCGGATGTGGGTTGCAGAAGCGTCGCCAGAATCGAAAGGGTGGTCGTTTTTCCGGCCCCGTTGGGTCCCAGGAAGCCGAAGACCTCACCCGCAGACACCGCAAAGCTCACGCCGTCCACGGCGACGAGGTCGTCGAAGCGCTTCACCAGGCCCGATACCACGATGACGTCGGTTCCCGTCAAGGTCACTCCCCGCCGCCCACGAACAGCCCGACCAGTAACAAGCGACAGAAACGAATAATTACCACATTACACGCTATTTATAAGTCATATTAATGCGCACCCGTCCGGCCTCTCAGAAAGCCGCTCCACCACTGCCCGTCTTGACAAATACCCCTTTATTCACTATAATATATATGGGATTAGTAGAAGAGCGAATTTTCAAACTATACTCAAGGGAAGGCGACCGTGACGAAAGTGGATTTAATGGTACTCGGCCTCTTGAGCGAAAAGCCGATGCACGGTTATCAACTCAAGCGCGTCCTCGACGAGAATCACGCCGACCTGTGGAGCGAGGTTTCCACCGGGCATCTCTACTACACGCTGAAAAAACTGAAGCAATCGAAATACGTGGACGAGAAGACGACCAAGACCGGAAACCGCCCTCCCCGCCACGTGTACGCCCTCACCGACCAGGGGAAGACGGCCCTCAAGACCGGGCTAGATGAGCTCGACGTCCACACCCAGCGCCTGTTCTTCTCCCTCGACATCGTCATCGCCTTCGCCCGGGCGCTCCTCCTGCCTCCCGGCAAGATGGAGCTTTTAATCGGGAAGCGCAAGAGCGCCGTCGAGGAAGAGATGGAGGCAATCAAGGACGCGTGGCGGGACAAGGCCGTCTCCGGCGACCTGAGCCTCTCCGAGTACCTCATCTTCCAACATCGGCAGTGTCTGCTGACCGCCGAGCATCGCTGGGCCAAATGGGCGCTCAAGACCACGAAGGGCGTCGACCACAACGCGTTGAACGCCAAGAACTTCAAGGCGGACGGTCCGCACCCGCTCCCCCGCTAACCCCCCTGAAAGCTCACGAGCGGCTGAAGTGGGCCCGGAGGAGGCCGAGGCCCAGGGCGAACAGGACAGCCGCGTCCACGAGAAGATTGACCACCGCCGGGTAGGAATCCCGGAGGTTTTTTTTACCGAAGGCATGCATGGTCAGGTAGAACTGCCGCCGGGTCCATAAAAGGTTCTTCCGGCTGGACCGGCCGTGGAAATGGACGAACCGTGCCGTGTGGACGTAGGAGACGCGCCAACCCGCCCGGGCGAAACGCAGGCACCAGTCCAGGTCCTCGGCGTACATACCGAAACGCTCGTCCAGCAGCCCGACCTGCTCCAGCGCCTCCCGCCGGACGACCATGCACGAGCCGGAGAGCGCCTCCACGTCGAAGCTCGTCTCCCGGTCGGCGTAGGTGCAGTTGTAGCGCCCGAAGCGGCGGCTTTTCGGAAACAGGCGGTCCAGTCGCAAGAAGTGGTAGAGCGCCGTGGCGGGAGTCGGGATGCTCCGGGTGAACTGCGGCTGCGGCCTGCCCGAGGGGTCGAGGCCGTTCCCGCCGGCCATCCCGCAGTCGGGGTTCGCCTCCAGAAAGCCCACCAGCTCGGCCAGGGCGCCTTCCTGGACCACCATGTCCGGATTGAGGAGCATCAGGTAGCGGCCCGCGGCCCGACGGAGGCCCTGGTTGGCCGCCCGGGCGAAGCCCCGGTTGTCCGGGTTGGGAAAAACCGCGACGCCGGGAAAATCGCTCCGCAGCATCTCCACCGAGCCGTCCCCCGAGCCGTTGTCCACCACGATGACCTCGGGGTCGGCCACCCCGCCGCGCTCGAAGAGGGATTCGAGGCAACCCGCCAGATACTCCCGACTCCGGTAGCTCACCACGATAACGCTGAGCACCGGCGGTCCCATCAGCGGTAAAAGTTCAGAATGGTCTCGATGACGTAGTCCTGGTCCGCCTCGGTGAGCTGGGGGTACATGGGCAGGGCGATGACGCGCCGGCAGGCCGCCTCGGCCACGGGAAAATCGCCCTCGCCGTAGCCCAGGCCGGCGAAGCAGGGCTGGAGATGGAGCGGCTCGGGGTAGTACAGGGCGTTACCGACGCCTCTGCCGGTCAGGTGCGCCGCCAGCTCGTCCCGGCGCGGCACGGAAACCACGAAGTAGTTGTACGAGTGCCGGTGGTCCGGCGGGGGCGAGGGCGGTTCCGCGACCTCGGTCAGGGGGGCGTAGCGCTCCGCTATGCGGCGGCGGCGCTTGATATCCTCCTCAATCCGCCGCAGCTTCACCCGCAGCATCGCGGCCTGGAGGGGGTCCAGCCGCGAGTTGTAGCCGACGACGTGGTGCCGGTACTTCGGCCGGGCCCCATGGACCCGCAGGATGCGCACCCGGTCGGCCAGCTCGGCGTCGTCGGTGACCACCGCCCCGCCGTCCCCCGCGGCGCCCAGATTCTTTGCCGGGAAGAAGCTGAAGGTGGCCGCGTCCGCCAGTGAGCCGGCCTTCCGCCCGCGCAGCTCCGAGCCGAAGCTCTGGGCCGCGTCCTCGACGATTTTCACGTCGTCGCGCCCGACGGCCCCGCGCAGCGCGTCGTAGTCCAGCGGGTCGCCGTAGAGGTCCACCCCGATGACCGCCCGCACCTCGGAATCGGCGGCGGCCTCGGCCGCCCGACCGATGTCCAGGTTGAAGCTCGCCGGGTCTATGTCCACGAACACCGGCCGGTGACCGAGCCGGACGATGCAGGACACCGTGGCGAAAAAGGTGAACGGCGTCGTGACCACCCGGGAGGCCGGGGGCAGGTCGAGCGCCTGCAGGGTCAGGAGCAGGGCATCGGAGCCCGAGGCCACGCCCACGGCGTGTCCCACTCCCGCATAGGCCGCCAGCTCCGTCTCGAAGGCGGCCACCTCGGGACCCAGAATGTACCGCCCCGAGCGCAAAGCCTCTACGGCGGCACCCTCGAGTGCGGCGGCGTTCTCCCGGTGGGCGGCGGCCAAATCGGCCAGCGGCACGTTGGACCGTTCCTCCAAGAATACTCCCTGTCGGTTGTCAGCGGTTGATGAGGTGGAAGGAGAGTCCCTCCAACTCGACGGCCAGGTCCACGTTGCGCAGCGCGATTTGCGGGGTGACGTCCAGCTTGGCCGGGGCGAAATTCAACAGGGCCCGCACTCCAGCCTCCACCAGCATGTCGGCCACCTGTTGCGCGCTGTGCGCGGGAACGGTGATGACGGCGACCTCCACGTTCTCCGAGTCGACGATTCCGCGGATGTCTTTGATGTCGCTGACCTCGAGGCCGTTGACCCGCGCGCCGATTTTCGCCGGGTCGTTGTCCAGGATGGCCACGAAGTGGAAGCTCTGCTTCTCGAAAACACTGTAGCCCACCAGCGCCGCCCCCAGCCTTCCGGCCCCCACCACCGCCACCCGCCACACCTTGTCCCCCACACCGAGGATGTTCGCCAGCCGCTTGCGCAGGAAGCTCACCGGGTAGCCCCGGCCGGGGATGCCGAAGCGGTCGAAGAAGCTCAGGTCTTTGCGGACCTGGGCCCCATTCGTGCCCACACCCTCTCCCAGCCTCTCGCTGGAGACGTAGTCCTCGCCCTGAGACTCCAACTCGCCCAGGTAGCGGGTGTAGAGCGAGAGGCGGTGGACGGTGGCCTGGGGAACCTTCTTCTTCTTCTTCATAGGGCGGATATATTGCGCAGACGGTGGATGATTGGGGGAAGCTTCTCCAGCGTGTAGTCGATTTCCTCCTCGGTGGTGTAGCGAGACAGGGAGAAGCGGATGGACCCCTGGGCGTGGGCGTGGTCGTAGCCCAGCGCCAGGATGACGTGGCTGGGCTCCAGGGAGCCCGAGGAACAGGCCGAGCCGGTGGAGACGGCAATTCCTTCGAAGTCCAGGCTCATGACGATGGACTCGCCCTCCAGGCGGTGGAAGAGCACGTTGGAGGTGTTCGGCAAACGCTCCGCCTCCCGGGCAAGGACGGTGACCTCGGGGATGGCTGAAATCCCCTCCTCCAGTTTCGCGCGGAGGGAGAGGAGCTTTTCGCGGTGGTAATCTTCCGCGGACGCGAGTTGGACGGCCTTCCCCAAACCGACGATGCCCGGCACGTTCTCCGTGGAGGCCCGACGCCGCTTCTCGTGATGGCCGCCGTGGATGAGGTTGAACGGCGCCTTCGACCCCCGGCGCAGGTAGGCCAGGCCGACCCCCTTCGGGCCGTGGAGCTTGTGGGCCGAGGCGGAGAGGTAATCCACCGGCAGCTCGCTCAGGTCGAGCGGGAGCTTGCCCACCGCCTGGACGGCGTCGGTGTGGAAGGGGACGCCCGCCTCGCGGCAGACGGCGCCCAGCGCGGCCATGTCCTGGACCGTCCCGATTTCGTTGTTGGCGTGCATGATGCTGACCAGAATCGTGTTGGGACGGAGCGCCGCCCGGAGGTCGTCGGGGCTGACCACCCCGTTGCCGTCCACGGGCAGCTCGGTCAGCTCGAAGCCGTTCTTGGCCAGGAATCGGGCCGTGCGGAGAATCGCCGGGTGCTCGATGGCGCTCGTTACCAGGTGTCCCTCACCCTCGCGGGCCGCCACCCCCTTGAGAAAATAGTTGTCCGACTCGGAGCCGGAGCCGGTGAAGACGATTTCGTCGGCGGTGACCCCCAGAAAATCGGCCACGGACTGCCGGGCTTCGTTCATCCCCTTCGCCGCCTTTTGGCCGAACTGGTGGAAGCTCGAGGCGTTCCCGTAGATTTCCGTGAAATACGGGAGCATGGCCTCCACGACCTCGGGGGCGGTCCGGGTGGTGGCGTTGTTGTCCAGATAAACCTGCATGATTGTCCTCACGCTTCCTGAGACATCAAACCGGTGTCGTATCGGCTGGATGGTGCGGCGGTTATTTTAAGCCAAAAAAAGGGGCCAAGGGAACCCCGATAAAGAACGAGGCGGCGAAGCGATGGAACCGTGCTCTCATGGGTAGTAGTCGACCTCGGTGACCTCCCAGGGGTCGCCGCCCGCGTCGTCGGGCTGGAAGGTGTGCCGAAAGGGGCTCTGGGACAGCTCGGCACCGCGGACGTAAACGTGGACCTTGCAGTTCACCGGGGAGTCGAGCCCGTTATCGTTCGCGTACTCGACCAGAATCCGGTACGTCGCCCGCCGGGTCTCGGTGGCGGTGATGTACTCGGGGCCGTACCCGTACGAGTCGGGGACGTCCAGAATCATCCCGCCGATGTTGGGGTCGTCCTCGGAGCAGTCGTTGCCCAGGTCATCAATCAGGTGGAGGTTGAGGTTGGCCAGGTCCGACCCGGGCCACTCCACCGAGCACATGACCGGGTCGCGCCCCGCGCTCCAGTTACCGGAAAGGCTCACCACGGGCGAATACTCCAGGACCGTCCCCCCGGGGAAGGCGCGGACGTATATCTCCAGGGTGTTCCAACTGTTGAAGAGCCGGACCCGCCGGTAGAACTCCCAGCGCTCCGTCCCCGCGCCCTCGTCGTCGAAAACCTGCCCCATCTCCGGGTCCGATAAAACGTAGGACTCGCTCTTGTTGCGCACTATTTCCACGTACCCGTCCCAGTAGTCCGGGCTGTTCAGAGGGTCGGTGTCGGTAACCGTACCGTGGACGATGACCACCCGGTCCTCGTGGGGCACCGTGGAGCCGTCGGGGTAAATCTGGCCCGAGGCGAACCCGGTGACCTCGATGTCGGCCATGGGATTGGGCAGCGGCTCGGCGGGCTCGCAGCCGACCAGGAGGACCGCCGCCGCGAAAATTACGAGAACCGACAGGCGTCTCATCTATCCATCCCCCAGCTCGGGGAAGCGTTCTTCGAGAATACCGGCCAGGCGTACGCTGCGGAGGTGCTCGGCGGTGATGACGGCCTCCACCTCGTCCACCGCCCGTTGCAGCTCGTCATTCACCACGATGTAGTCGTAACCGGGGGCGCGGCGGAGCTCGTTCAGGGCGTTCGCCATCCGCCTCTCGACGAGGGCCGGCTCCTCGGAACGGCGGTGCACCAGCCGTTCCCGCAGCGTCGCCAGGTCGGGAGGGACGATGAATATCAACAGCGCTTCGGCCCCGTAGATGTGGCGGATGGAGTCGCCCCCCTGGACGTCCACGTCGAGAACCGCGTCCATTCCTTTTCCCAGCGCCTGCTCCAGGGGTCCGCGCGGGGTGCCGTACCAGTGACCGTGTACCCGGGCGGTTTCCAGAAAATCCCCGGCGTCCCGCCGCCGCATGAACTCCGCCTCGTCGAGGAAGTGGTACTGCACGCCGTTCTCTTCGTTGGCCCGCCGGGGACGCGTGGTGGCCGAAACAGAGTAGAAGAACTCGGTGTGCCTTTGCTCCAGCTTCACGTAGATGCTCGTCTTGCCGCCGCCGGAGGGCGACGATAGGACGATGGGGATGCCGCGGGTTTTATCCATCGAGTCCTTCAGGCGATGTTCGCCGCCTGCTCCCGAATCCGGTCCAGGGTGACCTTCATCTCCAGCACGAGAGGAGTGATGTCGGTTCCGACGGCCTTGCTGCCGCAGGTGTTGAGCTCGCGGAGCATCTCCTGGCAGAGGAAATCCAGTCGTCGCCCTTCGGGTTCCGGAGAATCCAGGGCCGACCGGAACGCCGTCAGGTGCCCCTCCAGCCGGTCCAGCTCCTCGGTTACGTCGGCCCGGACGGCCAGGTAGGCCACCTCCTGCTCCAGCCGCTCGCGGTCCAGGACGTTTCCGGCCAGCTCGGACACCCGCTCCCCAATCGTTGCGCGGAGTTTTTGCGGAACTGCATCGGCGAGGGACCGCAGGGATTTCAGGCCTCCGGAAAGCTCGTTAAGCATCGCGCCGATTTTTTGGGAGAGCTCCTCCCCCTCCCGGCGACGAGAATCCGCCAGGCCGTTCAGAGCCTCCCCGGCCGCCGCGTCCAGCGCCCGTTCCAGACGCCCCGCGTCGAGACGGCCCTCGGGCTCGCTCACGACGCCGGGCAGGCGCAGAAGCTCATAGGCCGTCAGGTCCCGGGAAATCTCGGGGGGCAGGGAGGCGGCCGCCTCGATGTACCCCCGCGCCAGGTCGAGGTTCACCTTCGGCGCCGCCGCGGCATCGGCAAATCCGGAGAATTCGAGACAGCTGAGGGTGACGCTGCCCCGGGCGACCTTCTCCTTAATCAGATTCGTGAGCCGCTGCTCGAAGGCGGACAACGACGACGGCAGGCGGAGCTTGACCGAGAGGTGCTTGCCGTTGACGCTCCGGGCCTCGAGGACGAGGAGGTCGTCACCCTCCGACCAGCGCCCCACGGCGTAGCCGGTCATGCTCTGCGCGCCCACTACTCCATCTCCGTCTCGTGGCTGTAACCCAGGAGCGATGCCGTCCTCCACCACTCGTCGGCCATCCGGGTATCTCCGGCCCGGTAGTAGGCGAAACCGAGGTCGTAGGCGTACTCGCCGTTCCTCGGGGCCAGGTTTACCGCAACCTGCAGCTCGCGCACGGCATCCTCGAACCGCCCGTTGTAGATATATGTCCGGCCGAGGAGGTTGTGGTATTCGGGAAAACCCTCGCCGAGGCTGCGCGCCCGCTCCAGGAGGTCCAGCGCCTCGGTGTAATCCCCCCGGCTCAAGAGGATGACGGCCAGTCCGCGGTAGGCCTCGTAGAACCGGCTGTCCTTCACCAGCAGCTTGTCGAACGACTTCTCGGCCAGGGTGTACGACCCCTTCTGCTCCAGCGTCCAGGCCAGTTCCAGGTGGAGCCTCCACTCGCGCTCGTCGGCCATCCCGGCCCGGCGGTAGATGCGCATGGCCTTGCCGCCCTCGCCCAGGGCGTCGAGGATGTCCCCGTAATACTTGAGCGCCCAGCAATCGTCGGGCGCCTCGCGCAGAACGTTGAGGATTTCGCTCAGCGCATGCGGTGTGTCACCGGACTGGAGGTACGCCCGGGCCAGCTCTCTCCGCGCCGTTAAAAAACCTCGGTTGAGCTTTAGCGCCTCGATGAGGTAGTCGGCCTGCTGCGCCGGGTTGGCCACGGTGCTCACGGCCCGGCAGTACCACCGGTAGGCCACGGCGTCATCGGTTATCAGGTTCTGGGCCTCTTTCAGCCCCTCCTCCGTCAGGGGCTCCCCGATGGCCAGACGGACTTCCTTGTAAATCTCCACCTCGATGGCGAAGATGTCCACCCCCGTAAAGCGGATGTTGAAGCATTCCCGGCCTTCCGGGAATGTCAGGCAGGCGACCTCCACCGAGTAGCGCACGTCGCCCAACGGGTCCTCGGGCTGCTCGATGAGGTAGGAACCCCGGAGGTAGTAGTCCGGTTTGAGGTACTCCAGAATCCTCTCCAGGTCCTCCTCGCTGAAACTACGCTGGCGCCCCATCTGGAGCGCCTGAAGCGCCTGGTGCAGGGAGCGCCAGTCGAGGCCCACGGCGGAGTTCGACTCGTTCAGCCGCCAGGACAGGGACTCGGTCAGTCCCATGAGATACCAGGAGTCCTGGGGCAGCCCCTCGTTCTCCAGAGGCAGTGCGACCACGCGGGGTGCACCGAGCGCCCCGCAGGTCAGCATCAAAATGAGAAGCAGAGGAATTTTACGCATCGAATCCCTAGGGCGTCGGCGGAGATTCCGGAGTGGGCTCGGGCTCCGGCTCGGGCTCCGGCTCCGGCTCCGGTGGAGGCGCCGGAGTGTTGTCCACGCTGAAGCTCGTCTCGGACGGCTCACCCGTGTCGTTATCGGCGGGGATGACGCGCAGCTTGCCTGTGGCCGCCACGGCTCCGAGCTGTCCCGGGGCGTCCCAGGTGACGGTGACGGGGCCGGTTATTCCACTCAGGCTTCCGGCGTAGCTCGCCGGCGTCCAGCCCGCACCCGCGTCGTACTCCAGGTCGCAGTCCACCGGGTCGCCCTCGGCGTCCTTGGGCGTGACCGTAACCGCGACGGGGCCGGTGAGCACGCCCGACGGAACGGTCACCGACGCCGTGGGCGGCTGATTGTTGTCCAGCGGGAATATGCCCGTCTGACCCGAGGTCCCCTCGTCGTTGTCCGAGGGCGTGGCCCGAAGCATCGCCGCGTTCACGTCCACGCCGGGCGCGTCGGTATCGCTCCGCCAGGTCAGCTTGCCCGTGCCGGGCTTGATTCCGGCGGTCGATTCGGTCACCGTCGCCGGTTTCCAGCTCGAGCCGCCGTCCAGGCTGTACTCGACGACCAGACTCACCGCGTCGCCCTCGCGGTCGGAAACGTTGTACCCAATGGATACCGCGCCGGTCTGCTCCCCGGACGGGGTGTCCAGGTCGATGAGCGGCGGCTCCGAGTTGTCCAGGCGGAACGGACCCGTCTGGGCCGGCTCGCCGGTGTCGTTGTCCGACGGTGTGATGCGGAAGTACGCCTTCTCGAGGTCCACGCGGTCCAGGTCGCCGGCCGAGTTCCAGATGAGCTGGCCCCGCCCCGGCCTCACGTCTTCGGTCTGACCGGTCACGTCGGCCGGCTTCCAGGTCGAACCGTCGGTGGAGAACTCCGCCTTCAGGCTGCACGGGTCGCCTTCCCGGTCCTCGAGGTTGAAGGAGATTGTCACCTCGGCGGTGAGCTCGCCGGTGACCGGGTCGAGGGATATCCGGGGCACGTCCGAGTCGTCCACCTGGAACGCCGTGGTCTGGCCCGTCTCGCCCACA
>CAYTCV010000005.1:0-30781 GCA_964436465.1 uncultured bacterium
TGCACGGTCGCCCCTACGGGCAATTGCGCTATTCTAAACGTAGGGCGGGGACTCCTGCCCCCGCCGCGACATACACATCACCCCACAGCCATACGGTCGCACGTGGAGGGGATAGCCGATTCCACCCGTCACCCGCGCACACACCGAATTGATTAAAACTTCAGCGTGTAGCTGACGCGGTGGACGTAGCCCATGGGAAGTTGCGGCACGAAGGCGTAGTCCAGCTCACCCACCATCAGGCCGGACAGGGCGTCCAGGCCGATTCCCAGCGAGATGCCGGACCAGGAGTCGAAGTCTCCGAAGATGTCGTAACCGGCGCGGAACGACACGCCCTTGACCGCCTCCCACTCCACCCCGACGCAGGCCTCCATCGTCCCCTCGAAGCCCAGGCCGAAGTCGCCGGTCACGGTGAGCGTCTGCTGGAACATGCTCGAGCCGAGGCCGACGCGGACCCCCATGGGCATGGACTCGGAAAGCTCCTGGAACTTCACCTTGGGGCCCAGGTTCTCCACCACCAGGCCCACCCGGAGGCCGTTGAACCGGGTATGGTAGAGGAGGCCGAAATCGCCGGCGAAGCCCTGGCCGACCTCCTGGTCGTACTTCTGCATGACGTAGTGCCCGGAGATTCCCAGCGAAAAGCCGGGGAGCGGCTCGATGGAGATGGCCCCGCCCAGGGTGCCCAATCCCACGCTGTAGGTCCCGATGGGGTCGCCGTAGGAATCCCGGCGGGTCTCGGCCGCGTAGACCATGTTCAGCTCCACGCCGTAGCTCCACATGTCGCTGATGTCGTGGGTGAATCCAATCCAGCCGTGGTGCACGTCGCCGATGATGTTGGCGTAGTAGGAACCCAGCTCGGCATTGATGATTTGGGCCAGTCCGGCGGGATTGGAGGCCATGCCGAAGACGTCGTCCGAAATGGCGGTGTAGGCCCCGGCGAGCGCCATGGGCCGGGCGCCGATTCCCAGGCGGAGGAAATCGGCCCCCACGGTGCCCGGACCGCCGCCGGCCGAGACCACCGACGCCAGAACCAAAATGACCGCCGTCACTCTGCGCATGCCGGTCCCTTTCAGCGGATGACGGTGAATTTGCCGTGGCCCACGTGGTAGGAGCCCGAATCCACGGTGAAGAAGTAGAGGCCCGTGGCCACCTGGTTCCCGTCGTCGTTGTCCCCGTACCAGGCCGCCTGCCCGAATGCCTCGTCCACCTCGTCCTCGCCGATGGTGCGCACCAGGTCCCCGGACAGGGTGTAGATGCGCACGGTAACCCGGATGCCGAACTGGAAGAAGAAGGTGAGGTGGTCGTCGGTCTCGGGGTAGTACGGATTGGGCCCCGCCATAACCCCCCGGGTCAGCGGGTTGCGGATGCTGGTCACGTAGAGGGTCATGGGGTTGCCCGAATCCGAGATGCGCTCGATGTAGCAGGTGGATTCGCTGGAGCCGTAGGGAAGGGAATCGGGCGAGGTATCGGGGCCGAACTCCCGCCTGGAGAATTTTCCCGGGAAGGGGTCCCCGTCATCGCCCAGGTTCACCCGGAAGTCCAGGTCGTTGTAGCCGTCGGCCTCCTCCAGGTCCACGCCCTTGTGCAGCTTGTTCCCGTTGACGGTGTTTCCGGAAAGGTTGGCCTCGATGACCCGCTCGTCGATGTGCCAGATGAGCAGGCCGTCACAGGGCGTCGGGTCTTCGGGGTTGATGTGCTCCAGATACGACAGGCCGCGGTCGAAGCCCACCTGCTGGCGGTTCTCCAGCAGGAAGTACTCCTCCGGTCCGGCGACGGTGATGCGCAGGAACCGGGTGGCGTCGGGCGGCGCCGAGCTTTCGGCCCGGTAGACGGCGTGCGGTTGGTTGCGGCCCTGGGTGGCGTTGGTCACCGAGACCCAGCCCGCGTAGTACTTGCTCCAGGCGCAGGGGTGCACCGGGCAGTTACCGGGAAGGGGGACGCGCTGGGGATAGGCCACAATTCCCGTCCAGGCGCCGTAGCCCATCAGGCCCCAGTAACCGATGCCGTAGGAGTCGGCGTCCCAGCGGTTCGGGGTGGTGTCATAGAGCGCGGGCAGGCCGAGGGTGTACCCGAAGTCTTGGCAGAACACGCCGATGGTCACCAGAAGCTCGTTGCCGTCGTCGGCGTTGTCCAGAAGCTCCTCGGGCACGACCATGAAATTTTTAATCCGAACCCCGTCGTCGGTGACGAAAGACCCGGGACCGCCGTTGGATTCCAGGTCCCATTTGCAGCTCCAGATGTTCCCCGGGTCGCGGCTCTGCTCGGCCCCCCAGCCGGCGTGAACGACGAACAGCGCGTCCACGTAGCCGTCATCGTCGGAGTGTTCGGGGTCGGCGGAGCGAGGGATGCCGTCGGGGCCGTCGTTGTCGTAATCGGCGAAGTTGATGCGCTGGTCCGCAGCGACCAGGGCGTAGCGCACCATCCCCTGGGAGTTGCGCGGGTAGTCGCCGAAGCCGTACCGCCCGTTGGTGAAATAGGCGTAATCCAGCTCGTGGCCGGAGTCGTCGGTTCCGCTGACGCGAATCCAGGCCGAATCCACGTCCGATTCCTCGTCGCCCACGATGCGGACGCGGCTGCCGGTCACCTCGTTCCAGTAGTCGGTGAAGGTGCCCGGCTCCTGATTGCGGCGGAAGATTATCTTCCCGTACTCCAGCGGCGGGTGGATGTCCTTGTCGGCCGGCTGGTCGTCGAAATCCACCAACAGGATGAGGGGTCGGACGGTGAGGTTGGCCGCGGGGGGAACCGGGGAGGGATGGTCCACGCCGTCGGGGCGTTCCGGTTCGGCAAAGGTGTACGGCTGTGTCAATCCGTAGTAGTCGTAGAGCTCCGGCGGCATGCCGGGCATGGCCCAGGCTGCGCAGGAGAGGAGGAACAGGAGGAGGGTCGCCCGCAACGTGGCCTCCGGCGTCGGATGCACGGTATGACTATAGCAGAAAAGGGGACCCCGGCGCCAGAGGCGGGGCCGGGGAGGTTTTTACCGGTTTTCCGTCGGGCGCCGGGGTGCAACGTGCAGAGGCGGGCGGGGACGCGACGTTTAGTTGAACAGTTCCTTGACCGCCCCCCAACTGCCCTGCTCCACGTCGCTCGAGGCCTCCACGATGACGGTTCCGGTCATCGTGGGATGGATGGAGCAGTGGTAGTCCCATGTGCCGGATATGTCGAAGGTGTGGGACCAGGATTCGCCGTGGGCGAGATTGCCCGAATCCCAGGACATGTCGTCCGCGGTGACGGTATGCGCGACCTGGTCCAGGTTGGTCCAGGTGACGGTGTCCCCCTCCATGATGGTGAGCGTGACCGGGTCGAAGGCGAATCCGGAAATGTCCACGGCGTACTCGGCGGCGGACACGGCGGAAACGAGTGCGAGCAGGATAATCAGCCTTCTCATCTTAACCCCTTTGTTATCAATCCGATTTCGTTCAACGAAACGTTCAACGCATAACCAAGTCGTTGCATCGGTAATTATAGCCTAAATGAAACATCTTCTCAATAATAAATTCATTCTTTTACAAAAGCCCGCGGCCCCGTTTCTCGACCGGGGCGAATCAGGTACAATAAAGGGTCTGAGTGTGCGTGGGTAAAACGGCGCGGGACGGCGAACGGGTGTCGAAAACCGCCAATATCATCGGCCGCTGGGCGGCCCAGGCCCTCGTCGGCGTCTTCGCCGGGGTGGCGACCCTCGTCGTCATTGCCACCCTCGTCTTCCGCATCCTCTACCCCGAAGAAAAGCTCAGGGAGCTGGTGCTGGGGCTGGTCAACGAGTCCCTCCAGGGCGAGGTGACCGTCGGCCCCGTCTTCATCTCGCCCCTGACCGGCCTGGTCGTACGGGACCTCACGGTTCTCTCCAGCGCGGAGTTCGACCGGGCGCCGGCCGTGCGGCTCGACGAGTTCGTACTCCACTACGACCTCGGGGCGCTCCTCGCCGACAACCGGGTCAGCCTGGACGTGGTCGAGGCCCGGGGCGTGAAAGTCAACCTCATCGAGATTCCCGGCCTGGGCTGGAACGTCGAGCACCTGGTGGCGCCCAGCGAGGAGGAGAAACCGCCCTTCACCTGGGACTCCCTGCCGGTGGACGTCCGGCTCCGGCGCCTGTCCATCCAGGAGCTGGACGTAACGGTCTCCGACGACATCGCGGCCCACCTCGGGGGCCTGTCCCTGGTCCTGGGGGAATTCGACACCGGCAATCCCGGACCGGTGCTTCTGGCAATCCGAAAGGAACCGGGCCCGGTGAGCCTGCGCCTGGGCCCGGCGGAAAACCCGGCGGCGGCGGGGCGTATAGGCGAATTGAGCCTGAAGCTGGACCTCACCGTCCCCGGCGACCCGCTCCAGGCCACGGCGGTTTCGGGCGATTTCTATGTCGCCGCCTCGGGAGTCAACCTCTCCGCCCCCCTGGAGTTCGCTCCCGCGGGAGCGCTCACCTTCCGGGGCGCCTTCGACGCCGACCTGGCTACGTTGGGCGTCAACGTGACCGGGGGACGGCTGACCCTGGGCGACTACCTCTGTCTGGGACTGGAGGCGGCGGCGACGCTGAGCGGAGAGCCCCGGGCGACCGTGAAGCTCGGTGTGGAGAAGGCCGAGCTGGGTCCCCTGGCCCGGGACTTTTCAGCCATTCTGCCGGATATCGTCGCTTCGGGCGGAGTTTCCGGCGCGGTGGGCCTGGACGTGCGCCTGGACGAATCCTTCGCGCCCCGGACGGCGTACGTCGAGGCCGAGCTCGACCTGGCCCAGGTCGAGGGCGGGATGACGCTTCCCGACGGTCCGGCCCGCGTGGTGGGCCTGAACGGCACCCTCGCCCTCAAGACCCTCGTGGAGCTCGACGACCCGCGGCCCGCGGTGGACCTGGCGGCGGACCTCGCCATCCTGAGCGCGGAGTTGGGTCCCTACTCGGCGGGCAACCTGACGCTCTCGGCGAACGGAACGGTGGACCTGGCCGGGCCTTCCGCCACGGGGCTCAAGGTGGCCCTAAGAGCCGGTCATCTGTCGAGCACCGGTGAGCCCGGCCCCCTCCTGGCAAGCAACCTCGCCGTCGACGGGACGTTTTCCGCCGATTTATCGAACAGCCGCTTCATCGCCGAGGGGCTCCGGATGAATCTGGGGACGTTGCGGGTCGCGGGTATGGGGCTTCCCGGCCCCGTGTCGCTAGACGGCGTCTCCGTCGAGGGGTCGCTGGCGGCCGACCTGAACGCCGGAAACGTCACCCTCGAGGGGATGCGGGTGGACCTGGGCGACGCGCTCCACTGGCGCGGCGACGCAACGGTGAACGACTTCGGCCGGGGGGGTGTCTCCGCCAGGCTCGACGAGTTCGTGGTCAATCTCGACCGGGCGCTCGGCCTCATCCCGTCCGGGATGGTCGAGCTGCCGCCGGTGAAGCCCGTCGGAGAGGCCCGCATCCGGGGATGGGTCGAGCTGGCGCCGGGTGCGCTGGACGACCCCGACCCCCTCGTCCTGGCCCGCTCGCTCCGGACTCACCTCGACGTGGAGCTGACCGATGTCTCGGTCGGCCTTCCCCAGGGGAGCGCCGACGGCATCAACGCCGACCTCGCCCTCGATTTCAACTCCGGCGACGGGGAGCTGGAGCTGGACGCCGCCGTGGCCGACGTCGTCCTCACCGACCTGCCCGTGACCGTCCAGGGGGTGACGCTGGCTTTCAAAGGCCGCCTGCTGGGGCTGGAGGAAATCGGGTTCGAGAAAATTGAGGCCGGCGTCGATTCGCTGGACCTGAGCCTCACCGGGAACGGGGCGGTCTCCGACCTCCTCGGAACGCCCATCGCGGCCCTCAACCTGCAGGGAAGGGCGGGAAGAATCGGCCAACCCCTGAAGGTGAGCGCGGGGATGGCGGACGTGGAAGGCCAGGTGAGCCTGGAGCTCGCCCTGCGCGGACCGGTGCAGGGACCGAAACCGATGCAAATCACCGGGCGGCTCCGGTTCCACCAGATAAGCGTAAGGCAGGGGGGCGTCCTTTCGGTCACCGGCATCGAGGGTGAGCTGCCCATCGACAACAAGGTCGTCCTCAGCGCGCCCCTCCCGCTGCCCGGGACCTCCGAGGAGCGTCCGTCGCCCTTCGGTGAGCGCCGGTACGAGCTCCTGGCCCCCTTCACCCCGCCCCCCGACCTGACCATCGACGAGGTCCGCCTGACCGGGGCCGGGATGCCCGAGATGCGGGTGAACGACCTCGAGCTCACCTGGGGCGTCACCGGCGGCGGGCTGCACATCTGGCGCCTGGCGGCGAAGGCCCTGGGCGGCAGCCTGGTGGGCCGGCTCAACCTCCTGCTGACCGACGTGGTTCCGAGTTTCAGCCTCCAGCTCGAGTTCAGCGACGTGAACGTGGGCTACCTCATCGAGGGCGTCGAGCCGACGGAAGGCGCGGAAATCAACGGGGACCTCCGCCTGAGCGGAAGCGGCGCGGATTTCGACGACATCATCACCCGGTTCGACCTAGAGGGGTCCGCCAACATCACCCGCATCGGCAAACAGGTGTTGGACAAGATGCTCCTGTTCCTGGACCCCGAGGGCACCAACCCCTCCATCACCCAGGTCCGCGGCCTGCTGGGGAGCCTGCAGAAGCAGCCGGACCTGGTCACGATGGACCTGAAGAACCAGCGCATGACGCTGAAAATCCGCGTCGTGGACACCGGCTTCTCCCTGCTGTCCCTTTTCACCAGCTTTATAGACCTCTCCGAGTTCACCATCCCCCGCATCCCCATCGCCGACATCCTGCGCCGCTACTTACTTCCCGAGGCCCAGGGCACGGGCGTGGACATATACGATTGAGCGGGTCGGCATCTCAAAGGCAGGTGGCACATGACCGAGGGAGCCTTCACCGAGACCCAGATGCGGATTCTCGGCGCCGCCCGGAGTCTCCTGGAGCACCGGTCGGTGGGCGAGCTTAAGATGCGCGACATCGCGCGGGCCGGCGGCCTGGCGCCCGCGTCGGTGTACGACCATTTCCGGGGCAAGGACGACCTGCTCCGGGCGCTGTGGCGGCTCGAGGCGGCCGACCTGACCGAGCGATTCGAACGGGCCCTCGAGACCGCGGCCGACGGCGTGGACGGCATGGTCGCCTTCGGGTACGCCGTTTTCAGCGATTTCGCCGGTTACGCCAGGAGCCGGGCGCGCACCGTCGAGTTCCTCCTGGACTCCCGCTTCGGCGGAACGGCCAGGGACGCCCTGCTCAAGGGACACCGCCAACTCCGCGCGCTCCTGTTGAACGCCCTTCAGCGGAACTACCCCGGCATACCGCTCCGTCGGGCCGAGGCGTTATCCGACCTGACGCTGGCCGTCACGTCGGGACTGGCTCTGGCCCACCTCTACGACGGAAACGAGCTGGACTCCGACGAGCTGTTCGGGCAGTGGCTCGAGCTCCTCGAATTATCCTCGGCGCGCCCGAAGGATTAACCGTCCATTGATTAAAAAAACCGACCCCGAGGGGTCGGTCTGCTTTTTCAAGAGAAGGTCAGGCCTTCCGGCGGGTATCCGCGGCGGCGGAGTCGGAATCCAGGTTTATCCTCGCCTCTTCTCCGCCGGGGAAGGAGCGGAAGAACTCCTCGAGCATCGGGCAGACGTACCGGTCGCACGCGGCGCAGTTCGGTACGCCCATCTCCAGGGCGCAGGAACGAATCCGGCAATCCTCGAAGGTGCACCCCGGCGCGTCCGATGGCCCGGCGAAACAGCCGCCGCAGGGGATACCCCCCTCCCCGACCATTTTATCACCCATCCCGACGGCCAGGGACGGGCAGGCGTCGCAGTCCAGGCCGCAGAAACCACCGTGCTTGAGCATATATTCACCGCCTTCCGTTCGGAACCGCGCCGCCGCGGCGATTAACCTTTCCGGCGGGCCTCCAGGTTGACCCGGGCCTCGGGCACGGCGGCGAGGAACCCGGCGAGCCGGTCGCAGGCGTAATCCGCGCACTCGGCGCAGGTGTCCACGCCCCGCCCCATGGCGCAGGTCCGGATGCCGCACTCGTGGGCGTGGCACCCCGTGGGCTGCGGCGGTCGGGCAAAGCAACCGGCACAGGGGATGCTCTCGGGGGGGATGTCCCCCCCGTACAACTTCGACCATTCGGCCGCGACCTCCGCCAGGGCCGCCTTGTCGCCCTTCCGGGTGGCCAGAAGGGCGGGACAGGCGTCACAGTCGATTCCGCAATACCCTCCGGATTCGAGCATCACCCTCCCTCTAGTGTTGGCTCCACAGGCCGATGACGTTCCCCTCGATGTCGGTGAAATAGGCGTAATAGCCGAAGCCCTCGCCGATGTGCGTCTTGGGGGTGACGGTTTTACCGCCGGCCCGCTCGACCTCGGTCAGCTTGGCGGGGATGTCCGCCACCTCGACGTAGATGACCGGAGCTTCGACCTTCGTATCCAGGCCGCCGGTGATGCTGTTCGGGGGACGGAACATGTGGTAACCCCGGCTGACCTCCGTCTTCCACCCGAAGACGTCCCGGTAGAAGGGGGCGAGCTTCGCGGGGTTTTTCGTCGGAATATCGAAATGACACACGCCGTGCATCTCATACCTCCCTGCGCCCGACCGTCCGGGCTTCCGCTACTTCTTCTTCAACTCCTCTTTCGGGGCTCCGCACTTGGGGCAGACCTTCGGGCAGCAGCGCACTTCCTTCGTCACGTGACCGCATTTACCACAGATAAACCGAGCGAAGCGAGCTATGCCCCGGCAAATACCGCCATGATTCCTCCCGGGGTTTGGGATTTTAGGACACCTCCGACATGGTAACCCTTTTCGGGCCGGCCCGCAAGGGCGGTCCAGGGGCCACCGGAGGGTTGACTAGCAAAACGCCCTCGACTATACTCTTGCCGCCGTGTCTGCGACAGCGCAGTGATTCACCGCCGGTGCCGGGGTGGCGGAACTGGCAGACGCGCATGGTTGAGGGCCATGTGGGGGAAACCCTGTAGGAGTTCAAGTCTCCTTCCCGGCACCACCCGACCACCGCATTCACCGACGACGGGTCGGCCGGAATCGTCCGGCTCCCCGGGTGAGCAGCCGGTTGCTTTCTTTCATTTCCACCCACAGCCGGGAACGACCAGGTTCGGCATGCCGCTCTTTAAGACCGAGGCCCTCGTCTTAGCGGCCCGTCCCCTGGGCGACACGGAAAAAATAGTCACCCTCCTCACGCCGAAGCTGGGAGTCATCCGCGCCGTGGCCAAGGGGGCCCGCCGACCCAAGAGCCGTCTGGCCGGCGGAACGGCGGCCTACCGGGTCATCGAGGCTCTTATCTACCGGAAGGAGGGCCGCGAGCTCGACTTCCTGTCCGAGGCCCACGTTCTTTCCAGCGCCTCCCGCATCGGGAGCGACTGGCGGCTCTTTCTCCACGCCGGCACCCTGGCCGAGGTCGCCCTGGCCGCGGGCGAGAATTGTTACCAGCTCCTGCGGACCGCGCTCGAATTGCTCGAGGGCGGAGTGGACCCCCGTCCGGTGACGCTCTTTTTCTTCAAGGGGCTGATGCGGGCCCAGGGGCTGTGGCCCGATTTCTCCCGCTGCGCCGCCTGCGAAGACGACCTGGGCGGCGGGGCGGCGGTGGACGTGGCGGGCGGTCGTGTTTTCTGCCGCCGGCACAGGCGCGAGGGATGCCTGCCGCTCAACGCGGGCGGGGTCCGGCTCCTCGAAGGGCTCGAGCGCCGGGCGGTTCTCAAGGGTCGCCACGCCGCCGACGTTTTAAAGGACGCGCTCAGGATTTCGCTTTCGCTCGTCGAATACCACTTCGACATCCGGCTGCGCTCCACGGAACTTTTAACGGGCGCCGAAAGCCTCCTCGGACGAACGACGGAGGTCCAACGCTGAAGGGGGAAATTTATGAAAGTCGCCATCAACGGATTCGGACGGATTGGGCGCTCGCTCCTGCGCTACGCCCGCGGCCGGTACGACTACCAAATCGTCGCGATTAACGATATCACCGACTCGAAAACGCTGGCGCACCTGCTGAAGCACGATTCGGTCCATGGCACCTACGCCGCCGACGTTTCCATCGACGCAGACCATCTGGTGGTAGACGGCGACCGAATCCGCGTGCTCGCGGAACGGGACCCGGCGAAGTTGCCCTGGGGCGAGATGGGCGTGGACGTGGTGCTCGAATCCACCGGCCTCTTCCGCGACCGGGCCGGGGCCGGTAAGCACCTGGCGGCCGGAGCCAAGAAGGTAGTCATCAGCGCCCCCGGCAAGGAACCGGACATCACCGTCGTCCTCGGCGTCAACTTCGACGCCTACGACCCCGCCAGGCACCACATCATCTCCAACGCGAGCTGCACCACCAACTGCCTGGCCCCCGTGGCCAAGGTGCTCCACGAGTCCTTCGGCATCGAGCGCGGCCTGATGACCACCATCCACTCCTACACCAACGACCAGCGTATACTCGACCTGCCGCACAAGGACCTGCGCCGGGCGCGGGCGGCGGCGATGAACATTATTCCCACCACCACCGGCGCCGCCAAGGCGGTGGGCCTGGTCCTGCCCGACCTGGCCGGGAAGCTCGACGGAATAGCCGTGCGGGTTCCCACCCCCGACGTGTCTCTGGTGGACCTCGTCGTGGAGCTCAAGCGCTCCGCCACGGTCGACGAGATTAACGGCGCGGTCAGGGCGGCCGCGGAAGGACCCCTCAAGGGCATCCTCGTTTACTGCGAGGAGCCCCTCGTCTCCAGCGACTTCACCGGCAACCCCGCCAGCTCCATCTTCGACTCCGAGTACACCAAGAGCTACGGCACCTTCGCCAAGGTCATGAGCTGGTACGACAACGAGTGGGGTTACTCCTGCCGCACCGCCGACCTGATTGCCAAGCTGCTCTAGGCGGAATGGTATTCTGGCGTGAATGGCTGCGGGGGGCCTTTCGGTTCCTATTCGGGTGGCCGGCGCGGCTTCTGTCCGGGCTGAAGGTTTCGCCGACGGCCCTGACCCTCTGCGGCCTGTTGGCGAGCCTGGGCTCCGGATTACTCTTCGCCCTGGGCGACCTCTCGGGCGCCGCCTGGCTTCTGTTGCTCGCCGGATTCTTCGACATGACCGACGGGCAGGTGGCCCGGCTCCGCGGGCTGGAATCCAGGCGCGGGGCCTTCGTGGACAGCTTCACCGACCGCTGGGCCGACGGGGCGGTCCTGGCCGGAATCGCGTACCTCACGGCGCGGCAGGGGGACTGGCTCTACCTGGCGTTCACCCTGGCGGCGCTGGTCGGCTCATTTTCGGTAAGCTACGCCAAGGCCCGCGCCGAGAGTCTCGACGTGGAGTGCGGGGTCGGATTCTGGGAGCGACCGGAGCGGATGGTGCTACTTTTAATCGGCGCCTTCGCGGGTTATACTGCACTGAGGATTTGTGTTATTATCCTTGCGGTGGGGACATTCTGCACCGCCCTCCGCCGTCTCGCGTACACCCTGGCGAGGCTGTCGGAGACCGACGCGAAGGGCGGGGAGTGACCCCGGTTTAATGTACCTTTCGATTGCAGAACAAGGGGGTGCGCCCTGATGGCCGGCGAGGTGAAAGTTGCCGTTGTCGGGGTGGGCAACTGCGCCAGCTCCCTCATCCAGGGCGTCCGGTACTACCGGGATGCGCCGGACGACGCGCTGGTGCCCGGACTGATGCACGTCAACCTGGGCGGATACCACGTCCGGGACATCCGCTTCGTGGCGGCCTTCGACGTGAACGCCCACAAGGTCGGCCGCGACATCTCCGAGGCCATCTTCGCCGCGCCCAACAACACCTTCCGCTTCGCCGAACCGCCCCCCTCCGGTACTCAAGTCCGCCAGGGTCCCCTCCTCGACGGCATCGGGAAGTACCTCCGCGATATAGTCCCTCTGGCCGAGGGCGAGCCGGTGGACGTTGCCGAAACCCTGCGGGAGTCGGGCGCCGAAATTCTGCTCAACTACCTGCCCGTGGGCAGCGAGAAGGCCACCCGCTTCTACATCGAGGAGGCTCTCAAGGCCGGCGTGGCCGTCGTCAACTGCGTGCCGGTCTTCATCGCATCCACCGGCGAGTGGCACAAACATTTCGCCGCCAAGGGACTCCCCCTCATCGGCGACGACGTGAAGAGCCAGGTCGGGGCCACCATCATCCACCGCATCCTGGCCAAGCTTTTCGAGGACCGCGGGGTATCCCTGAAGCGCACCAGCCAGCTCAACGTCGGGGGCAATTCCGATTTCCTCAACATGCTCGAGCGGGAGCGCCTCGAGAGCAAGCGTATCTCCAAGACCCAATCGGTTACGAGCAACATCTCCCAACACCCCGGGGACGACAACATCCACATCGGCCCCTCGGACTACGTCCCCTGGCTCCAGGACCGGAAGTGGGCCCACATCCGCCTCGAGGGCGAGGCCTTCGGCTCGGTGCCGCTGAACCTGGAGCTCAAGCTGGAGGTCTGGGATTCGCCCAACTCGGCCGGCGTGGTCATCGACGCCGTCCGCTGCGTAAAGCTGGCCCTGGATTCGGGCGTGGGCGGCATTCTCGAAGGGCCGTCGGCCTACTTCATGAAATCCCCGCCCGTGCAGCACCCCGACGACGTCGCCCGCAACATGGTCGAGGAGTTCATCGCAAAGTACGCGACCCGGAAGTCGAAACCGGCCGGGCCCGCCGGGACCGGCGTTCCGACCAAGACCCGTTGAGCGGCAACCGGTCGCTGCCCGGGCACTGCGTGAACCACCCCGAACGCCCCGCCGTCGCCGGATGCCGGCACTGCGGGGATTTTCTGTGCGCCGAGTGCGCCTCGGCGGGCGCGGACGGGGTGTGCGCGGTCTGCGCGGGAATGGGGAGCGACAACCCGGCGGCCCTCTGGGAACGCAAACGGGGCGTGGGCGGTTTCTTTAAAATACTCTGGGGCGTTCTCCGCGGACCGGAGAGATTTTTCGGCGGGATGCCCCACGGGCGGGGTGCCTGGTACGCCTACCTCTACGCCGGAATCATCCTGCTGGCCTCGGTGATTCTGACCCTCGGTGCAACCTGGCTCGTCGGGGGCGGCACCGAAGGCGCGCCTTTCCCCTGGCAGGTCGCGCTCAACGCGCCGGGGCTGGCCGCGCTCCTCCTCCTCGACGCCGCCGCCCTCTTCGGCCTGGGTCGGCTGTACCGGAATCGACTCCCGTTCCGGGACGTCCTGCGCGTCGCGGCTTACGGCGCCACGGCCTACCTCACCCTTTTCATCCCCGTCTTCGGGCCGCTCTTGGTCCTGGCCCTGAGCCTGGTGTATATAACCGTGGGGGCGTACCGCGGCCTGCACCTGGGCGTCGCCCAGGCGCTGTCCCTGGCCCTGTTGCCCGTCGTCATACGCCTCGGCGCGGCCTGGATTATCTACGGCGACCGCTTCTGGGAGCTCGTCGCCGGCTAAGCAAGCCTTTTCAGGCGGGCCTTTTAACCCTGGTCTCGTGACTGATTATCTCCTATAATAGAGATGTGGAAGTTCGGGAGGTAACGATGAAAACCCGCTTACTTGTTTTTGCGGTTCTGTTGACGACGATGGCCGCGATGGCCGCCGAGGAGGACGCCGGAACGGCCTGCTTTCCGTTCCTGAGGCTCGGGGTCGGGGCGCGGTCCCTGGCGCTCGGGGAGGCCTTCGTCGCCGACGCCCGGGACGCCGAGGCCGCGGTCCTTAACCCGGCGCTGCTGTCGAAGAACCGCCGCAACGCCGTCACCTTCACCCACGACGAGTACCTGGCCGACCTCACCCTCGAGTTCGGGGCCTACGCCTTCCCGATATCCGGGGGCGAGGGTGGGAGCATCGCCATCGCGGCCCGCTACATCTCCTTTGGCACCCTCGAGGGCTACGACGAGGACGGCGTGCCCACGGGCGAATTCCCGGCGGCGGACCTGGCGGCCGGCGTATCCTACGGCGTAGAGCTGTTCCAGGGCTTCGGCGCCGGAGCGACGGTGAACTACGTCTACTCCCGCATCGACGACGTGACCACCTCGACCGTCGCCTTCGACCTGGGGCTTTCGTACCAGCCGCTGAACGCCCTTAGGCTCGGTTTCACCGCCACCAACCTCGGGCCCGACGTCACGTACGTCAGCCTGCCGAGCCCGCTCCCGGTCACGCTGCGCCTGGGCGCCGCCGGGGACGTGCTGGACCTCCCCCGGCACAGGGTCACCCTCTTCGCCGACGGGGTGTATCCCGTTTACTCCAAGCCCTACGGCGCCTTCGGCCTCGAGTACACCATGTTCGACCTGGTGAGCCTCCGGGGCGGTTACCGGCTGGGGCACGACACGGCGACCTTCTCCTTCGGCGTCGGCTTCCGGTTCGGCCTGTGGGACACGGTGCTGTTGAACCTGGACTACGCCTACGCCGACTACGGCGACCTCGACGCCACCCACCTCTTCACGCTGGGGCTGTTAATCTGACCGTGGGGAAAGACATGAAACGCTCTATTCTGCTAACGGTCCTGACGCCGCTCGCGGTGATTCTCCTCGCCGCCGGCTGCACCACGCCCGCCGGGGACGGGCAGACGCCGTCCGAGACCGCGGAGTACGTCGCCGACAAGATGAACGACCGCATCGTCAAGCTGGACTCGGAGGGGAACATCACGGACATATGCTCAGTCGTCGTCCGGCCCACCGACGTGTCACTTTTCCCCGGAGTGAACGCCCTGTGGATTGCCGACTACTCGGGGGACCGGGTGGTCAGGCTCGACCTGGACCTGGGCTTCGTCGCCGCCACCGAGGACGGGCTCCTGAACGACCCCATCACCGTGGCGGTGACGGGGGACGGCGACTGCTGGACGGCCGACCGGGTCAACCACGCCTTTGTGCGCCTGGACTCGGACGCTGAAAAGCTGGCCCGCGTGACGGTTGACTCACCCACCCGCTGCGTGGCCTGGGACGAGGCCAACGGGTACTGCTGGTGCGCCGATGAAGTCGGCAACCTCTACGCCTTCGACGGCGGCTTTACCGGCGACGGTGACGAGACCGACGCCGTGGTCACCTTCATCAACCTGGGCGTCCCCCGCGGGCTGGCGGTGGACCCCAACGGGGAACGCGTCTGGTACAGCGACAACGCCGGGGGCCGCGTCCTCTGCCTGGACCCCGACGGCGGCGTGCTCCACACGACCACCGACATCGACGACCCCCAGGGGCTGTCCCTGGACTCCGACGGCGACTGTTGGGTCGCGGTGCGGGGAGACGGGTCGGTGCTGCTCCTCGACTCGGCGGACGGGTCGGTGCTGGAGGACTTCGACGGCCTTAGCGCTCCGGTGGACCTTTGCGCCGAGCCGGGCGGCGGCGTCTGGGTGGTGGAGGAGACCGCGGGCCGGGCCAAACTCATCCGGGACGGTGAGACCGTTTACACCACGGAGGGCCTCTCCTCGCCGGCGTCGGTCGTCGTCTACGACCCCGACCTCTGGTAGACGCACCGGGCGCGGAATCCAAATCGGCAACGCTCGTTGCCGGTTTTTCATGGGACCAACAACATGCGCAAGATACAGCCGGTTCTCATCGTCGCGGTCCTGACCTGCATCTTCCTGCTGGGCGGATGCAGCAACCCGACCGGCGGCGGCGGCTTCGACCCGTCCCAAGTGAACGACTGGGTCTACCAGCTCGTGGACGCGGACCTGGCGGAGCTGGGCGCCAGCGCCTTCGACCTGGTGGTGACGGACTACTCCTCCGACGGCACGGCGGACGGCGAGTGGACGAAGGCGGAAATCGACGGGCTGCGCGACCCCGGCGGGGACCAGCCGAAAATCGTCCTGGCCTATCTCTCCATCGGCGAGGCCGAGGATTACCGCTGGTACTGGCGGCCGGATTGGGGGCCGGGGAACCCCGACTGGCTGGGGAACGAGAATCCCGACTGGCCGGGCAACTACCTGGTGCGATTCTGGGACCCCCAGTGGCAGGCCATCGTCTACGCCTACCTGGACCGAATCCTCGCCCAGGGCTTCGACGGCGTGTACCTGGACAAGCTGGACTCGTGCTGGGACCTGGAGGATGAGCGCCCGACCGCCCCGGCGGAAATGGTCGCCTTCGTCAAGGCCATCGCCGACTACGGAAAATCGAGTAACCCCGGCTTCGTCTGCATCGTCCAGAACGCCGCCGCCCTGGCCGACGAATTCCCCGAGCACCCGGCAAACGTGGACGGCATCGGGCAGGAGGAACTCTACTTCTACGCCACCGACGACCCACGCCCGGAGGAATCGGGCGACGACGAGGGGCGTGTGGAGCTGGAGGGCTACCTCGACCTCTTCCGGGACGCCGGCGGTATCGTCCTCACCGTGGACTACTGCGACGAGTCGGCGAATATAGACTACGCCTACCAGCGCTCATCGGGCCGGGGGTACGTTCCGTACTGCACCACGGTGGACCTCGACGAGCTGCGGGTCAACCCCGGCCACGAGCCCGACTGATGCGCGTCATAGACATCACCCGCCCGCTGGACGGCGCGGCCCCCTGGCCCGGCGAGAGGGGCCTGGAGCGCACACTCACCAAAACCCACGCCCGCGACGGCTGGGAGACCTCCGAGCTCTCCCTGTGCTCCCACCTGGGCACCCACGTGGATGCCCCGGCCCACCTTTTCCCCGACGGCAAGCGTCTCGGCCGACTGACCCTCGACCCCTTCGTCGGACCGGCGCTGGTGGTGGACTGCGGCGACGGGCGGGTCATCGGCCCCGCAGATTTACCGCTTGAAAAGATAAGGTTCGGCGACCGGGTCCTTATAAAGACCGCCAACTCCGCCCGTCGGGACGGCGGCTTTTACAAGGATTTCTCTTACCCGACGGGGGACGCCGTCCAGCCGCTCATCGAGCGGGAAATCAGCCTTCTGGGCGTGGACGGGCCGAGCGTGGACGGCTTCGAGGTGGAGCCCGTCGTCCACCGCCTGCTGTTCGAACGGGGCATCCCCGCGCTGGAGGGGCTGGACCTCTCGGATGCCGCGCCGGGCCGGTACACGCTGGTCTGCCTGCCGCTGAAGGTCGAGTCGGCCGAGGGCGCCCCCTGCCGGGCGGTGCTGCTGGCGGATTAACCACCGACGTGCTACGAAATGTAGGGCGGGGACTTTAGTCCCCGCCGCTTCCACGCCCCAGCCTGCCCCAAAAAAAAGCGACCCTCGCGGGCCGCCTTTTTTTATCGGGAAACGGTCAGAAAACGATAATCACGTCGAGCGCGCCCTCGATGGACATGGGGGTCGGGTCGACCGTAATGTTCCACTCGTCGCTCTCGAGCTGGTCGGTGGCGTTGTAGTGCATCAGGGCGCCGATTCCAATCCCGAAGTTCTTCGATAAAAGAAAATCCGCGCCCAGTCCGCCCTCGACGCCGATGCTCCCGCCGGAACCGTACGGGTAATATTCCCCATCGGAATCCTCACGCACCATATCCACCGATGTCAGGGCGTATCCCGCGCCGGCCTCGAACCAGGGCCGGAAGGTCCCCTCCCCGATGAAGTACACCTTGAAGCCCAGGCCCAGGAGCAGCTCCGTAAAGGCGTTCTCCATCGGGTAGTACCCCTCGGCGTCGAAGGTGTCCAGGTAGGACAGCAGGGACGTGTACAGACCGACTCCGAAATAGGGAGAAAAGAAGAAGTGGAATTTCAACCGCGCTCCTAACCGGACGCCCGCGGTCCACCCCTCGACATCCGCCGCGCCGTAGGGGTCGTTGATGGGCACACCCGCCAGCCCGCCGAGCGTGAGGACCAGACGGCCGCCCTTGCCGCCGGGATGCGTGGTGGTCGTGGTGACCGCCTCATGCCCGCCGGTCTCGGCCCTTCCGCCCAGGCGCGCCTTGTCGCCCGTCACCGGCGGGGTGTCGCCCGAATAGAGCGCTTCCGAGAGCTCGTCGGCCAGCACCCGGGTGATTTTCGCCCCGCCCAGCTCCTCGATGTCCCGGCCGAGGAAGGCGCCGGTGTCTGGGTGGTAGTACTCCTCGCCCAGGCGGTATAGCTCCACGGTGTCGCCCTCCCTCACGCCCTCCTGCCGGCCCAGGTCCAGCTTGACCGTATCCCCGGAAACGGAGACCACGGTGCCGACCACGGGGATGCTCGCCGCCAGGCGGGCGGCCATATCCCGGGAGGCTTCCAGCAGGCCGTCCAGGCTGGACGACTCCGAAGATTCGCTCAGTTCCACCTTCCCCACGAAAACGTCCACGACCCGGACGTTGACGGTGTACGTCTCGCCGACCTTGGACACCTTGCCCACGACGACCTTGGACGCGCCGGCCAACTGACCCACCTGGACGAAGCACTCCGTGGTGGTGCATCCGGAGAGGGCCAGGCCCTGCTCCTCCATCAGGGCGTTCAGGCGGTCCCGTTCCACGATTTCGAAGCGCTTCGTGTTGATGAGGGCGTCCAGAAGCGTGTCGGCGATGCCGCTGGCGGACGCCTCACTCACCCCTGAGGCCTCCAGGCCGACGAAGGCCACGGTGGTCTTTTCGGCGGCGAGGGAGCCCGCGGCGAGGACAACCATGAACAGGCCGATACAGAGCTTACGCATCTACCCCTCCTTAACGAGTCGGTATACAAATTTCACCAAAGCATCATACCACACAAACGGGGAAACGCTCCACCGCCCGCTTACGGTAATCCTCAGCCGAGAAAGCCGGATTCCGCGAACCAGTAAAACGCCCGGCCCACGAGGAGGGTCGCCAGACCGCAGAACATCGAGGCCTTCAGCCACCGCTGCACCTGCCCGGCCTTCCCGTGCGGGGAGATGGCGTAACCGCCGATGACCACGAGGGGTAGCGCCATCCCGATGGCGACGGCCAGGGCGTCTACCAGGAACAGGCGGTCGAAGAGATAAAAGAGCGCCAGGGCGGGCGTCACGGCGAAGGCGACCGAGGCGCCGATGAGCCGCGCGGGACCCTCTCCCAGGCGCACCGCCAGTGTGCGCGCCCCGGCCTCTGCGTCACCGGGGAGGTCCTCCACGTCCTTGAAAATCTCCCGGGAGAGGTTCACCAGGAAGGCCAGGGCGGCCAGGGGGAGGACGCGGCTCAGACCACCCGCCGCCGTAGAGCCGTAGGCCAGGGCCAGGGACGTCATCAGCGCCACCACCAGGTTCCCGGCCAGACCGGTGTGCTTGAGGCGCATGGCGTAAATGACGGAAAGCAGGATGCAGAGCGGAACGATGACATACCCCGACGACGGGCCGAGGAAGGTCAACCCGAGCGCCGCGGCCCAGGCGCAGACGCTGAAAACGACGGCGGAGCGCGGGGATATGTGTCCCGCCGGCAGGGGGCGCTCCGGGCGGTTCACCCGGTCGATGGCGAGGTCCATCCGGTCGTTGAGGGCGTACCCCCCAGCGGCGACGAGGCTCAGGGCGAACGCGGCGGCGAGCAGCGGGCCGAGCGCCTCATACCAGCCGGACGTCGGACACGCGCCGGGCGGCAGCGCCAGGACGGCGCCGAACACGACGGCGGCGAAAACCAGGAGCATGTTGGTCGGCCGCGCCAGCCCCACGAAGGCCCTGAATCTCGTCACCGCCACACACACCGCCTAGAGAAGATGCCTCAGTTTTAAAATCAGCCCCGGGGCGTTTTTCAGGGCGTAGCCGATGATTCTCAAGGGAGAGATTTCTCCCAGCTCGCCCTTCGCCGCCCCGGCCGCCAGGGCCGACACGGCCTGGTCTACCTCGTCGTCGGAGAGGCTCGTCACCAGGGTCTTGATTTTGAAGAGCTGGCGATGCTCACGCCCGTGCCGCGCCCGCCAGCGTTTTTCATAGACACCGAGGGTCCCGGCCGTGGGTTCCGCGCCGGAGCCGAGGACCTCCGCCGCCGTCTGCCCGGCCAGCCGCCCGGCCTCCACGGCCCAGTTTATTCCCGCCCCCGAGAAGGGGTCCACCTGCCGCGCGGCGTCACCGGCCAGCATGCAGCCCTCGCCGACGAAGCCCCGGGGCGGCGGCGGCGTGGGGACGCAGCCGTGAACCTCCTCCAGCACGGAAATCCCCGGTAAATTCGCGGTGAGGAAATCGCGCAGGTAGGCCTGCGCCGTTTTAGACCGTTCAGCGCCCGGAATTCCGAGCCCGACGTTCGCCGTCCCGCGGCCCTTGGGGAAGAGCCAGGCGTACCCCCCCGGCGCGACCCGGGAACCGAGGAAAAAGTAAACGGTGTCGTCCTTCACCCAGTCGGGCAGGCCGACGGCCAGTACCTGGGCCCCGGCGTGGACGTCGGCCAGGGGCAGGTGCCGGGAAAGACCCGTCCAGCGACCCACCAGTCCCTCCACCCCGTCGGCGCCCACGAGCACCGGGGCCTCCACCGTCTCCTGCCGGCCGAGGCGGCGCACCCCGACCCGCCACAGTCCGCCGTCCCGCTCGGCCCGGAGGGCCTGCGATTTGACCCACAGCTCGGCCCCGGCTCCGGCGGCCCGCTCGGCGAGGTGGAGGTCGAAAAGCTTCCGCTCGAGGACCCAGCCGGCGCCGTCCTTCTTGACGTGGGCCCGGTTCCCCCCGGGTGAAACGGTGATGCCGCCGTGGAGATGGGCGGCGCGGTATGGCGGGGCGAGGTCCCCCGCCGGGCCATCGGGGAAGAGAATCTCATCGTCGCCCAGTTCCTCGACGAACCCGTCGTGCCCGACCGCCTCGGCGCAGCGCACCGGGAAACCGACCTGCTGGCGCTTCTCCAGCAGGAGCACGCGCAGGCCGCCCCGGGCCGCGTGATAGGCGGTGCTGGAACCGGCCGGCCCCGCCCCCACGACTAGCACATCGCAACGCAACATTCCTCCGGATTCGCCCTATCCCACGGGGACAGTTAATCGGACCAAGTATAACTTAAAGGCGAGGCTCATCGCCCCGCCTCGTCGTTTCGAAGGGTATTACTAGTTTTTCATCGCCTTGATTTGGCCCCAGGAGGTCTCCACGACAGGGGTCTCCCAGTCGCCGAGGTCTACCCGGGCGGACTGGATTATCGCCTTGGTCATGAAGTTCTGGACGATGACGTACCCGACGAGGTCGTCCACCTTCCACATCGGGTCCACGTCGAACTCCTGTCTCCAGTAATGGACACCGTGGTTGTCCGGAATGAGCCAGCCGGGAAAATCGGGCTCGGTGATGCGCATGGTGTAGTTGTAGTGCCTTCCGCCCGCGGTCAGGTCCTTCTCGACGATGATGAAGTAGGCCCGGTAGTAACCGTCGGGGACGTCGTCGGTCCACTCGAACCGGGCGTCGAGGTAGCCGTCGCTGCCGGTGATGTTCCCGTCGAGGAGGATGTCCATGGGGCTGGAAACGCTGATGCGGCCGGCGACGTACGCCGCGGCGCTGCTCCAGTTGACCCGGGTCCCGTCCACGTAGGTGTCGGGTACGGAGTTGACACCGTAGACGGACCGCCGGTTGTTTTGGTCGGTGGGGTTGTAGAGATAGAAGGGGTCACTGGCTCCCGGCCAGTTCATGTGCCACTCGCAGAGAATCACGTCATCATGGTATTGCGCGTCGATGGCCTCCCACGTCGCGTCTGCAGGGGGGCAGGAACCTCAGGTATAGTTGGTGAAGCCCTCGAGCACCACCATGCGCTGGGTGGCGAGGGTCAGCGCCGCCAGGGCTAAAAGCGTCAACACGACCTTCCGCATGATTTCCTCCTTCGATTGTACCGATATGGACCTTTTTACGGGAATATTCCGAGAGAATCTTTAACCTAAAACGACCCGCGCGTCAAGGCTTCTCGTTGACCGAAGCCAGGAGTTTGGGCAGGGACTCCTCGGCTATTTTCAGGTCCGCCACGGCGTCGGAGTACGTGTCCAGAATCTCCCTGACGCGCTCCTGACGGGTGACGCGGTCCATGGAACCGCCCTCGTATTCGAGAACCAGGGACTCGTACGCCTCCTTGGCGTCGGAGAGGATGTCGGCGGCTGCGATGGCGGCGTCGTAGGCCGCGGCGCGTTCCTCGCCGAGCTCGGCCAGGCTCTCGGGAGCGGTGAGGTTGAAGAGGCGCAGCTTCTCCACCGGCGCCTCGATTGTGGCGAGCAGGTCATCGTCCACCGGGACGGTCATGCCCAACTCGTCGCTCTTCGTGAGCAGCTCCTTCACGCCATCCGAGGAGAGCGTGCCCAGCAGCTCCTGCAGGAGCAGGTCATAGGGCCGGCAGTCGTTCAGGTAGTTGGCCTCCGACCCCGACGCCTCGCCCGGTTCCTGCCCGCAACCCAAGACCAGGAATCCGAGCACGGCCAACGCTAAAAATGTGAATTTCATAGCTCTCTCCTAAACGTGCAAGGTTGATGTTTTACCCGTACAATCCTGTATGAACCTTGGTCGCCTCGACCCGTGTTTCCCCGGACGGAGGCAACTTCCCCTAATTCCCGACGCGGGGTGTCGCGGCCGCCCGTACACGGGTCCGGTCACCCCGAACGGTGCATCGCCTTTCCCTCCATTCAAGTATACCACGGCGCGGGCGGATTGAACAACGCAGGCGGGGGCCCGTCTTGCCGAGGGTCGGGTCCTCTGGTAAGATAGACGCGATAATTATCCCCCGGAGATACGATGGTTCTGCAAAGCCGGTTGCCGATGGCGCTCATCCTCCTAATCCTGCTCATCGCCGGTTGCGGCGAGAGGGAATCCAGGCTGGAAGAGGTGAAGCGCTACCACGAGCAGATGGACGGCCCGGACGGCGACGTACTGCTGCTGACCGAGCAAATCCGCCGCTGGACCGACGACATCGCCCGACTGGACCCCGAAATCGTCGGCCGCGAGGCCCCCAGGCTGTTGAACGAGGCGCTCACCTACCAGGAGAAGGCCTACGAGTTCGGCGAGTTCTTTTCGAGCGCCCACTACGAAACGGAAATCATCAAGCAGTTCCTGGATTTAAAAATCGACCTGCTCGCAGTCCTCCAGGCGGACCTCCAGTCGTTCATCGACGATTTCCTGAAGGTGTATAGTTTCTCGTCGGAGGACGAGGAGGCGCTGCCCGGTTACCACTCGGAGTGGGTCGCCCTGTCCTGCAAGAACTTCATCGAAGCCGTGGAGAAGGTCGAGGGCGAGTTCACCCGGGGCCGCCGCGTGCTCCTGTCGGAGTTCATCCTCATGGGGGAGCGCTAGAGACATGCCGCGCATCATCATCGGGGCGCTCTTGGCGACGGTAATCCTGGGCGGCTGCGGCCGGAGCGCCTACGACGAGCTGACGCGGTACAAAAATGCGGCCACGCCCGCCGACGCGGAGTTGCAGGCCTGTCTGGATACCTACAACGGCAGATGTATCCACGTCGGCGAGGGGTACGGCCACCGTCTGCCCTTCGACTCGGTGGAAACCCGGGAGCTCCTGCTCCGTGTCCAGAGCGCGACGGAGGAACTCCGGGGGGTGGAGACGCCTGAAGTCGCCCGGTCCTTCGCCGAGGATAAAATCGCCGCCGCCGAGGAAATCTGCGGGGCCTTCGAGCTGTTGGACGAGGTGACGCGGGGATGGGAGGACCGCCTCTCGACGGGCCTCCCGGCGGAGGGGGAGACCGAGCCCGCGCAGCTTTCGAGCGAGGACGCCGTGAAATGGCGCGGTGACATGGCGCGCGTGGACGCGTCCTTCGAGTCGGCCGACCGGACATTCGACGACGCCGCCCTGGCGCTGGGGGCGGCCATCATCGCCGCCCATGACGAAGAGTACTAGGCGGAGGCGCACATGCGGTACAGTATGCTGGGGCTGGAATCCACCTCCCTTTTCCGGAACCTCTTCTTCGTGTTCTGGGTCGTCCTGGGCGGGTTGGGATTAATCGGTTACGCGGCGTACCTCATCGGCTCCCTCGACGCAGGCCTGGCGGAGGACGATTTCCTGGCGGTGCTCTTCGGATGCGTCCTGGGACCGCCTTTCTACTCGGTCGTCTTCGCCGCCCTCGGTGCTCTGGGCAACGCGGTCTATAAAAGACTCCTGCGCAGCCTGTCCCCGCTCGTCGCGGAGATGGAGGAGACGGGCACGACCCCGGACCGGGGGAGAACCACCGCGGACGACCGGCTCCGGCTACCCTAGGGCGGATTGGATGACGGCAGCCGTTTGGTCTCTCGTCGGTCTCATCGCCTTCGTCTACATCGGGTATCCCCTCCTCGTCGGCCTGGTGGGCCTCATCCGCCGCAGACGGCCCCGGGCCGATTCCAGCTTCCTGCCATCCCTCGCCCTGCTGATTCCCGCCCATAACGAGGCGACCGTCATCGCCGACAAGCTCGCCAACGTCCTGGAGAGCGATTATCCTCCCGACAGGCTGCGGGTCTATGTCATCTCGGACGCCTCGGACGACGGCACCGACGCGGTGGTCTCGGGAACGGACGACCCCCGGGTGCGCCTCATCCGCCAGGAGCGGCGGGAGGGGAAGGTCAACGCCCTGAAGCGGGGAATCGCCGCGGCCGAAGACGCCGAGGTCATCTGCTTCTCCGACGCCAACTCGCGCTACGAGCCGGACGCCCTGCGAAGGCTGGCCGCCGTCTTCGCCGACCCCCGCGTGGGCGCCGCCTGCGGCCGCCTGCGCCTGTTGGGAACGGAGAAATCCGGCACCGCCGCCGGCGAGGGGCTGTACTGGCGCTACGAAGACGCCATCAAGGCCGCCGAATCTCTATCCGGAACGATGCTGATGGGGGCGGGGACGATTTACGCAGCCAGGCGGGTGCTCATCCCCGACGTGCCGGCCCACCGCGCCGACGACTCCATCGTCCCGCTCTCCATCGCCGTCGGCGGGCGCCAGGTGGCCTGGGTGCCCGAGGCGGTGGCCTGGGAAAAGACCGCGGTGGATGCGGGCGAGGAGTTCCGGCGCAAGGTGCGAATGGTCGCCCACGATTTCGGCGGATACTTCCACCTCGGGGGTTGCTGGCGACGGCCGTCGGTGGGGCTGCGCCTTTTTTTCCATAAATTCCTGCGCTGGCTGGTGCCCTTTTTCTGCCTGGCCGCCCTCGGCCTGGCGATTCCACCGGCGCTCACCGGCGACACGGCAATGCTCATCACGGCGCTGGTACTGGGCGGCGGGCTATTCTGGGGCGCGGCCGCCTGGGGCGCGATGGCCCTCGACTGGCGGCCTAAATCCCCGGCGGGCCGCCTCCTGGCCCTGCCCGGGCACTTCGTCATGGTGAACACGGCGTCGGTCTTCGGCATCTGCCGGTCGATTTTCCGGGGGAGCCAGGCCGCGTGGGAGGCCGCCCCCAGCTCGCGCAGAGGTCTTTCGTGAAACGGCCTCCCGACCGGGACAAGACCCGGGAGTTCTACGTCCAGGAGGGACCGCCGGACGGGGTCCTGGGGCGGTTGGCCCACGGGCGGGGGCTGGGCCTGCGGCGGGCGGTCCTGGGGCTGGAGGGGCTCCGGGACGCCATGCTGGGCGGTATAACCGGAAAGATGCTGCTCGAGTTGGGCGCGGGCTACGGCGACGAGCTGGTCGAATTCACCCTGAACGGCGCCCGGGCGGTGGGGGTGGATTTCGCCCTCACCCGGCTTCTACAAATCCCCCGAAAGGCGCGGGACGCCGGGACGTCGGTCGCCGTCGTAGCCGGGGATTGCCACCGTCTGCCCTTCCCCGACCGCTCCTTCGACATCGTATACGGCAGCGCCATCCTGGCCCATCTGGACCGTGGGCGGGCCTTCGCCGAGGCGCAGAGGGTTCTCCGACCCGGGGGCCGCTTGATTTTAGTCGAGCCGCTGGACCGGCACCCGCTCCTGAGGCTCTACCGCCGTTGGCTGAAGACGAGGGAGGACGTCGTGTCCTACCTCGACTACGCCGAGTTGGACGCGGACAGGCTGGGGGGCGGGTACGAACTGCGTCCCGCGGGGCTGACCTCGGCGTCTCTCCTGCCCCTGGCCGCCGCGGGGGTGGACGGCGCCTTCTGGCGAGGAGCGGCGCGGCTCCTCAACCGTCTGGACGCCCTGCTCTTCACGAAAAGTCTTTGGGCGCGCAGGCATGCCTGGGTCTGCCTCGCCCGCTACCGGGGGAAAAACCGTGAGCGCTGAGGGGAGAATCGGCGAGCTGCGCCGTTTCTTCGGCGCGGAGCGGGACCCGGGACCGCTCACCAGCCTCGCCCTCGGTGAGCCCGCGGGAAGGTCCGTAGCCGTGGCCGACCTGCGCCGCCGGTGGCGGGAATCGCTGGGGGAGATTCGGGGGCGGCGCGCCCTGGAGCTCGGATGCGGGCACGGCGGGGAGATGGCGTACCTGGCGGGAAGGGGCGCTACCGTGGTCGGGCTCGACCTCTCACCCCGGCGGTTGAGCACCGCGAGGTCCGGCGTCCCGGGGGCGGCGGTCCTGCTGGCCGACGCCGAACGGCTGCCCTTCGCCGACGGCTCCTTCTCCCTGGTGTGCGGGAACTCGATTCTGGTACACCTGGACCGGGAAAGGGCCTTCGCCGAAATCGGGCGGGTTCTGGAGCCCCGCGGGACGGCGGTATTCCTCGAACCGCTGGACCGGCACCCCCTGCTGCGCGTGTTCCGCGCCCTCTTCACCCGGCGGCGGGGACTCGCCGGCTACCCCTCCCTGGAGGAACTGGAGGGGATTAGCCTCGGGGGCGGGACGGACGTCACCCCGTGGTATCTGACGGCGGCGCTGCCGATGTTCGCCGAACGCCTGTTCGGAACGAGCGGCCTCACCCACGGCCTGGCCGAGCTCCTCTCCCGGTTCGACGACTGGCTCTTCCGCCGAAGTCTTTGGGCCGCCCGGCTCGCCTGGACGGCATTCGCCGTTTACCGCAAGGAGTAAGTTGGACACGATTCGCACCGCCGGCGAGCTGGAAGAACGCAAAGAAACCCTCGAGCGCGAGCTGCCCCCGGGCGCCGTGGCGCTGACATTCCTCGGCGGAGTGGGCGAGTTCGGCAAGAACATGCTCCTGCTGGAGGACGAATCGGGCATCGTGGCCGTGGACTGCGGCCAGGCCTTCCCCGACGACACCCTCCTCGGTGTGGATTCGGTCATCCCTGAAACGAGCTACCTCGAGGCTCATGCCGACCGGCTGCTGGCCTACGTCTTCACCCACTGCCACGAGGACCACATCGGGGCGCTGCCCTACGTTTTGCCCAAGGCCCCGGCGCCGCTCTACGGCTCGCGGCTGACCCTGGGCTTCATCGACGGGAAGCTCCGCGAGTACCCCGAAACGCCCGACGTGGAGCGGGTGGACGTAAAGGCCGGGCGGAAGTTCACCATCGGCGGATTCGAGTTCGACCCCATCGCCGTGTCCCACTCCACCGCCGACAGCCTGTCGCTGGCCGTCACGACCCGCGCCGGCGTGATTCTCCACACCGGCGACTTCAAGCTCGACCCGACACCCGTCGGCCGTCTGAACGACCCTCTCCCCCGGATGCGCTACTACGGCAAACGGGGCGTAAAGCTCATGCTGTCCGATTCCACCAACGCCGAGTACGCCGGGCGTTCCCAGTCGGAAACCGTGGCCCAGGAAGGGATTCTGGAAGCCTTCCGCGGGACGCGGGGCCGGATAATCCTCACCACCTTCGCCAGCCACATCCACCGCATCCAGGGGGTGGTGGACGCCTGCGAAGAGACCGGCCGCAGCCTGGTCGTCTCCGGGCGCGCAGTGGAAAAGAACGTCCGAATAGCCCGGGAGCTCGGCTACCTGCGGATTTCCAACGGAATGCTGGTTTCTCCGAAGGATTTGGGCGACCTGCCGTCCGGCCGCCTCACCCTCCTGGTCTCCGGCAGCCAGGGGGAACCGCTTTCGGCCCTGGCGAGAATAGTCGCGGGGGAGCACAAGCATATCAAGCTCGAGGCCGACGACCTGGTCATCTTCTCCGCCCGGATGATTCCGGGCAACGAGGTGGCCATCGGCCGGCTCATAGACCGCATCCTCCTCCACGGCGCCCGGGCGCTCTACACCGGAATCGCCGACGTCCACGTCTCCGGCCACGCCTACGCCGACGAGCTGGCCGAGGTCATTCGGGCCGCGCGGCCCGAGCATTTCATCCCCGTCCACGGCGAGTACCGCCAGCTTTACGCCCACAAGCGCCTGGCGGAAAGCCTGGGGCTCGACGAGCGGAAAATCCTCATCCCCCACGTGGGGGCGCGGCTGTTGATGGACGCCGAGGGCGTCTGGTGGGGGGAGCCGGTCCCCGCCGGGCGCATCCTGGTGGACGGCAAGGGCGTGGGCGACGTGGGGCCCATCGTACTGCGCGACCGCCGGACGATGGCCGACGACGGCATTCTGGTCATCATCGTCGCCGTCAGCCGGCAGACCGGGGAGGTCCTGCGCGAGGTGGAGCTGGTGACGCGGGGGCTGGTCTACATCGACGAGAACGAGGAGCTGTTGGCCGAGGTGGCGGCGCGGGTCCACGAGCTCATCGCGGAGGCCGAGCCGGAGGTGCGGGAGGACCGGGAGCTTTTCGCCGATTGGCTGCGGCGCAAGACGCGGCGGTTCATCCAAAAGAAGCTGGAACGCCGCCCGCTGGTCGTGCCGGTGATTTACGAGCTGTAGTTCGTGCCGAACAGGGACGGCGGACCGGTTCGTGATTAATGTAGGGGAGGGTCTTTAGACCCTCCCGCGAGCCCCCCTCTCCCCGTGGGAGCGGCTCGCCTACGGGTTGGGGTGAGGGTACGGGCAGGGCACGTAAAGCGGCGGGGAAAGGATTTGCTTCGCATAGCTCGCTTCGCTCGGTTCCCCGCCCTACGACCGACGAACAACGTGGAAGTGGCGAGTCCTCTGTCACCCGCGGGTGGGTGTGGACACCCGCCCCTACAGAGCATGATAAGCTATTCCAAAATCTCCTCGTCCGTGAGGCGCCAGGCGGGGTCCACGATGCACAAAAACACGAACGGCTCCGAGCCGTCGGTATTGTCCACCCACTGCACCGTCCCCGGCGGAATCTCCACCGCGTCCCCCGGCTCGACCACCGCCGACTTCTCGTCTATGTGGACGACCGCGTGGCCCTCGACGACGAAGTACAGCTCGTGCGTCTTCAGGCGGTGGCGCTTGGATTTCGTGCCCGGTGGCAGAATCGCCTCGGCCAGGCTGTAACGCCCGGTAAAGCCCTCGTCGTTGACGGGATTGACCAGCTCGCGCAGGTGGACCCCGTCTCCGGCGATGACCTTCTTCGAATTCATCAAGGACTTGATGCGCATGAATCCTCCAGACTGCGGCGAAAAGTTGAGGTTACCCGTCCCCCGGCGGGCTGTCAAGCTCCTGGCCGTCTGCCTGGCCGCCGTTCTTTTAAGCGGCTGCGCCGCGACGCCGGAGGAGCTTTACTCCGACTACCTCTCCGACGACCCCGACGTCTCCGGCCGGGCGGAGCGGGACCTGCTCGGCCTGGGTACGGAGGCCGTGCCCGCGCTGATGGACGCCTTCGTCGCCGGCGAGAATCGGGAGAAAACGGGGCGTCTCCTGGCGCGGTTCGGTGAACCGGCCGTGGAGCCGCTGGCCGCCCTGTTAAATTCCGACGACCCGGCGCTCGCCGCCGACGCCGCCTGGGTGCTGGGCCGCACGGGAGAGGCCGCCGTGGAACCGTTGATTGAAGCACTCGAATCCGGAACGGGGAGCCCCGCCGACCTGGCCGCCGCCCTGGGCGAAATCGGCGGACCGGCCTGGGAGCCGATGCTGGACCTCTTCGATTCGACGGGTGACGAAAATTTAGAAAGCATCCTGGCCGCCGCCTTCTTCACCTCCGGCGACGCCCGACTGGCGGAGACGCTCCGACCGCGCGTCGGCGACCCCCGCTTCGGCGACGCCTTCCTCTCCACCGTCGTCGCCCACACCCCGCCGGTGACGCTCGCCGGGACGGTGGACGCCGGGACCGCCTGGCGCATCCTCACCTTCGTGCCGCTGGAACCGCTGGTGGGGCCGGTGTCCGAGCTGGTCCCCGAGCTGACCCCGGACGTGCTCGACGAGCTGACGCGGACTGCGGCCAATCGGGATAAGCCTACCTTCGAGCGCGACCTGGTCCGGATGCACCTCGCAGGAGTCGCGGGGGAATGGAACGAGAGCGCGTCTTACGGCTCCGGCCCCTTCGAGACGCTGGTCGTCTCCTACGACGCCGAGCGGGGGAATCCGCCGAGCGCCGACCTCCTCCGCGTGGCGCTCCTGCACCATGGCGGGCTGTACCTGAAATACCTCATCGACGGCGCCGAGGCCCTGGCGGACTCGGATTTCGCTCAGGCGCAGCGCCTGAGCGCCATCGCCGGCGAGGTCACCCGGGTCATCGAGGAACTGACGGGCAGGTCCGACTGAAACCAGCGTGCGGCTCCTCACCGCCTCGCCTTCTAAACCACCTCTGTGCTAGAATCCCCCCGAACCCGCAAGAAAGGCGCTCCGATGAGCCAGGAACTGCTCACCTACATCCGGGTCATCGAGGATTTCCCGAAGCCCGGCATCAGCTTCAAGGACATCACCACCCTCATCGGCCACCCCGAGGGTTTCAAGAAAACGCTGGACGAGCTGGAGGCGTTGCACAAGGCCGACCCGCCCGATGCGGTCGCGGGAATCGAGAGCCGGGGCTTCATCTTCGGCGCCGCGCTGGCGGACCGCTTCGGCTGCGGGCTGGCGCTCATCCGCAAGGAGGGCAAGCTCCCCGCCGCCACCTATTCCGCCAGCTACGAGCTGGAGTACGGCACCGCCACCATCGAGGTGCATAAAGACGCCTTCGAGCCGGGCCAGAGGGTGCTCTTGGTGGACGACCTCCTGGCCACGGGCGGCACGGCGCGGGCCGCGGCGGGGCTCATCGAGAAGGCCGGCGCCCGGGTCCTGGCCATCGACTTCGTCATCGAGCTGGATTTTCTGAAGGGGCGGGAGAAGCTGGAGGGGTATACGGTCAACACACTGATTCACGCATAGCCTCCCGCGATGGGGTCAGGTGCCGATTGGCGACCGCGGTGCAGATTTTATAAATTTCTACAATTTCCCAACGCGACACTGCCCCCCTGGAAGGGGGGATGGGGGCCAAGCTAGGGAATTTGAAATAGCTCCGCACGCGGCGCTGAATCAACGAATTTGTAAAGGACACATCGCGACTGTGCCCCCCCAAGATGGGGGG
>CAYTCV010000005.1:30881-75306 GCA_964436465.1 uncultured bacterium
GAATCAACGAATTTGTAAAGGACACATCGCGACTGTGCCCCCCCAAGATGGGGGGGATGGGGGGGTTGAGGGCCTGTAGCTCAGTGGATAGAGCAGCGGTTTCCTAAACCGCGTGCCGGAGGTTCGATTCCTCTCAGGCCCACCATCGGGTAGTACCCGAGGCCGGTTCCGCGGGTCAGATTTGATACTTTCGATGTTTCGCCGCCGCGAGCGATGCTTTATAAAGTGACGAGGCCCACCACCAGCATGATGCTGGACACTGTACCGCGGGGAACCGTTTACCGCAATTCGTGGGGCTACCTCCGCGAGCGACGCCCGATTAAGTAATAGAGTCTTAACAGCTTGAAGCTGGACACTGTACCGCGGGGAACCGTTTACCGCAATTCGTGGGGCTACCTCCGCGAGCGACGCTCCGCGAAACCGACTCCGCCCGCCGAACGTACCATACTTGCCCCCCGACGGGCTTTGGTCTATATTAACCGATGAGGTATCCACACCGTGATTGAAAGAACGGCACTTCTCGTAATTTTCCTCTGCGCCGCGGCGCCGGCCGCCCAGGTGCTCGTCGCCGACTACGACGGCGGACTGGAGTTCACCGACCCCGACGGCGGCGGCACCGTGGGCTCCGAGTACGCGGTTACGGAGGCCCTCGACGCCAACGGCCGGGACTACGACCTGGTCACCGACATCCCCGACGACCTCGCCGGGTACGACATCGTCTTCGTCCTCCTGGGAACCTTTCCCGTCTCCCAATCCCTGGACTATGCCGACCAGCAGGTTTTGCTGGATTTCGGCCGGTGGCGGGGGCTGTACGTGGAGGGCGGCGACGTGGGCTACGACTACTCCCCGGCGCCGCTGTGGGACCTCTTCGGCGCCAGGTACCTCTACGACGGCGCGCCCACCGAGGACGGCAACGTCCAGACGGTGAAGGGCGTCCCCGGCACGCTCACCTCCGGCCTGGATTTCGACTGTCCCGGATATCAGGTCGAGCCGACCGACAATTACCTGGACGAAATAACCAACGACGGCGGCACGGTGGTTTTCACCAGCACCCCCATGGGTCATGTCTCGAATGCCAGGACGGTGGCCTACGAGGGCGACGGCCACCACCGGGCCGTGGTCTCCACGTTCCTCTTCGGCGCCCTGGCCGACGGCTCCTCAACCAAGGAGGAGCTGATGGGGCGGCTCCTGGCTTTCCTCGGCGAGACGATGCCCGTCGCGGAGATGAGCTGGGGCGAGATTAAAGCCGATTACCGTTAGTTTCAGGGGGCAGGATGCGTAAATCGGCGATGTTATTTCTGGCGCTGGCGACGGCGGCTTCGGCGCTATCGCCCGCCCAATCCGCGACCGCCCGCACCGGCCCGGCGCCGCCCGTGTCGGGCGTGCTCCTGGTGAGCGACCAGGAGGACGGCGTCCCGGACCCGCTCTACTTCGACGACTACTACACGGACGCCATCGACGACATCTTCGGGCACCCATACTACTACAACATCCTGTACCACACGCGGGAAGTCCGGGCCGAAGACCTTGCGGGTCACGGCGCCGTCGTCTGGTACACCGGCATCTCGGGGGGCACATCTTCCGCCGACGGGCCGGCGGGGCATATCACCCTCACCGAGGACGAGGAGGACGCCGTCATCCAGTACCTGGAGACGACGCCGGAGGGCGAGTGCCGCGGTGTCTGGCTCTCGGGGATGTACATCGCCTGGAACTGCGTCGCGGAGGTCCTGACCGAGGGCCAGCTCTACTCCGAGCTCTTCAGCAACTACATCGGCCTCTCCTACCCGACGAGCAACTTCCGGAATCCCATCCATGTGGACAGCTCCTGGATCGGGGGCTCCGGTTCTTCTTCGCCGCCGTTGAACGGCGCCGTATACTCCATCTGGTGGGCCGTCGGCGATTACAACTACCCCGACATGCTGGACACCTCCGGCTCCGCCCTGTCCGCCCTGACCTGGCAGGACTCGGGCGGCGCGACGCACCACTCCAGCGTCATCGCCAACCAGGGCACGAGCCCCTACGGCGGCACGTGGTACATCGTCCTCTCCGCCCTGCCCCTGGAGAGCATCGGCACCGAATCCTCCGGCGAGGAGCGCAGCTATATAATGTCGGACGTCCTCTCCTGGTTCCAGGTCACCGTGGGCGTCGCGGAATCGAGCTGGGGCCAAATCAAGGCCTCCTTCAACGACTGACGGCCCGCCCCATTCCCGCTAATAAAAAAAGCCCCCGCCGGGGCTTTTCTTCACGACTCGGACCGACGGTCAGCTTGCCTTCCGCTTCCGGCTCCGGGAGACGAAGTAGGCGAGGTTGCCCAGCAGGATGAGCACCACGATGACCACGTGGACCACCATCTGGGCGACCATTCCGCGCGTGGCGGAGGCGGGCCGGGTCAACATCTTCTCGTACTCCGCCGCTCCTTTCAAGCCGCCGAGCATTCCCACGATTTGCCGCGTCTGCAGATAGGCGTAGTAACTGGGCGCGTAAACCGCCGTGCAGCCGACCAGCACCGGGATGCCGTAGGGCACGCCCGCGTAGGAAATCCACATCTCCGGCATCGCCGTCCCGGAGACCGCCGAGACCAACCCCATGTCGGAGAAGGAGTGCACGCCGGCCATCATCGGGTAGTCGTCCAGGGGGGTGCCGTAGTAGTCGCTGGGGTAGGCCTTGCGGATTTCCTCGCCGAGCTGGAGGATGACGGCGTCGGCGCCGGCGCGGAAGCCGAGGAAGAGCCAGTCCTCGCCCATCTTGATTCGGCGTTCCTCGCCCTTGGCCGCCAGCTCGGCGTTGAGCTCATCCTGGGCCTCGAGCATTATACGCTCACCGATGGACGGCCCATCTATCAGGAGCGTCATGGCGATGACATGGATGCCCCGGGTGAGGGCGTGGCGGACCGTGGCGGCCAGGATGGGCTCCAGCTCCGGCAGCGTGCTCGGGCCCAGGTCCATGGAGATAAGGATGGTCGAACCGGGTGGCAGGCGGTCAATGGCGTTGTAGTAGCGGGCCACCGGCGAGGTGATGGAGACGTCGATACTGAAGGGGCCTACCAAAGAGACGACCACGCCGATGGCGATGACGAGGAATATCCAGCGGCGGTCGAGCCCCAGGAGGAAATCCATGGCCCGGCCAAAAAAGTCTGCGATTTTTCGAAAGGCCACGACTCAGCTCCCGCCCTGTTCCCGGGTCCGGTGTTTCTTGACGAGCCGACTACCGTAGTAGGCGAGGTTGCCGAATAAAATCAGAATCACAATCAGCACGTGGACCACCATCTGGGCCACCATCCCCCGCATGGCGTCGCCGGGCCGGTTGATAAGCTTCTCGTATTCGGCGGCCCCCTTGAGACCGCCCAGGATGCCCTCCATCTGGCCCGTCTGCATGTAGGCGTAGAACTCGGGCGCGCTCACCGCCGTGCAGCCGACGAGCACGGGAATGCCGAAGGGGGTGTGGGCGTAAGAGACCCAATCCACGGGCAGGGAGGTCCCGGAGACCGTGACGAGCAACCCCATGTCCGCGAAGGAGTGGATGCCGGCCATCATGGGGTAGTCGTCCAGGGGGAATCCGTAGAAATCGGTGGGGTAGGCCCGCCGGATTTCTTCGCCGAGCTGGAGGATGACCGCCTCATACCCCGACCGAAAACCCAGGTAAACCCAGTCCACGCCCATCGTTATCCGCCTGTCCTCCCCGGCCTTGGCGTACTGAGCGTTCAACTCATCTTGGGCTTCGAGCATCAGCCGCTCGCCGATGGAGGCCCCCTCGACCAGCAGGGTCATTCCGATGACGTTGACCCCCCGGCGCAGGGCGTGACGGATGGTGGCGGCCATGATGGGCTCCAGCTCCGGCAGCGTGCTCGGGTCCAGGTCCATCGAGACCAGGATGGTGGAACCGGGCGGCAGGTCGTTGATGGCCTTGTAGAAACGGGCGGCCGGAGTGGTGATGGACACGTCAACGGAAAAGGGGCCCAAAAGGGAAACAATCACCCCCACCGCAATCAGGAGGTATATCCAGCGGCGGTCGAGCTTGGTCAGCCCGTCGAACACGCCTTCCCAGGACAAGCCTCAGGCTCCGTGGCTGTCGGTCCCCGGACCGGGTGAAGGTGAAGGATGACGGGCTTTACGGAACCGGTCGGCGAAGAAGGCGATGTTGCCCAGGACTATGGCCAGAACCAACAGGGCGTGCACACCGAGCTGGGCCACCATCCCCCGGCCCGCGGCACCCGGACTATTCGTTATCCGCTCGTACTCGGCGGCTCCCTTGAGCCCCCCCAGAAGCCCGGCCATCTGTCCGGTCTGCAGGTAGGCGTAGTACTGCGGGGCGCTTACCGCGGTGCAGCCCACCAGAATCGGAATGCCGAACGGCCCCCCCGCGAAGGCTATCCACACCTCCGGGGTGGACGACCAGGAGATGTCTATGGCCGCCGCCATGTCGCCGTAGTTGTGCGTGTTATCGAAGAGGGGCATCGTATCCAGGGGCGTCCCATAGAAATCGGTGGGGAAGACGTTTTTTATCTCCTCGCCCAGGGAGATGATGACGGAGCTGAATCCCGCCCGAAAGCCCAGGAGCGCATAGTCCACCCCGGATTCCAGCGGCTCACCGCGCCCGGTCCGGGCCACACTGTCGTTTATCTCGCCCGTCACCTGGTTCAACAGGCGCTCGGAGATGGCTACCCCCTCCATCTGGAGAGAGATGATGACGACCGGCTGGCCCCGGCCGAAGGCGTGCCGCAGGATGGCTACAATCATCGGCTCCAGCTCGGGCAGCCCCGCCGGGGGGGTGTCCACGGCCAACAGGATGGGCTTGGAGGGGTCGCTCTGGTGGATGACGCGGTAGAAGTCGTCCACCGGCTTGGTGATTTTCACTCCGACCGAGAAGGGCCCGACCAGGGCTAAAACGACGACGACCGCCTCGATGAGAAATATCCAGCGGCGGTCGAGATTCAGTAAACGTTGAAGGCCGGAACTGGCCATGGCCTGCCGGGAATGACCGTTTGAAAAACGGGTGAAGAAAAGGTTGCCGAATGCCTGCTCATCAACGCTCCGACAACCTCTGAAATGACGGGCCTCTTAAAAATCCGTGAACTACACTTCGTCCGCCGCTCCCCGCGATTTTATTGGAAAAACGCCCCCCGCGGTTCCCGCGGTTACTTGGGCAGGCCGAGCCAGTCGAAGAGGAGGAAGTGGACCCGACCGATTAGGAGCGAAACGCGGGCCATGACGGTGTAGCCGAAGCTGGCGCCGAAGCCTATCATCAGGAACCAGATGCCGACGCGCGCGGCGCCGCCCAGGACACCCTTGTGCTCCATCGAGAAGAAGAAGTACGCCAGGGTGCACAGCGTGCCGACGATGAACAACGGCCCGGAGATGGCGTCGAAGAATGTGCTTATCCCCGGCGCGGCGAAGAAATCCCGCCAGGCGTCGATGGAGAAGAGCGGCACCACAAGAGCGCCGTGGTCCTGGACGAATGTACCGCGGAGCTGAGAGATGACGCGGGCCTGAAGGGCGTTCGGGATGGCGATACCGGAATTGGCGCCCAGGATGAAGGCCAGGGAGTAGCGGCTTATCCACGAGATTTTCGGGATGAAGCGGGTGAACAGCAGCAGACCCAGGATGACGGGAATCAGAAGGAGGATGAGGGCTACGATGGGGGCGAAGTCCTCCAGAATCGGCGGGAGGGAGGCCATGCCCTGGGTGTCGGCGTAGGCCTGGAACTCGGCCGGGGTGAGGGCGAGCTTGTTGAGCGTGACGCCGAAGGGGACTAAGAAGTCCTCCACAATCACGTTGTGGTACAGCACGGCGGTGTAATACCCCGCGCCGAGCCCCACCATGACGTGCTCCGCGAGCTTGTAAAAGGGGTTGTCCTTGTAGAGGAATGAGTAGACGAACAAGGTGAATATCGCCGCCACCCAAATCCAGATATCAAGGGAGATGTTCAACGTCCACCCCTCTTTTTAACTTTTTCTAAAGCCTTATCCTCGCGGTTCAACGGCCGCAACGTCGCGAATGTCAGGCTTCACCGTCTCTAAACACCGTCACAGGTCCGGCGGAGATAAACTCGTCGTAGGGCTTAATCGTCGCAGATTGACTATTCAGCCGCTATTTCCAAGGGCTGTTACTTCGTAGCGGCTTTTTCGCGGTCCTTCCTGGCGCGGGTGACGAAGTAGGCGATGTTGCCCATCACGATGAAGGCCACGATGACGATGTGTATCCACTGCTGGGCGAGCATGCCCTTGGTCGCGGCCCCATCGTAGTTCAGGAGCCTCTCGTACTCGGCGGCGCCCTTGAGCCCGCCCAACAGGCCCGCCATCTGCCCGGTCTGCGTGTAGGCGTAGTACTGGGGCGCGCTGACCGCGGTGACGCCGACGAGGATGGGGATACCGTACGGGGCGCCGGCGTAGGACACCCAAATCTCCGGCATCTGGGTACCCGACACGTTCACCACCGCCCGCATGTCATCGTAGTTGTGAATGCTCTTCATCATCGGCAGTGTATCGAGGTAGCTCCCGTAGAAATCCGCGGGGAAGGCCACCCGAATTTCGTTGCCGAGCTGGAGAATGACGGCGTCGCCGCCGGCGCGGAAGCCGAGGTAGACCCAGTCCTCACCCATGCGGATGCGCCGCTCATCACCCGCCGCCTCGTACTTGGCGTTAAGCTCGTCGGTCACCTCAAGCATGATGCGCTCGGCGATGGAGGGGGCGTCGGGCAAGAGCGTGAGTGTGATGACTTTCAGACCTCGGTCGAGGGCGTGATAGACCGTGGCCTTGAGCATCGGTTCCAGCTCGGGCAGCGTGCTCGGCCCCAGGTCCATCGAGACCAGGATGACCGACCCCGTCGGGGAGCTCTCGATGACGTCGAAGAAATTCTGCACCGGCGTGGTAATCCCGATGGAGAGTTTGATGGGGAGGATGAGCGCCGCGACGACCACGATTCCGATGACCAGGAAAATCCACCGTCGGTCTATAACCAGCAGCTTCTCGAACAGGGTTTTTTTCATCGTTTGACTCACCTCTGCCGGTTTGTTACCGGGGGGCCGGAATTCCCGGGGGGTCGTTTTCTATCCCCGCGGACCCCAGGACCGGGAAGCCCGCTTACTCGCCACCGAGATAGCTCCGTTCGATGCCGAGCACGATTTTCAACGCCGTGGCAATAATCCCCAGGCCGACGCCGATGACGATACCGCGCTGCGCAGCGCCGTTGGGAATCTCTAAAATCCACTCCGTGACTTTGGATAACCAGTCCACGTCAATGACGCGCCCCAGCATGATGATTACCGCGGCGCCCAACAGGAGCGTCGCCTCCTTACTTCGGGCGCGGAAGGCCCGGAAGGCGGCCGATGCGATGAAGAAGGCCAGGAGGCTGAACATGGTCGCCTCCATCGGCGCCTGGAGATAATCGAAGAGCCGGCGGAAGAGCGTCCCCTCGTCGATGCCCCCGAACAGCCCCACGATGGCCATAACCAGGAAGCTGGCGATGGCCACGGCGTTGAAGGCCCAGCCGGGGACCTGCCGAATCATCTTGTTGCCGTGGTTGCGCAAGAAGCTGGCGATGCCGAGACCGATGGCGAAGGCCGACAGCAGTCGCAGCCAGGCCAGCATCTGCTCGCGCAGGCCCTGAATCACCGGGTCCATGATGACGTAGGAGAGTGCCCCGAAGAGACCGGCGACCAGAGCAATCACAAGCGGGATTTGTCTGCGCACTTATCTCCTTTTGCCGTAAATCACGGGCGGCGTTCCGACACGGTGAAGCCGTTTACACTGCGCCGGCAGTTTACCCCGCGTTAGCGGAAACCTTTCATCCGTCCCGAGCGCCCCTACCCGACGATGAACAGGTCGGAGAACCAGGTGGTGAAGAAACTGGTTATAACCCCGATGACGATGAGCACGCCGATGATGAACTTGGCCCAGTCCTGCCCCTTCAGCCCGCCCAGCAGAAGCGGTTCGCGGCTCATGTAGGCGCTCGCCGCGTAGAGCTCCTCGCCCATGATGCAGTAGTCGCAGGCGGTGATGAAGAACGGAATCTGCACGACGGCGTCGGTGCCGGCGATTTGAATCGCCCCGGTGGATGCGCCGGTCTCGGCCAGAATCAGCGACTCGGCGAAGAACATCCCCATGTAGAAATTCGTCGCCGGCTTCTCGCGCAGCATGATGCCGTTGATGGCCGCGGCGTAGGCAAACTGGGACTGGGTGACGAAATAGATGTCGTTGGGGTTGTAAGCGTCGGGACGGCCCGAGTCGAGGTAGGCTTCCTTGACCACCTCGCGCTCGACGGCCATGACGATGGGGTCGTAGCACGGGACGATTAGCCGGATTTCGTAGATGGCGGCCTTGCGGGCGACCTGGCCCAGGATGTTCACCGCGGCGATGGTGGCCACGTCGGCCATGGTCGAAAGTCCCGAGACGTAGAGGATGGGCTTGCCCATCTCCGTGGCACGCCCCAGGGCCTCCTCGACGGCGTCCAGACCGGCTATTCGCCGGATGAAAAGTTCCTTCCCCTTGCGGGCGCTGTAGATGAAGTACACCAGAAGGAGCGTCAGGAGGACGATGCCGATGAGCGTGTTCCAGCGCTGGGAGTGGAAGAAATGGGAGCGGGCCGTGGCGGGCTCGCTCGGCCGGGAGTAGGAGAGGGCAACGCCGTTGCTGGCCGCCACTATGTAAACGTAGGTGTGGTCGGGCTCGCAGGTGGAATCGGTGTAGGACGACGTACCGGCCCCGACCTCGTCTACCACGGCGAAGTCCGTTTCGGCCCCCTCGCCCGACTCGGGATTGGGAACCTCCTTGCGCTGGATGATGTACGAGTCGACGTTGTTCTGGCCGTTGCCATCGTCGAGGGAGCGCGTCCAGCTCAAGGCGAGGCGGTTACCGGTGTCGTCGGGCACGTCCACGGCCCGAACCAGGAGCGGCGGGGCCGAGGGGAGGTCCACCAAGGGGTAGAGGTACTCCGTCGACTGCGCCAAAACGGATAGGGGGGTTAAAAGAAGTACCGCCAGGACGACGTGTGTGCGACCGAAGGGATGCCCGTTCCTACCGTTGATTCTACGGCATCCCGTCCCCCCGGAGCGGTGTGAACCGCCGGCCATAGCGCTCCTTTGGAGATGGTTATCGCAAACGTGCTTGATAACGGTCCGAGTTTACCAAAGCCTCTGTGGAGTGTCAACGCCCGTTCTTCACTCACATCCCCTTGGGTTTAATGGGGGATACAACCACGGCCCCGGCATCGAGACACCGCTCGACCGCCTCCCCTTCCAGGGCGTAGAAAGTGAAGTACAGGTCCGGGGCGGTTTGAACCATCATCGGCCTGTACAGCTCTGCCAGGCGCGGGTCGGAGAGCACGGTCCGGTTGGGGTAGGAGAGCCGCACGAAGGTGTAGCCCGGGACGGCGTACTCGCCCTCGAGCCACGCTTCCACCTCTTTATAATGGCTGGAGTTGGGATTGATGACGACCACCCACGGTTTCTCGCGGAACACCAGGTCCGCGTCGCAGACGAAGTGCCCCATCATCCCCTCCTCGCTCCTGGACCCTTCCAGGGCCGCCCGGGCGTTGCACAGACCGGCGAAATCGAGGTTGGGGAGCCCCGACGCGTAGGGCAGGGCGCCCGCGGAACCGCTCGCGATAAGGGTCCCCGATGGCAACGCCCCTTTCAGGAACTCGCCGGAGATGATTTTCCGATTATTGTGCAACAGGTCCGCAGGCGACGACCAACGCTCCAGTGTCGGCCCAATCCCGGCAATGACGCCCCACAGGACCGCCAAACCGGCTAAAAGTCCGGGGATGAACCGCCGCACGGAGACCAGCTCCCGCAACTCACCCAAGCCCAGCGTCGCCCACAGGGCGAGAATCGCCGCGTAGGGCGCCATGAACCGGAAATGCCCCATATAATCCCCGCCGGAGTAGATGACGAACACGGCGCTCCCGGCCAGCATCACGGCCAGCAGGGTCGCGTCGGCCCGCTTGAAGCGGCGGACGAGCGCGAATACACCGGCGATTCCGAGCACCAGCGGAGGTCGAAAAACCGCCCAGGAGAAAATGTACCCGAGGCCGCCCTTGAGCTGGTAGAGCGACCCTCCGGCCTTGACGACGGCGGACAGAGACCACCACAGGCCGTAGTAGAGCCGGCGGAAGACGAACTGCCCCGCGACCAGACCCAGGGCGGGGATGAGGTCGCGCCAGTCGGACCCGGTTGGGATTTTACGCCACCGGCAGTAGAGTTGGTGGGCGACGAACAGCGGGATGAAACCGAGCCCCTCGGGCCGCGTCAGCGCGGCCAGGCCGAGGAAGAGCCCGGTCCAGGGGAACCGACCCGGCTTGTCGCGGAGGTGAAAGTAAACGGCGCAGGCCAAGAGAAGCCCGAAGAAGACCGTTTCCAGCCCGGAGCCGGCCCAGTAAACCAGAGAAAAGGACGCGGCCGCGAGGCCCGGCGCCGCCAGGGGAAGCCAGCGACTGTCGGGAAGGGACCTCTTCGCCAGGCGCCAAACGACGTAGAGGAGCAGGGCGCCGGACAGGATGCCCAGCGCGGGGGCGGCGTGCTCCGGCGGGATGCCCAACCAGGCGAAGGGGGCCAGGAGGAGAATCCAGAGGAGATTGGAGTAGCCCTCGTCGTAGACGCCGGGGTTATAGACCAGCCCGTGACCCCGGACGAGGTTCTGCACGTAACGGAAGGAAATGAAGGCGTCTTCGTTTAAAAAAAAGCAGGATGCGGCCCACGACGTCCACAGGACCACGATGGCCAGGAAGACCAGGTGGGGTACGAGGTCCCGGTTCGGTCCGTGCTCAAGCTCGGTCATGTCCGGTCCGCCGCTCGGGCCGTATTGCTTCTCGCTCTTTACAATCTTGGGGGACGGGCTCCGGTCCCCCGCTGAGCTACCGCCGGCCTCAGAGTGAGCCCGGCTTCCCCAGCTCCGCCCGCGTGCTCTCCAGGCCCGCCGGGTCGCCGACGCCCAGGACCCGGATTCCGGGTGCGCAACGCTTCAACAGACCCGCGATGACGTTCCCGTTCCCGAACTCCACCGCGAGCTCCACGCCCACCCCCTCCAGGTAACGCGCGTCGGCCAGCCAGAGTACCGGCTCGTTGACCTGGCGAGCCAACGTTTGGGGGATTTCGTCCAAACCGTCCGCCGGTTTTCCGGTGACGTTCGTAGCAACGGGAAATTTTGGGCGATTGAACGTGTATTTCGCCAACTCACCCGTGAGCGCGATAGCGGCATCCGTTACCAGCGAGGTATGGAAGGGGCCGCTCACGTTCAACAGGACCGCCCGCTTGGCCCCCGCCCCCTTGGCCAGCTCGACGAAGCGTTCCAGGCCGGCGACCTCACCGCCGACGACCATCTGGTTCGGGGCGTTGACCGTGGCCAGCTCCACCCGTCCCGCACCCCTCGCCTCGGGGATGAGCCGGCGGACATCTCCCTCCTCCAGGCCGATGACGGCGGCCAGGGTACCGGGATTCCTGGCCGAGGCGTCGCGGATGAGCTCGCCGCGCCGGCGTACGAGGCGCAGCCCGTCCTCGAAGGAGAGCGTCCCGGCGGCGGCGTAGGCCGAGTATTCGCCCAGGGAGTGGCCGGCGGCCGCGGTCCAGTCCAGGTCTCCCACAACCTCACGGAAACAGGCCCAGGCCGCGTAACTCACCAGGTAGATGGCCGGCTGCGTGTTCTCGGTGGCGGTCAGTTCCTCGTCCGGTCCCTCGAAGCAGAGCTTGGTTATCGAATAGCCCAGCGCGTCGTCCGCGCGTTCGAAGAGTTCCCGCGCCAGGGGGAAGGCGTCGAAGAGGGCCCGGCCCATCCCCACGGTCTGCGAGCCCTGTCCCGGAAACACGGCGGCGAGCTTCATCCCGTCCTTTCGCTTTATGGATGACCCCGCCGCCGGTCGTCGGACCGGGCGGGGCAAGGTGCGTTTCTCTATTTCAGAGAGAAAACGACGCCCGCGTGAATATCCAGATAACTCACCCCCGCGGCGTCACCGATGTCTATATCCTCTTCGATGCTCTCCGTCGACTGGAACTCGCCGGTGAAGTGGTAGCCCACCGCAAGGTTGACGAACATGATGGAGTTCAGCCTGTACCCGCAACCCAGCTCGGCGTGAACCCCCTGGGCCGTGAGAAAACCGGTCCCGGTGGTATCGGTGATGGAGGCGTCGAGGGTGTAACCCACCGCGGGCCACAGACGCCACTTCTCGCCCAAATTCACCTCGGTGAAGAGGTCGAGGGAGAAGAGCTGGTGCGACATCGGGACCGTTTTCTCAATAGTAACGGGTACCAGCCACTCGAAGGGGGAGAACTCGAGCATGGCCCTGGCCCCGATGATGCCGGCAATGGTGAGCCCGAGGTCCAGCCGGACCAGGAAGCCCGCATCGTCGAGCCCTTCGGGCACATCGTTGACGCTGGGGACGAGCACACCGGTCCCCAGCCCGATGACGAAGCCGAGAACCTGTTCGTGCTCTTCCTCCTCGGCCGCGACAGGCGCACACAGAGCGAATGCCAGAAGCGCCGCCAGCGCTATTTTACCCACGGGCACGGCCGCACCTTTTGGGCGCGGATACCTTTCGGGAGCACAATTCGCCAACAGCATCGGCCACCTCTGGTTAACGCGCGGCTACCGCTCCAGCTTACCAGTTACGTCCCACCGGGTCAATCGGAACCCGGTGGCCCCAGTCCGACTAAAATCCCGGATGAAACACCCCTCGGCCGGACGGAACCCGGCGGTGCAATTACAAAAAAGCCCCGGCGGACCGGGGCTGAAGGATGGAAAAACGACGGGTTCAGATGCACCAGCGCAGAAGGTTGGCGGCCCAGGCGAAACCCGCCCCGAAGGTGGTGGTGCAGACCAGGTCCCCCTTCTTGAGCCGGCCCGTGCGGTACGCCTCCTCGAAGCAGATGGGAAGGGTGGCGGCCGATGTGTTCGCCTGCCGCCCGATGTTCACGAAGGCGCGCTCGGGGGGGATGTCGAGTCTTTTCCGCACCGCCTCGATGATGCGCAGGTTGGCCTGATGGGGAACGAGGAGGTCCACGTCCTCCTCGGTGTAGCCGGCCTTGGCGAGCACCGCCTGGGCGCCCTCGACCATGGCGCGCACGGCGCCCTTGAACACGTCCTGACCGGACATGTGGACGTAGTGCATCCGCTTGTCCACGGTCTCGTGCGTCGCGGGATTGCGGGAACCGCCGCCGGGCTGGTACAGGTGCATGCCGCTGCTGCCGTCGGCCTTGATGAAGTGGGCCAGGATGCCCTCGTCCTCGTCGACCGGCGAGACGACCACCGCTCCGGCGCCGTCACCGAAGAGCACACAGGTATCTCGGTCCGTCCAGTCGGTGATTCGGGTCAGCGCTTCCACTCCCACCACCATGACGTTCGTCAGAATCTCCGAGCGGATGTAGGCGTCCGCTACGGAGAGGGCCGAGGCGAAACCGGCGCAACCGGCGGAGAGGTCGAACCCGCCGGCGTTCCTCGCCCCCAGACGGTTCTGCACGAGACAGGCCGTGGCGGGGAACGCGTAATCCGGGGTCACCGTCGCCACGATGACGGCGTCCAGGGCCAGGGGGTCCAGGCCGGACATCTCCAGGGCGGCCTGGGCCGCGTTGAAGGCCATGTCGCTGGAGGCTTCGTCGTCGCCGATGATGTGCCGCTCCCACATGCCGGTCCGCGTCTTTATCCACTCGTCCGAGGTGTCCACCATCTTCTCGAGGTCGAGGTTGTTGAGCACCTTCTCGGGGAGGTAGGACCCCACTCCGACGATACCAGCTCTACGTTGCATCATCACTCCAATCATCGCCTGAAAGGCGGGGGTTCGGTGGTTGACATGGCGGCACCCGTCCATAACGTCAACGGGCGGCTCAACCGTTCTCAGCCAATCTCACGTTACCCGAATATAACTGCCGGCGGAGTAGTGGCTCCGATTATTACGGCGTTGTATCCCATGCGCTTCTCGCGGGAATGCTCCCGGAACACGGCGGTTGCCGCGGTTAACGCCGCCGCAAAACGAACTGCCTCACGTAGGAGTATGCACCGTACGCGGGAAGCATACTGAAAAACTCGACGAACTTGTTGTTGTATTCGACCTGCGCGTTGCCCAGCATCGCCGGGTAGAGCACCTTGCTCCCGAAGTAATACGTGCTGAGGAAATTCTCCTCCTCCGGCGTGGAGAGGACCGTAAAATCGCGCTTTATGTAATCGGTAAATGCGGCCCGACGGAAAAAAAGGTTGTGAGACGGTTGGGGAATCGGAGCCAGGTGCAGCGCCGACCGGGCGGCGTTGAGATTCTCCAGTCCGTCGGTAAATCCCTCGATAAGCAGGCAGAGTCCTCCCGGACGGAGCACACGCGCCAGTTCGTCCAGGGCCTTCGCCTGCTGCTCCCACGTTTCCAGATTTATCAGGCAGCGCTCGGTGAAGAGGACGTTGAAGGAGCCTTCCGGATAGGGCAGCCCGCGGACGTCCGCCCGGTCGAAGCGAACCCCTTCCAGCCCCCTGGAACGAGCCAACTCGAGCATCTCCTCGCTGAAATCCATCGCGGTGAAGGACAGGCCCAGATTTTTCGCGATATATTCCGCCGTGTAGCCGTTGCCGCAACCGACCTCGAGGAGTTCCAGCTTCTGTTCTCCCGGATGTTGACGGGACAGAAAAGCGTGAATCGCCTTGAGTTCGGCGTCACGGATGAAGACATCCTTCATGGTGGACTGTTTCGACAGCCCCTGCTCGACGGCCTCCCGGCGGTAATGTTCCCGAATGGGGTCCATATTCCCCTCGACATCCATCGGACGGAATCCGTCTTCACCGTCCGGGGGATTTACCGGCGCGCATCCCCGGCGGAATTCAGACGTCGCGGCGGACGCCGCGCATCCTCACCCGCTTTCCCCCGACTCCGCATCGGCGGAGTTATTCTGCAGGCTCAGGATTATCCTGCCGTTCACGTCCTCGTTGACGAGGCGGCGAGCCATGGCGAGGGCGTTCATCACCGCTTCGGCGTCGGAGGAACCGTGGGCGATGATGCTCGTGCCCCGGACGCCGAGAAGCGGCGCTCCGCCGATGGAGCTGGGGTCGGCCACGCGGCGGAAGTGGCGGAAGGCCGGTCTCATCAAGAGGCCCCCCAGGGTAACCAGGGGCCGCCCGCGCATGCCCTCGCGGAGGTGGTGAACCACCCAGTGCGACGCCGATTCGGAGAACTTTAACAGCACGTTCCCCACGAAGCCGTCGCAAACTAAAACGTCGGCCCCGCCCGTGTAAACCCCGCGCCCTTCGACCATGCCGATGAAGTTGATTCCGGGGGTTTCGCTCAGGAGACGATGGGCCTCCACCACCAGCTCGTTGCCCTTGGCGGCTTCTTCCCCGATGGAAATCAGCCCGACGCGGGGGTTCTCCACGCCGAAGATGTGCCGGAGGTAGAGGGTTCCCATGACGGCGAAGCCGACGAGATGGCTGGGCCGGTTCTGGGCGTTGGCGCCGGCGTCAATCAGGACGCCCCAGCCCTGCGTGCCGGGAAAGGCTACGGCGATGGCCGGCCGCTCCACCCCGGGCAGGCGTCCCAGGTGGAGGATTGAGCTGGCCACCTGGGCCCCCGTCGAGCCGCAGGACACCAGGGCGCAGGCCTTGGCGTCCCGGACGAGACGGGTGGCCACGGCGATGGAGGCTTCCCGCTTCCTCTTCAGGGCGTACGTCGGAGTCTCGTCCATGGCCACTATCTCGGCGGCGTGGACGATTTCGAAGGTCCCGGGGGGTATTCTCCGACGCTCCAACTCCCCGGACACCTCGTCCGTTTGCCCGACGAGGATGATGGGGCCTATTCCGTTACGCAGGGCCAGCCTGGCGCCCTCGATTTGGGCACCCGGCGCGTCGTCGCCACCCATGACGTCCAGCGCGATGGGCGGAGGTGCCGCGTCGACTTCAGCCTTCTGCGACAAGGGTTTCCCTCGGGGATATAAGCAAGCGGCGCGGTTCGCCCCGGCCCCGAGCCGTGGAGCACGGGTTCTCCGACCCGCGGAACTGAACGGACCAGAGAGTCCGTTCTCCACGCAAAATGGTGGAGCGCGGGTTCTCCAACCCGCGGAAATGAACGAACTAGAGAGTCCGTTCTCCCCCTACTCCTCTTGCTTAACGGGGATGATGATTTGGCGTCCCTTGTAATAGCCGCAGGAGGGGCAGATGCGGTGGGGGAGTTTGGCCTCTCCGCATTTCGGGCAGGCGGTGAGGGTGGGCACCCGGAGGCTCGACACCCAGTGAGCCCGGCGCATGTCGCGCTTGGAGCGCGATTTCCTTCTCTTCGGTACGGCCATGTCAAGCTCCTCGTATCAACGACGGTTATTCCGGGACCCCGGAGTCTTTTATCAAGCCGTCACGGAGGCCAGGACGATGTCCCTGGTGTCCCGGGCGATGACGAGCTCTTCGTTGGTGGGGATGACCCAGACACCTACCCTGGAATCGTCCTGCGATACCCGGCCCTCTTTACCTGAGCCGGGCTTGAACGTGTCGGTGTTGAGCTGCTCGTCGAGTCGGAGCCCCAGGTACGAAAGCGATTCGCAGACCAATGTGCGGACGATGGATGAGTTCTCGCCGACCCCCGCGGTGAATACGACTGCGTCCACGCCGTTCATGGCGGCGGCGTAGGCCCCGATGTACTTGCGAATGCGGTAGGCGTAAATCTCCATGATTTCACGGCAGAGGGGGTCGTCCTTGAAGTACTGCTCCTCCACGTCCCGCATGTCTATGTACTTGTCGCCGGAGAGGCCCTTGATGCCCGACCGGCTGTTGAGGAGATTATCCACCCGGCTCGGGGAGAAGCCCTCGCTCCGCATCAGAAAGACCGGCACGGCCGGGTCTATATCACCGCAACGACTGCCCATCACCAGGCCCTCCAGGGGGGTGAATCCCATGGAGGTGTCCACGCTCTTCCCGCCCTTCACCGCCGCGACGGAGGCCCCGTTCCCCAGATGGCAGGTGATTATATTCAGCTCTGCGGCGGGGCGGCCGATGAGCTCGGTGCAGCGCTGGCTCACGTAGCGATGGCTCGTCCCGTGGAAACCGTACCGCCTCAGACGGTACTTCTCGTAAAGCCAGGCCGGTAAGGCGTATAGGTAGGCCGTCCGCGGCATGGTCTGGTGAAAAGCGGTGTCGAAGACGCCGACCTGGGGAACGCCGGGGAGCACTTTGGTCGCAGCCTCTATCCCCTTGATGTTGGCCGGGTTATGCAACGGAGCCAGGGGGACGCACTCCTCGAGAACCTTGTGCACACCGTCATCGATGAGCATGCTCTCGCTCATCTTTTCCCCGCCGTGGACGACCCGGTGCCCCACGGCTTCTATCTCCTTCACGGACGAAAGTACCCCCGCCTCGGCGTCGATGAGCTGGTCCAGGATGACCTGGATGGCCTCGGCGTGGTCGTTCACACCGGGGGGTTCCTTCTCGAGCTTACCCTTGGATGTCTGGTATTTCAGCCGGGCCTGCCCCGCGCCGATTCGCTCGACGAGTCCCTTCGACAGCAACCGCTCGTTGTCCATATCCAGCAGTTGGAACTTTACCGAGGAGCTGCCGCAGTTCAGGACCAGGACGTTCATCGGTGGGCCCGCAGCCTTGAGCTGGATTTATTTAATCATCCCCGCCCAAGGGGGCGGGAATCTTCGCAAGCGGCTTTTGGAGCGGTAGTGTAGCACCCGAGCCCCGGTTAGTCAAGAACGGGCCGACCCGGATTTACACGCCACCATCGGTCTCCGGCGGAACCGCGACCAAAGGTAAAGCGGATGGTCCGGACCACCCGCTTCAGGAGGTGCGTAAGGGGTTGCGCGTTACCGGGTGATGACCAGAGGCGCGCTCGCGCTCGTGCCGTTGCTCGAAGCCTGGACGAAGTACGCCCCGGAACGGAGCCCCGCGGTATCCACGGAAAGCTCGTGCCGCCCCGCGGTCAGCGTGCCCGAGTAAACGGTTCCCACGCGGCGCCCGGCCGTATCGTACACGGCGACCTCGACGTTTCCGGTCGCCGGCACATCGAAGCTAACGACCGCGCCGTTATCGGTCGGATTGGGGGTGATGGAGCTGAGGACGATGCGGGGCGGGGCATGACCGTCGGCGTTGCCTTCCTGCGGCACGGGGTCGTGCCGGTAGTAGATGTCCCAGCCCGAAGCACCCGTCGTAGTGTACGAATAGATGAGGTCCAAATCCCCGTTTTTCCCCTCGGAAAGCGCTATCCGCCGGCTGTCGCCGATAATCGGTCCGAAGATAGTGGGGGCGCTCTGACTTTCGAGACCGATATCGGACTGGTAGAGGTTGTAGTGGTTCTCGGTCCCCTGGCACCACACAATCCGTACGCCGGTGCGACAGGCGGACATGGCGGCCTGCTTGACGTGTACTTCGCCCGAAGCGCTGACCGGCATATCTCGGAGAACCCAAACGCCGTCCGGGTCCGAAAGGTCCTTCACCGAGTACCGAACCTGTGTGGGTCCGTACTCGTCGGGATTGTAAATGTCCGTGTCCACGAGCGGTATCTGCGACGGCGAAGCCGTAATCTGCCCCGCCGGTTCCTGGCTGTGAGTCTGGGACAGGAACAGATAGCCGTTATACAAGGTGATGTCCATCGGGGCTCCCCGCCCGAGATTCATCTCCTCGGTCCACGTGCCGTCCGGATGGAGCTTTTTATAGTAGATGAACCAGTCATTCTTCGTGTCGCGGTCGTCGGCCCAGAATAGGTGGAGGTTCCCGGCATCGTCCAGCTTCATCGCCGGCACCCAGCGGAAGTAACGACCGGCGTATGTGAGCCGCACCTCATCGGACCACTGGCCCTTTTCCAGGCAGCGGTAGTAGAGCTCGAAGTCCATCGGCTTATCGCCGTTCCTGCCGTCACTCCAAACGAGGTGCACTTTACCGCTGGGCTCGGCCACCACCAGCGGAGCCACTTGAATGGAGCCCGGCACGACGACGAGCGGAAGGTCCTCGCTCCAGGTGCCGGTCGCGGCGTCGTAGCGGCACCAGTACAGGTCGCTGTTGGGATACTCCAGGCGGTAGTCGTACCACACGACGGTTATGTTCCCCCTTGCGTCAATCGCCATCGAGGGGCCGTTGGAAAAATTCTCCCCGTGGCTCAGACGCAGCGGTTCCGACCAGGTGCCGCCCGCGTTGTTCATGTAGTAAATTTCAGTGTTGCCCGGCTCCTCATGGTCGGAGAAAAACACCATGTGGAGCGTTCCGTCGTTATCCACCACCTGGCTGTTCGTACCGGGGCCGCCGCAGTACTCCACCGCGTCGGTCGTGACGATGGGCACCGGCTCACCCCAGGTGTTGGCGAGTACAACCCCGGCCAGGAGTACCAGCACCAGCGTCGCGTTCTTCATCTTCGCACCTCCCGCCTTCTTCATTCCCTACTAAATTAGCCTAAAAAATGCTTTCTGGCAAGGCGGATTCTTCGTGTATTACGAGCTTCACCAATACACGTTAAAGCACACACCGTGCCACATTCACCGGACAGAAAGCGACTGATTTTACATGGGTCTATCTTCAATTCGGTGAACAAGTTACGCGTTCACTCCCCGGAACGACCGGCCGGTTCCGTGACGACGATGGGTAGAATATGGGGCCTGTTTCACTGACCGTGTTACATTTCCTCCCCTCACCGGAGTGAAATTTTCTTATAAAAAAGGGGGCGCGGAATGCCCCCCAACGTTAAAAAATCCGCTTACGGGCTCGGCCCCCAGACGTCTCCCCCGCCATCGTCGTCGTCATCGTCGTCGTCGTCGCTGGACGGACCCCAGACGCCGCCGTGGTCGTCATCGTCATCATCGTCGTCGTTCCCGGAGACCCAGCCCCCGTTATCGTCGTCATCGGACTCGGCGGGGGTGCAGAACGCGGCGAAAATCACATCCAGAAGACAGGAGGCGACGGCCTCCCCGGCACCGTTGTCCTCCTCGCCCGACTCCGCGTCGTAGCCGAAGTAGAACTCCTCCACCACGACCCCCTCGGGCACGACGCTCACGAAGCGGGTTTCCAGGGGGATGTCCGTGCCGTCGTACAGGGTGAGGCGGTGGGAACCCGAGGTCAGCCGAAGCTCGAGCCCGTCGTGCGGGACGACTCCCACGGGATTTCCGTCCACGGCGGCGGTGAATCCCCGCCCGTCGCAGCGGACGAGGAGCCGCCCCCAGGTGACCGTCTCCTCGACGACCGGCGGGAACCGGCGGTGGAAACCCTCGACGGCGGCGGCGGTCAGGAGGGGAAGCACGTCGGCGGAGGTGCCCGTGAAACGCCGCTCCTCGAGAACCTTGCCGTTCACCCCGACCAGATTCAGGCTCCAGTCGCCGTCGGCCTCGATGAAGACGAAGAGGACGGCGCGGGCGCCGTGCTCGGCGGCGGGACCCAGGTAGGGGGTGAAACCGCGGACTCTCTCCTCCGGGCCCCAGACGCCGGAATCCGGCTCGTCCGCCACGGTCCCGCTGTAGACCAGGTCCATCTCCCCGCCGAAGGTTTTTATCAGCACCCCGTCGGCGTGGTCGGCCTCGACGGACGCGTCGCCCCGCAGGTCCACCACCGGCGCCAGGGCGATTCTCTCACCCTGGGTGGAAAACACCCGCAGCTCGCCGCCCAGGGACACCAGACATAAAATCGAGACGAAAAAAGCGATTCGACGCACCGCAAACCTCCCGGAACGGTATTGGTTAATTATACCAGCAAATCCGCCCGGTTCCCGGGAACCCTTTATTTCCCCGGTGAGGCTGTGGTAGCATCCCTCTTTCGAGCGGAGGCGGCGATGCGACTGTACGAGTACGAGGCGAAGGGCCTCTTCGGGGAATTCGGCATCCCGGTGCCCGGGGCAAGGGTGGCGAACGACCTGGACGAGTTGGGCAAACTCGCCGGCGAGTTCGCGTATCCCGTGGCGGTGAAGGCCCAGGTGCTCACCGGCGGCCGCGGCAAGGCCGGCGGCGTAAAGGTGGTCGGGAGCGCCGATGAGCTTCTGCGCGAAGGGGAGCGCATTCTCGGCCTAACCATCCGCGGGTTCCCGGTGCGGAAGCTGTTAATCGAGGACGCCCTGGACATCGCCCGGGAACTCTATCTGGGCGTCGCCCTGGACCGCGCCGCCTACGCCCTCACCCTCATCGCCTCCCCGGAGGGCGGGGTGGAAATCGAGCGGGTCGCGGAAGAGCGGCCCGAGGCCATCCACCGGCTCACGGTGGGAATCGACGAGTGCTTCTACCCCTATCAGGGTGTGGCGCTGGGAAAAAAGCTCGGTCTGGAAGGCGACCGCCTCTCCGCTTTCGCCGGTATCGCCGCCCGCCTGCTGAAGTCCTTCCGCACCCTGGACCTGAAGATGGCCGAAATCAACCCCCTGGTCGTGACCCGGGAGGGTGAGCTGGTCGCGGCCGATGCCAGAATAAACGCTGACGACGACGCCCTCTTCCGCCAGCCGCGGCTGGAGGCCCTGGCCGGCGGCGGACGGCACGAGGAGGGGGAGCTCACCCCCCGCGAGAGTAAGGCCCGGGAGCTGGGAATACCCTACCTGGACCTGGACGGCGACATCGGGATGTTCCCCGGCGGCGCCGGCTTCGGCATCATGGGCAACGACTTCATCCACTACTTCGGCGGGCGGCCGGCCAACTTCATGGACTCCGGCGGCGGGCCGACCCCGGAGCGCCTGGCGGCGATGCTCAAGCTCCTGGACGACAACCCCGACGTCAGGGCCATCTTCGGCGCCCGTTTCGGCGGCGTATCCCGCTGCGACGACTTCGCCAAGGGAGTCGTCATATTTTTAAAGGAGCACGGCCTGTCGAAACCCATGGCGCTGCGCTTCACCGGGAACATGTGGCGGGAGGGCGTGCGTATATTCACCGAGGAGAAGGAGAAAAACCCCGCCCTCTTCGAGAAAATCGAGTTTTTCGGCATCGAGACGCCCATCGAGACCGTGGCCCGGCGGGCCGTCGAGTTGGCCCGGGAAACCGTGTAGCGCTGGAACCACTTTCCATACATTTCCAAAGAACCGGCTACAAGCCTGGAGGAAAAATGCAACGACTCATCGTTCTCGTTTTGATTTTCGGCCTCGTCCCGGCCTTCGCCCTCACCGACGACGACGTAGTGAACCTGCTGGTGGACCTCTACACCTCGTCTTACACCGGCCTGTCCGAGGCGGAAATCTTCGCCTCCTACGGCACCACCGAGGCGGAGATGAACGCGTACTACGATTCACTCCCGGCCGAACGGCAGGACGAAATCATTGCGGGAATGCAGGCGGGTTACTACGCCTTCCTGGACTCCCGCTTCGAGGATTTATACGGCAGGGCGCCCGCGCTCTTCACCGCGCCCTCTCTCGGCGGCGAGCCCTACGAGCTGGCCGGAGACCTGGGCGACAAGGTGCTCTTTGTCAACGTCTTCGCCACCTGGTGCCCGCCCTGCGAAGAAGAAATCCCCAATTTCGTGGCCCTCATCAAAGAGTATGACGGGGCATTCGGCGTCGTCGGGGTCAGCGTGGACGACTACACCGAGGTGGATGACCTGGGAGGGTTCGCCGAAGAACACGGGATAAATTACCCCCTCGTCCTCTACACCCAGACCGACGAGGACGCCCAGGTCTACTACTACGCGGACAGCATCCCCGCCACCTGGGTCGTGGACCCCGACGGGCTGGTGCAGCGGGTCATCGTCGGGAGCCGGAGCAAGGAGGAATTTATGGAAATCATCGACTCGTACCTGGCCGGCGATTGAGGCGTCCCCCACTCCATGTGGGAGCGGCGCACCGACGAGTTAGGGTGAGGATTAAAACGGCGGGGACTAAAGTCCCCGCCCTACATTTAGGCGCACGTTGACGGGTGAATAACCACGGGCGAGCGTGGACACCCGCCCCTACGATACCGGCGTGAATCGCGCATCAACCTCGTAGAGGCCGACCTAAACGGCGCGCCGTCGGTCCGCCCCTACGTCATTTTAACCGGTCAGAAGGCGTACGACACCGTCGCGCGGTAGCTCTCGCCCGTCCCCTCGGGGCCGAAGCCCATGGCGAAGTCCGCGCTGAAACCGCCGAGGGTGAGTCCCGCCCCGACGCGCACGTCCTCCTCCCCGTGGTACCCCATCGAGAATGTCGCCACGCCGTCGATGGTGTACGCCGCCGCCACGGACCAGGAAAAATCGTCGTAGAAATCGGCCATGCCGCCCGCCGCGACCACCAGCCCCTCCCAGGTGAAGGCCAGGGCGCCCCGCACCCGGCGCTGCCCCAGGCTCCGCACGTCGTAGAGCTGGATGTTGGGCTGGATGAAGTTCTCACACGTGACCGCCGCGTAGAACCACCGCCAGACGATGGGCACGGCGAATCCGATGTCCATCCCGAAGCCCTGGTCCCCCGCCCCGCCCACCTCCCGGGCGAAGATGCGGAAGCCCAGGCCCAGGTAGTAGCCCGGGCGGTACTCGGGCGCCCGGCTCACCCAATCCCCCGGCTCCTCGTAGGTCTCCACGTACTCCTCGACCTCGCCGGTGTCCACCTCCTCCTCGGTGGAAGCGTCCTCCTCGGGAAGGATGACCTTCGTCCCCAGGCCGATGGACCAGCCGATGTTTATCGCCGTGGCGATGTCCCGGCCGTCCGAACTTCCGGGCGGTAAACCCCCGCTGAAGGCGGCGGCTTCGGCGTCGGAGCGGTCTACGTCGAGGACGAGCGTCCCCAGCCGCAGCATGCCGGTGATGGGGTAGACCACGCCCAGGGACTCTCGGTTGACGTCGGTGTCCGCCGAGTACGGCATGACGTAGGTCGCCCCGACGTCCACCCCCGCGGTGTAGTCGGCCAGGAGGGGATTGGCGCCGGGGAGGTAGGCGGGCCGTCCGGGGACGGCGATGGCCGCCACGCCGAAGACGTACTCCCGCGCGCCGTACGCCTCGCTGAAATCGGCCAGGGGGTCCGTCACCCCGGCGGCGAGCACCGGGACACACAGGCAGAGGGTGAGGAGGATTTTACGCATCCGCTTTTATAATCCGAAGAGAACCCGCGCCCGCCAGGCGGCCAGGCGGATGGTGGCGGCGTCCAGGTATCCCAGCGCCCACCAGTGACCCGCCCGGTGCCGCACCGCGTTCAGGGTCAGCGCGCCCCAGCCGAGCCCGAAAACGGCCAGGTCGGTCAGCCACTCGTCCTTGCGCTCCAACTGGTTCGGCCGCTGCGGGTCGGCCGCGGACGAGGGATTGAGCACTTTGTAGTACCCGTGCCGGAACAGGAAGGCGTGGGTGCTCTCATGGGCCAGAATCGAGCCGACGGCCAGCGGGTCGTCCCGGAAGGCCTCGGCGATGTAAATCTGCTGCGGCTCGGGGAACTCGGGCACGCCGGTCATCGGCGGCCGCTCGGTCACCCGCACCAGCCCCGGAACCTCGAGCCAGTCGGTGAATTCGACCGGCACCGGGTCCTCGCCCGTCCAGGCGGCCAGGGCCTCCTGGAACCGCGACGGGTCACCGTGGACCAGATAATCCCGGTAGAGCTCCTCGACGTCCAGCGGCCCCCTTGCGGCGTCCCCGCGGACGTAGCGCAGGACGAAATCCACCTCGTCCAGCAGGGCCGGGTCCACGTCGGTCGGCTTCTCCACGGGCAGAAGGCTGTTCAGGAGAAAGACCCGGACCTGGAGGTCCCGCTTTTTCCCAAAGAGGCCCTTTTTCCCGGCTCCCCGCAGACGGACGGTCCCCCCGCTCTCGAATCCGGCAGGAAGCGGAAAGCGGAGATGAATCCCCTTTGAATTCAGCTCCACCGCGTCCCCGCGGGCGGCCGCCGCCGGGGAGATGAAGACGTATTCCATCTAATTTGCCGGAGGCATAGCTCGCGACGGCGAGCCGTACGCTCGGTTCTCGGCGTACACCCCCATGACCCGGAACTTGTCGTAGCGCTTTTGGAGCAGCTCGTTCACCGGCAGCTTGGTCAGCTCGGCCAGGTCGCCGACGAGGACCTCCTTGATGATTTGGGCCGTTTCGTCCACGCCGTTGTGCGCCCCGCCCAGGGGCTCCGGCAGAACGCGGTCCACCACGCCGAGGTCCACCAGGTGCCTGCCCGAGACGCGCAGCGCCTGGGCGGCCTCCTGGGCCTGGGCCTGGTCGCGCCACAGAATCGCCGCGCAGCCCTCGGGGCTGATGACCGAGTAGTAGCTGTTCTCCAGCATGTACACCCGGTCGCCGACGCCTATTCCCAGGGCGCCGCCGGAGCCGCCCTCGCCGATGACCACGATGATTATAGGCACCCGCAGGGTAAACATGTCCCGGATATTGTGGGCGATGGCCTCGGAGATGCCGCGCTCCTCGGAGCCTATGCCGGGGTAGGCGCCGGTGGTGTCGAGGAAGGAGATGAGGGGCAGGCCGAAGCGGTCGGCCAGGTCCATGATGCGGCGGGCCTTGCGGAAGCCCTCGGGGTGGGGCATGCCGAAGTTCCGCTGAAGCTTCTCCTTGGTGGAGCGGCCCTTCTGGTGCCCGATTAGCGCCACCGGCCGCCCCTCCAGCCGCCCCACGCCGGTCACCATGGCGTGGTCGTCGGCGAAGTTCCGGTCCCCGTGAAGCTCCACCCAGTCGGTCAGGATGCGCTGCACGTAGTCCAGGGTGTAGGGACGCTGGGGGTGCCGCGCCACCTGGACCCGCTGCCAGATGGTCAGGTTCGCGTAGACCTGCTCCTTGAGCTGCTCCAGCTTGGCGGAGAGGGTCTCGATTTCGTCGGCGAAGTCCACGGGCCCTTCGGCGCTGAGCTTCTTCAGCTCCTCGATGCGCCGGTTGAGGTCGTAGATGGGCTGTTCGAAGGCGAGCTGGGCGAACTCCATGCGTTCCTCCGCAAAAAAGTCTAACCCGGGGCGTTCAGCCGAGCACCCGGTCCGCGGCATCGGAGATATTTACATCGCGACCCGACGGGCGACCGTCATCCCGGTTCCCGCGCAACATCCGCCCCCCGCCGACGACCGGCCCCGATTCACTTGACGGCCCAACGAGTATTGCACCTCGTCCTGACCGCCAAGCTAAAGCAGCGCTTCCCCACCCGCCTGAAATCTACCAGGCGCGACCCTCGCTCTGAACACCGAACGAGAACAACGCGCTCCCGCCCGACGACCGGCCCCCTTGCCCGTGGGGAACGATTGGGCTACTATTGAACGTACCCTAGCACGCGCGGGGGGAAGTGTCAAGAAGCGACGGGCAGCAGCTCGTCCGTATCGCGCTGTTATAAAAAGGTTTAGCCATGAAGCCGCTCCGAACCTCCTTCGCCCTCCTGCTCCTGGTCCTGGTCATCGGGGGCTGCAATCCCGCCAAAATGGACGACCTCATCGCCGACCTGGCCGGGACGTGGCACGGGAGCACCACGCTGGGCATGGTGCTGGACCTGAGGATATCCGAGAACGGCAACACCACCGGCAACTACGACTCCTACTACTTCACCGGTCAGGCCCACCTCTACGGGACGCAGTTCGAGCTGTCCTCCATCGACATCGACATATCGGGCCAGTACACCGCCGACAGCGAACGCCTGGACGGCTACCTCGACGATTATCGGGACCCCGAGAATCCCGTCGAGGACCAATTCACCGTCTTCCTGGTGAAGTAGCGGCGGCGACCGAAAAACGAGGCCCCGATGGGCCTTTTTTAATCCATCTTCCGAGAATCGGGAGTAGTAGCGTCGCCGAAAAAACGGCCCTATAAGGGCCCTTTTTTAACTCCCCGGACGGTCAGGGCGTGGGGGGGACGTTGGTGATGGTCCCGTCGGGGGCGATGTACACGGGAGCCGAGCACTCGCCGCCGACCACCTCCACCTTCTCCCCACCGGCTCCGCCGTAGCGTCGGTAGTGCTCCAGCACCAGGACCACGTACCGCTGGGTCTCGGGGTAGGGCGGCACCGCGCCGTAGTACTCCACGGACCGGGGCCCCGCGTTGTAGGCAGCCAGGGCCAGGCGCAGGTCGCCGTCGAAGCGCTCCAGCATCGCGCGCAGGTAGCGGCAGCCGCCGTCCACGTTGGCCGTGGGGTCCCAGGGGTCGGAAACGCCCAGCTCCCGGGCGGTGGCGGGCATGAGCTGCATCAGGCCCATGGCGCCCGAGCCGGAGAGGGCCTTCGGGTAAAAGGCGCTCTCCACCTTCACCACCGCCTTGACCAGGGCGGTCTCCAGGCCGTAGCGACCGGCGGCGGACTCGATGAGGGGGGTGAAGTTTTCCTCGTTGGAGGCGGAAGCGGCCAGCGCCTCGGGGGTGGGCACGTAGAGCCGGGGATGGGCGGGGACGTTGGTGATGACGCCGTCGCGGACGACCACCTCGTCGGCCCGGGCGGTCAGGAGGAGCAGGAGGGTCAACGCGAAGGTCCGCCTGAGCATCGCTTCCCCCCGCGGCGGTCGGCGGCCTACCCGCTAACCGCGAAGCGGTGTAGGGCGGTTCTTCTACGAGCCGCCATAATCCCGATTCACGGCGGGACGTGGAAGTCCCGCCCTACATTCCGCCGAGGACCACCTGCAGGTCGTTGGGGATGCCGGTCACCGAACCGGGCAGGCCGAGGGCCTCTTTCAGGGCCAGGGCGTACTCGAGCTTCTCCGGCGTGCAGGAGATGGTGGTGCGCTCGCAGTCGAAGGTGTTGTTGTTGCGAAAGTCCACGACGGTCAGGCCGAAGCCCTCGAGCTTGTGCGCCGTGCGGGAGGCCATGCCGGCGATGCCGCTTCCGTTGAGCACCTCGGCGGTGAGTCCGGACACCCCCTCGGGCAGCGCGCCGGTGTCGGGCGTCGCGGCTAGAACCCCCTCGATGTCCCGGCCCAGGACGAGGGAGATATCCACCCGCCGCGGGGCGCCGAATCCGAGCAGGTCGGACAGTTGCTCGGCGAAGGACCGCAGCTCCTCGCTATCGCCGTGGTAGTAGACGACGTTGACGTTCCCGGAGCCCAGAACGGAAATCGGCACGGCGCTGTACTCGGTCTGGCCGAGCTGGGAGAGCTGGTACTCCACGTCGTTGAGCCTCTCGGCGTCCGCCGGCGTGTGCCAGACCTCCACCGAGTAGCGCTGCGGGAGGATGATTTCGTCGGGCGGCTCGTTGCCCTCGGGCAGCTCGTTGACCGTGGCGTTTTCGCCGTCTTGAGTCACGCCGTCCGGGACACTTTCCTCCGACTCCCAGGGTCGCCAGACGAACAACACCACGACGGCAACCGCCACCACGCAGACTACCACGATGGCGATTGTCCGGCGTTTCTGCTTGCGGCGCCGGGACCGCATCATCTCAACCCGACCCTCTATCACTTCATCTCCCGCAATCCATGAAGAGGAGTCCTAATCCAAAGGGGAGGAAACACAGTCGGCCTACAATTCCCGCAACCCGTGAAGAGTCGGTGAAAGCGGTAGGGCGATTCTCCCGCTCATCCTTCATCCCCCGCAACCCGTGAAGAGTGGGCCGTACCGCGTGGGGCCCGAATCCGCCCCTACCTCACCGCGGTCATGGGTGAGGGGTCCAGAAGGGAGCTCACACGGACCTTCCGCGTGCCGGTGGAGTCGTAGAGTGCCACCAAATCCGCATCCCGCACCGAGAGCCACACATTTTCCCTCAGGGTGGATAGCTCGGGGGTGCCCGGAAGGTCATCCACCTCCGCCGTAATACCCCCTTCGGCGTCCACGAGCAGAAGGTCCCTCCCGGCGGCGTCGAACACCCAGCATCCGTCGCCCATCGCCCCCAGAACCCGCGGGCTCCCAAGTTCCTCAACGGTCAGGAGGAGGGAGCCGTCGTCTAGAGAGCGTCTCTGGAGAGCATCTCCCACGGCCAGCCAGAAGTAATCCGCATCGGGGTCGGCGCTGATGTCGTAAAACCCGCCCCCCAGGTCCAGGTCGAACACCGTCGAGCCGTCGGCGGGGTCGAGGCCGAGGACGTGGAAATCGACGCCCGCCGCCTGGGTCACGACCAGGACGACCCGCGCACCGCCTCCCGCCAGTGCGAGCGCGCGGGGCGGTGAATCGAGTTCGCTCCGCCACAGGGGGTTGCCGTCGGTGTCGAAGGCGTCCACCTCGAGCGCGCCCGAATCAGCCACGTACACGTCTCCCGTGTCCGAATCCACCGCCACCGCGCCGGGGCGGACGAAACCGCTGAGGTAGAGCTCCTTCGTCCCGGAGTTGGTGATTTTCACCAGCCTCGCGGCGGCGGAATCGGAGAGCCACAGGGTGGCCGTCGCGGCCTCGGCGGCCAGGTAATCCGCCTCGCCGAAGTTATCCACGACGGTCTCCACGTCCCCGTCCTTCGACAGAAGCACCAGAATGCCCTGGGAGCCGTCGAGGACCCAGCAGCCCCCGAGACCCGCGGTCTCCTCGGCGGCCGGTTCGCACCCGCCGAGGGCCAGAGCGATGACGGCACCCGCCGCCAGGATAAGGGGTTTAATCGAGCTAAACGAGCTGTGCATCCAGTAAAACCCCCTGCCACCACGAGAAGAGGCGGCGCCGGTGTAAATTCTCAACAGGGCAACCCCGCTGTCAGTCTCCCTCGATATCCCGGAAGAGGTCGTCGTCGGTGCTTGCTGGTTCCGGCTCCTCTTCCGCCTCGGCCGCCCGGGAAGCCTCCACGGCCTCCAGCGCCTCGGAGTCCACGTCCCCGCTTTCGGCCTCCGGGTCGGAGACGATGACCTCTTCACCCGTGTCGTCGGGGGTGAAAATGGCCAGCAGGGCCAGACCGACGCCGACGATGCCCACCAGCGTGAGGGTCAGGGTCCACGCCGATTGGCTGTCGGAGCTGGTGGAACCGTCGTCGCCCGTGGCGGCCATGGCGGGGACGCCGAACAGGAGCAGGCTCATTAACACGCACAAGACTCGCATCGTGTGCCTTCTTTCATCATTACCGGTCGAGGGCGGGTCCCTCGTTCTCGGGCATAAGGATACAGCAACCGACAGTGCCCCGACCACCTTCGAGACGCCCTCGTCCTTGCCGATTTACCAACGGCAAGAGGCGACAGGCACTCGACTGCCTCCGGCGCAGGCCGGACCTACGCCGGTTGAACCGGAACGGCGGTCCCCGCGGGCAACGCTTGTGTGAAGGACCCGTCGCGCCAGATGCGCCCGGCGACCAGCTCCGCATCGCACCGCGCCACGGGTCCGATGTCGGCCACACCGCTCACGTGGAACATGCCGACCACGTGGCCTTCCAGCCTGACGTCGTCGCAGCGGACCACGCCGGCCAGCTTCGCCCCCTCCGCCACCCACACCAGGCCGGAGATGTCGATTTCCCCCTCGAAGGTTCCCTGAACCAGCACGTTTACGTTCCCCTTCACCTCACCGGCGATTTCGTCGTCGGGGGAGACGTAGAACCCGATGGGGAGCTTGTTTCTCGCCGCGATGGGTTCGGTCGCTGTCGGGGGCGACTCCGGACCCTTTTTCCGTTTCAGGAAGTCGAAAAGACCCATGGTCGGTATACCTACAGACTGAGGATTCCCAGGAGCGCATACTCCTGGTGGTTGAAGCGGTGCTCGTGGGCGACGACTTTTTCGAGCGGGGTCAGCCGGATGGCGTTGGAAACCAGCCCGACGAGGGCGTCGCTCTTTCCGTCAAATATGGCGTTCACGGCCGCCCAGCCCAGGCGCGCGGCCAGGTTCCGGTCGTAGGACGTGGGCGCTCCCCCGCGCTGCAGGTGACCGAGCACCGTGGCCCGGCACTCTACGCCGGTGAGCGACTCCAACACCTCGGCGATGGGCTCGGCCCGGCCGGCGCCCTCGGCGCAGATGACGATAGCCGATTTCTTCCGGGTGTGCTTCAGGTTGAAGGTCAGCCGTTCGGCCAGCGGCGGTAGCTCGGCGCTTTCGGGCACCTCGGGCACCAGGGCCGCCTCGGCCCCGCCGGCCAGCGCCACTTCCAGGGCGATGGCCCCCGACTTGCGCCCCATGACCTCGACGACGAAAATCCGGTGGTGGCTGTCGGCGGTCTGGCGGAGCTTGTCCACGGCGTCGAGGGCCGTGTTCACCGCGGTGTCGAAACCGACGGCGTTGTCGGTGCCGAAGACGTCGTTGTCGATGGAGGCGGGCGCGGCGACGACGTTGAGCTTCGTCTCCCGGGCGATGGCGTGAGCCCCGGCGGCGGACCCGTTGCCGCCGATGACCACCAGTCCCCCGACCCCCTTGTCCAACAGGTGCCCGTAGGCCCGTTTCCGGTTCTCGGGGTCGAGGAACTCCTCCGAGCGCGAGGTGCCGAGGATGGTGCCGCCGCGGTCGATTATCCCGCCCACGTCCCGGCTCTCGAGCCGTTTGAATCTGCCCTTCAGCAGGCCCTCGTAGCCGTCGAGCACCCCGAAAACCCTGCGGCCCCCGTAGAGCGCCGTGCGGGTCACGGACCGGATGCAGGCGTTCATCCCGGGGGAATCCCCACCCGAGGTCAGCACGGCGATACTGGATTCTTCCCCCATGAGACCCCGGAAAAGGATGCGCGACCGTTAAGCGTCCGTCGGGAGCGGATTTCGGGCCCCCTTCGTCGGGGGGAAGATTAGCACACCGATTACGGCTAGTCAACGTGGCGACGCCGCTCCCCGCGCGGGTGGCGCCCCTGCGGAACGAACCCCCCGCGCGTTCCGAGTGCGAAGGACGTGCCGGTCCGTCCGCCGTGATTGAGAGCCCGAAGCGGTAAATCCATATCTGTCAGCCGATTGACAGTTTCCCCGGGTCCCCTTATACTTCACGGGCCGTCCCGACAACGAGGAGCGAAGCGGTGCAATCCTACGACCGGCTGCTCGACACCCTCAGAACCCTCCTCTCCCCGGGCGGGTGCGCCTGGGACGCCGAGCAGGACGTCCACAGCATGGCCCGGTATCTCATCGAGGAGGCCTACGAATTCTACGACGCGGTGGCGGAGGATAGTTCCACCGGGGTCGTCGAGGAGCTGGGCGACGTTCTGTACCTGGTGAGCTTCATCGCTCTGCTGGCGGAGCGAGACGGGGCCTTCACCCTGGACCGGGTTTGCGAAAGCGCCACGGAGAAGATGCGCCGGCGACATCCCCACGTGTTCGAGCCCGGCGGCCCGAAGCTGGACGACGCCGACGCGGTCATCCGCCACTGGGAGAAGGTGAAGCGTGGGGAGGCCGAGGAGCCGGTCGAGTTGCCGCTGAGTCGGGCGCTCGAAAAAATCCCCGTGGATACGCCTCCGCTCCTGCGGGCGGTCCGGGCCCAGGAGCGGGCGGCCCATTACCACTTCGACTGGCCCGAGACGGGCGGCGTTCTGGACAAGCTGGACGAGGAGACGGCCGAGCTCCGCCGGGCCGTGGAGGACGGGCGGAGGGACCGAATAGCCGACGAGCTCGGCGACGTTCTCTTTTCCCTGGCCAATCTCGCCCGGTTCCTGAAAATGGACCCCGGGCAGGCGCTCCTGGGAACGATAAAGAAGTTCCAAAAAAGGCTGCGGTGGATGGAGCAGCGGTGCGCCGTCGACGGCGGAGCGCTGACCGACCTGAACCTATCCGAACTCGAGGCCCTGTGGCAGAAGGCCAAACTCCAGCGCGGGAACGACGCCCCCTGAAACCCCGGGGGGCTTACATCCTCCTCGTGGCGGTCGTCGCGGCCCTGGCTGGGAGCGGCTACAACGTCCTCGGCGGCGGGCTGGACGACGGCGCCTACCTGCAGCTCTCCTTCTCCGAGGAGCTCCTGGCCGGGGGGAGCTTCCGCGTCAACGTGGACGACCCCTCGAGCGACGCCACCGCCAATCCCCTGCTGGTAGGGCTTCTGTCGGTGGGGCGCCTGGTCTTCGGCGAGGAGGCCGGGACGACCACGGCCCGCGTACTGGGGGTGCTGATTCTGGTCGGATTCGGTCTCTGCGCCTTTTTCCTGGCGGTCGACCTCGGCACCGAGCCCTTCATCGCCTGCATCGCCGGATTGGCGGTGGCCCTCTCCCCCTCGGTCGTCACGGCCTCCGCCTCGCTGCAGCCCATCGCCCTCGACGCCCTTCTGTTGGTCATGGCCGTCATCGGCGTGCTGCGCGGCATCGGAACCCTCGCCTTCGCCGCCGGCGCCCTCACCCTGACCGGTTACGCCGGCATGTTCGCCGGATTGGCTTTCGCCCTGGCCGTGCCGGCCATAGACGCCGTCAAGCGCAAGCAGTTGGAGAAACGCTACCTCCTGCTTCTGATTCCCTTCGGCCTGGCGGCGGCCCGGGCCGTCCTGGGGCCGATTATCTTTGAATCCCCGCCGTTGAAGGAGGTGCTGGCGCCCCTCGCCCTCTCCGGCACCCTCGCGATGGAGCAGCGTCTCACGCTGGTGGCGGCGCTGCCGATTCGAATCTTCACCCTCCTGGGCGTCTCGACCATCGGATTCCTTTTATCCGCGGCCGCCTTCTCCCTCGCCGTCCCGAAGCTCAAGTGGCGGACCGCCACGGCGGCGGTCATCATCTCCGTGGTGGTGACCTATCTCGTGATGCGGGGCACGGAGCTGATGGTGCTGTGGGCGGTGCCCCTGGTGGTGGTGACCGGAGTCACCTGGTGCGGCTCGTATTGGAAGGAACACGGAAGGGTCCGATTATGGGTCACGGTGGGGGTGGCCCTGGCCTTCACGGTGCCCGCGGTCGCGGATTTCCCCCGGAGCGGCGTCGAGGACGGGGTGCTGGACCTCTGCCGCCGCGTGCCCGAGATTCTACCCCCCCGGACCGTCATCGCCACCTCCCACCCCGGGGTCTACCGCTATCTCGCCGACGTTCCGGTGGTGGACCTCTCCGGCGCGCTCCCGCCCAATATCTGCGAGGGTCCCCGCGACCTGGCGGTGGTGCTCGAAAGCTGGGCCCACCGGGTGCGGGTCCGCCGCCCGACCTACGTCGTGAGCGATGCGGAGAACATCGCCGAGGTGCGGTCGACCCCGCTTCTCGAGCGGGTTTACTCGGAAACGGGCGGCCCCGACGCCCTGTGGCGCATTGACTGGGAACCGCTGGACCGCCGGGTGGGACTGTGGAATCCCGGGGTGCTGGAGCATATCGGCGACGGGAGACTCATCGACTGGCTCGACATCGGCGGCGGCGGAAATTCCGCCGGAATCGTCAACCTCGAGACCTACGGGCCCGCCAATCTCGACTGGAAACTGGTCCGGCTGCCGGTGGAGTTGTGGGGCCGCAGCACCACCCTCGCCGACACCTGCCGCGTCTGCCGGAACGCCGAGGCCGTCCGCATCGACGTGCTCCTGCCGCCCCACACCCGCGTCGTCTGTCTGCGCCTCTTCGTGAGCGGCTCCGCGGAGCCGGAGTGCCGCGCAGAATCCGGCGCCTACTCGACCTTCTGCGACCTGACCCCGGAGCGCTGGACCGAGATGGCGGTCGCCGTTCCCAAATCGGAGCACCGATTGACCCTCACCTTCATGGGCCTGGGGGCCGGCTCGGAATTGGGCCTCGGCGGCGTGTGGTTCTTCAACTGATGGAAAAACGGCTGAAACTCCCCGATGAGGACTCCACCGTCGCCCTGGGCGAGCAGCTGGGACGGCGCTGCCTCGGCGGCGAAACCCTTCTGTTGACCGGGGGGCTTGGGGCGGGGAAGACGACGCTCATCCGGGGGGTGGCGCTCGGACTGGGGATTACGCGGGGGGTGAGGAGCCCCACCTTCCAGCTCCTGCGCGAGTACCACGGCCGGTTGACCCTGTACCACGCCGACCTGTACCGGTACGAAGCCGGGGATGACCCGGCGGGCGAGCTGGGCCTGGACGAGCTACCGGGACCGGGGAGCGTGCTGGCGGTGGAATGGGCCGACCGCGGGTTTACGGGCATCGGCGGGCTGCGCATCGAGCTCGACTTCGAGGCGCGACCTACGGGGACGGGGCGCGGGGCGGTCCTCGCGACCCGGGACGCGGGACACCTGCACCTCCTGGCGGGAGTTGAAGGTTGGAACGTTTAATCGCCCTGGCCACGGCCACCCGCCATGGTGGCGCCGCCCTCTTCGAGAACGGCGAGCCCGTCGCGGTGCGGGAGATTTCGAAATCCGAGACCGGCGGGGCGAGGCTCCTCCCCGCGGCGAGCGGCTGCCTGGAAGAGGCCGGACTGACCTGGGAAAACCTGACCGCCGTCGCCGTGGCCCTGGGACCCGGCTCCTTCACCGGCATCCGGGTGGGGCTGGCCACCGCCCTGGGCCTGGTGGAATCTATCGGATTGAAGCTCGTCGGGGTGGGTAGTCTGGATTGCATCGCGCGGGGGAGCGCGATTTGCCGGGGGCATAGCTCGCTTCGCTCGGTTTCCGGAGTTGAGACCGTCTGTGCCACACTACCGGCGGGGGTGGGTCTCTACTACGCGCAGCTCTTCCAGGATGGGAAGCCGCTCGGCGCGTGCGGTCTGGTTCCCGCGGGCGAGCTCGGCGCGCGCTACCCGGCGGCGAAGTACATCGGCGCGAACCTGGAGGCCGCGGGAATCCATCCGGACCGGACAATGCCGGAGCCCGACTGGGTGTCCCCGGTGCACCTGGGAGCCCTGGCCTGGGAGCGGCTGGAACGGGGTGAGGCGGACGACCCGGCGCGCATCCGGCCGCTGTACGTAAAACGCCCCGCGGCCCGGCCCACCCCGCGGTAAAAAAGCTCCGTAGCAAACAGGGCTTTGCGACGCCGACTAACTGATCGGCCGGAGCTATAAAAAACCCCGCCTGGGGCGGGATTTTAAAAAATCTTGCGGGAATCACGAGGACGGCTCGTCCTCGTCCACCTCGCCGGTCTCCTCGTCCTCCTCGCCGGTCTCCTCGCCCACTTTACCGGTCTCCTCATCTGCCTCGACGGTCTCCTCGCCCTCCACCTCGAGGGAATCCTTGGCCGGTTCCTCCGTCTCGACCGACTCCTCCGTCACAACCGGTTCCTCCGTCTCGACCGACTCCTCCGTCTCGGCCGGCTCCTCCTCGGCGAGGATTTCCTCGGCGTGGGCCCGGGCCTCGTCCAGGCTCTGGTGACCGCCGATGTAGAGGAGCGGCTCGGGCACGTCCTCGGGCAGACCGGCCCCCTGCTCGTCACCCTCGGCCACGACCCAGACCTTGGCCTGGGCCAGCAGGTCCTGCTGGAAGCGGATGGGGATGTGGTAAACACCCACCTGTTTGATGTGGTCCTCCAGGACCACCTGGTGGCGGCCGATTTCGATGCCCTTGGCGGCCAGGAGCTTGACGACCTCGTTCTCGCCCACCGAGCCGTAGAGCCGTCCTACGTCGCTGGCCTTGCCGGCCACGGTGAAGCTCAGCGACTCGATTCGGCCGACGAGCTCCTCGTGCTGCCCGCGCATCAGGTCCAGTTTCCGGTTGTGGGCCGCGCGCTCGATTTCGACCTGCCGGCGCGCGCCGGGGGTCACCTTCATCGCGAACTGCCTGGGAATAAGATAGTTGCGGGCGTAGCCGTTCTTGACCCGGACCACGTCGCCCCGTTTTCCGAGATTCGGCACGTCCTGACGGAGAATCACTTCCATAAATTCACCCGGTTTGGCTCGAACAACGCCGGCTCACAGCCGACGGGTCAATGGCGGTGGTACTCTAAACGGAAGGGAATCTGGCCCAGTATGCGCGCGCGCTTGATGGCGGCGCTCAATTGACGCTGGTGCTTGGCGCAGCTTCCGGTCGTCCGGCGGGCGCGGATTTTACCCCGCTCGGTGACGTAGCGGCGGATGATTTCCAGGTCCTTGTAATCGATATCCTTGATGCCGTCCTTGCAGAACCGGCAGCTCCGCTTGCGCAGGACGCGTTTTTTCATCTTCTTCTTGCCCACGTTCATACCTCGTCCTAGAAGGGGATGTCGTCGTCGGAGAGCGGCTCCATCTCGTCACCCTTGGACGACGAGCCCTCGGCGTTGGGCCTCTGCCCGCCCGGGCCGCGACTCAGAAACTGGAAATTATCGATTACGACTTCGAGCTTGGACCGTTTACCGCCCGTTTCCTTGTCCTCCCAGGTGCTGTAATGCAATCGCCCCTCGATGAGAATCGGGTCGCCTTTCTTGACGTATTCGCAGATTATCTCGGCTGAGCGAGCCCAGGCGGTGCAGTCCACGAAGGTGGTGTCCTCCCGCTGCTCTCCCGCTTGGGTTTTGTACTTGCGGTTAACGGCAAGACCCAACTTGGCCACCGCCTGACCGCTGGCCGTGTACCGCAGCTCCGGGTCGCGCGTGATGTTCCCCGCGAGGATGACCCTGTTGTAATTCGCCATGGTCGCCCCCCTTTCGCCTACTCGCCCCGACAGGTCAAGAAGCGGATGACGGACTCGTCCAGGCGCAACTTGGCCTCGATATCGGCAATCCGCTCGGGCTCGTTCTTATGCAAAATCATCAGGTACCGGGCCTGCGTGCGGTGCTTGATGGTGAACGCCAGCCTCTGAACGCCCTGGTCCTTGATTTCGATGCCCTCGCCGAAGAGCTGGCGGAAGCCGTCCAGCTTCGCCTCCAGGCGGTCGGCCTCCAGGTCGGGCACCAGGACGATGGTGGTCTCGTAATCGCGCATTTTCCCCCGTTGGAGTCAACTTCGGAGGCGCTACTTTACAACATATGCGCCCTCGGGCGCAAGCCCTAACCTGTCACGGGGGGCAAACCGAGTGAACGGCCTGCCGTCGCGAGCTATGCCCCTGGCAAAATGGGGGCGATGACCAGGCTGATGACGGCCATGAGCTTGATGAGGATGTTGATGGAAGGCCCCACGGTGTCCTTCAGGGGGTCCCCCACGGTGTCGCCGATTACGGCCGCCTTGTGCGCCCGGGAGCCCTTGCCCCCGAAATGACCCTCCTCGATGTACTTCTTGGCGTTATCCATAGCGCCGCCGGAGTTGGCGGTGAACACGCCCACCATCACGCCGGTGACGATGGAACCGACCAGCACCCCGGCCAGGGCCAGGGGTCCCAGGAGGAACCCGACCAGGACCGGCACGGCCACGGCCGCGAGACCGGGAATAATCATCCCGGTGAGGGCGCTCCTGGCGGCGATGTCCACGCATTTCGTCGATTCGGGCAGGACGCCCGGCACGCCTTCCCGGAGGCCGGGAATCTTCTCGAACTGGCGCCGGACCTCGCGAATCATGGCGTCGGCCGCCCGGACCACGGCGCGAAAGAGCTGGCTGGCGAAGAAGAAGGGCAGCATGCCGCCGAAGATGAGGCCGGCCAGCACCAGGGGATTCGTCAGCGTCGCCTCCACGGTGGTGCCGATGGTGGTGAGGTAGGCGGTCAGGAGCCCCAGGGCCGCCAGGGCGGCGCTGCCGATGGCGAAGCCCTTGCCGATGGCCGCCGTGGTGTTGCCCACGGCGTCGAGGTGGTCGGTGATTTTCCGCACCTCGGGGTCCAGCCCCGCCATCTGGGCTATTCCGCCGGCGTTGTCGGCGATGGGCCCGTAGGAGTCCACGCTGACCACCATCCCCGTGGTGGCCAGCATCCCCACCGCGGCCATGGCCACACCGTACATCCCGGCCACGTGGTGGGCGAGGATGACCGCGCCGGCGAGTATTATGACCGGGACGCCGAGCGACTCCATGCCCACGGCCAGCCCCTCGGTGACGGTAACCGCCGCGTTGGTGTCGCTGGCCTCGGCCAGCCTTTTCACCGGCTTGTACTTCGCGGATGTGTAGTACTCGCTGGTCAGGCCGATGAGGACGCCGGCCCCTATTCCGGCCAGTGTGGCCCAGAAGGGGCCGAGCTTCGAGTACCCCGCGAAGTCCGTCCCGAGCCAGTTGACCAGGAAGAAGGCGGCCCCGGCGGTCAGCACGGCCGCCAGGTAGGTGCCGCCGGTGAGCGCCGCCTGGGGGTTCTTCCGGCCGACGATTTTCGTGAAGAACACGCCCAGGATGCTGGCCACCGTCCCCGTCGCGCCCACGGCCAGCGGCAGGAGCATGAGGCTCCGGTCCACCGCGCTCAGGCTGATGGCGGCCGCCAGGGACATGCTGGCGATGATGCTCTCGACGTAGCTCTCCAGGAGGTCCGCCCCCAGGCCGGCCACGTCGCCCACGTTGTCGCCCACATTGTCGGCGATGACGGCGGGATTGCGGGGGTCGTCCTCGGGGATGTCCGCCTCGACCTTGCCCACCAGGTCGGCGGCCATGTCGGCGCCCTTGGTGAAGATGCCGCCGCCGGAACGGGCGAAGAGCGCCATCAGCGAGGCGCCCATGGCGAAGCCGTTGACGATTCCCGCCTGGCGCAGAAGCTCGGCCTGCTCCACCTTCCCGCCGGTGAAGATGTCCGGAGCGAAGAGCCCGATGACCCCGGCCAGCCCCAGAAGCGACAGGCCGACCACGGAGAGTCCCATCACGGCGCCGCCGGAGATGGCTATGCCGAGGGCCGGTCTGACCCCCTCCCGGGCGGCGTTGGTCGTGCGGGAGTTGGCCCGCGTCGCGATGGACATGCCGATGAAGCCCGCCCCCGCGCTGACCGACGCCCCGAGGGCGAAGGAGACCGCCGTGCGCCAGCCCAGGCCGGTACAGGCCATCAGCCCGCCCAGGAGGAGGATGATGAGCCCCACGGTGCGGTACTCGCGGCTCAGGAAGGCCTGCGCCCCGCGGCGGACCTGAGCGGAGATGGCCGCCATCGAAGGCAGGCCCTCGGGCTTGCGCAGGACGCCCACCGCAAAGAGAACCACGAACACGAGGGCCAGCGAGCCACCGATTATCGGCCAGGCCAGAAACATACCCTCTCCGTTTCCACAGTCGACTACGTCTCGGGCTCGGTTTCCGAGGAGCCATCCTCACCCTGAACGCGGGCGTTCACCCGGGCCATGGCTTTTTGCCAGCCCTCCCGCTCCAGGAGATTCAATCCCTCCACGACCCGTTCGAGAATCCCGCCGAGCTCCCGGAGCCGCTCCTCGGGGAAGGGCGCCAGAACGAATTCCGCCAGGTCCGCCCACTGGGGCGCCGGTCCGCATCCGATGCGCATCCGGGGAAAACCCTCGCCGATGTGGGCGACGATGTCCTCCAGGCCATTGTGGCCTCCCGAGCCACCGGACGGCCGGAGCCGGAGCGCGCCGAAGGGGAGGTTCACGTCGTCGCAGATTACCAACAACCCCTCGGGCGGAGTGTCGGTCTCGCGCAAGATGCAAGCCACCGACCGTCCCGAGAGGTTCATGAAAGTCTGCGGCTTACACAGGAAAAGCCGCCGCCCGGCGAGGGAAACCCGTCCGGTCAGGCTCTCGCACACCCGTCGCCAGATTCGGAGCCTGCCGCGGCGGGCCAGCTCGTCCACCGCCATAAAGCCCAGGTTGTGGGGGGTTTGGGCGTAGCGTTCACCGGGATTACCCAAGCCGACGACGAGCACTTACTCCGCCGCCTCTTCCTCGGCAGCGCCCTCCTCGCCTTCGACGGCGCCCTCCTCACCCTCGGCGGCCTCAGCTGCCTCAGCGGCCTCAGCGGCGGCCTCCTCCTCGGTGATTAGACGAGGCCGACGCACGTGGACCACCGTGTCGTGAATCTCAGTGAGGAACTCGACGCCGTCGGGGGCCGGAAGGTCGGAAACGTGGATGGACTCGTCCAGGTTGAGGTTGGAAACGTCCACCACGATTGAATCGGGTAGATTGCCGGGCAGGCATGAGATACTTATCTCACGCAGATTGTGCTCCAGCATGCCGCCCTCCTTCACCCCCGGAGAGGAGCCGGTGAGGATTATGGGAATCGTGGTGTGAATCGGCTTCTCCATGGAGATGCGGTAGAAATCCACGTGGAGGGGTTCCTCGGTCACGGGGTCCTGCTGGATTTCGGCGATGATGGTCGGGTAGACCGTTTTCTCGACCTCGAGGTCCACGATGAAGTTGTGCGCCTCGTGGGGCTTCACGGAATGCATCAGAACCTTCGAATCGATAGCGATATGGAGGGTTTCCGGGACCTCGTTGCCGTAGATGACGGCCGGCACGCGACCGGTGCTGCGGAGCTTGCGAGCGCCGCCCTTGCCGTTGGCCTCGCGCTTCTCGGCCTGTAGATTGACCCGTTTCATCTGGACCTTCCCGCGCTGGTGCGCAATTCTAGTGAGCGGTTCGGCGAGCACCGCTTGGGTTGCAAGTCAGCGGGGCATTTTAGCACACCGGCGCCGCCCACCGCAACCAATTTCCCCTTGACACCCCTCGCCGTCTGCCCCTATCATTACCTGCCTTTCGGAGGAGGGCCCATAGCTCAGTTGGTCAGAGCCACCGGCTCATAACCGGTTAGTCCCAGGTTCGAGTCCTGGTGGGCCCACCAGCGCAGCGCGCTGCACCGGAGTTCCGCGAAAAATGGTGGCTCGCCTTCAGCGGTCAGCCCCGCGGGCGAAACCGTAATACAAGCGAGCCGGACGGAACTTTTATGGATTTGCCCTGCATCGTGGCGCTGGTGGCCGGTATTATCCTGCTCCTCGTCGTCGGGTGGGAAATTGCGCGGCGTCATCTGCGAAGGCTCGCCGATAGAGTACGCAACGACGTCGTGGCCGGACTGGGTGAAGATAATATCCTCTTACTCGACCCGGCGGCCAACTGCTTCGGTGTGAAATCCCTGGGCGCGGGACAGGTTCGGGGGAATGGATGCTGGGCTCTTACCCGGGACAGGATTTTCTTCAAATACTGGGTCGGTACCCGCGAGGTTGAAATCCCGCTCCGACAGGTGACCGGAACCAGGATAGCCAAGGGCTTTTTGGGAAGGACCATGGGGCGGCCGGTCCTGGTCCTCGCCTATCGGAACGAACAGGGTGAAGAAGACGAGTGCGCCTGGATGTTCAAGGATATGGAAACCGTTAAACAGCGGCTGGACGAATTGCGCCCGAAGTAAAGGGACTCCCCCCGCGACTGAGCCCCCCCTAGAGGGGGGGGTGGGGGAATAAATCCAGGAATTGGAAATACCGCCCGCACGCGGCGGTGGCCGTCGAATTGAAATAATATCCCCCCGCGAGGCTGCCCCCCCAAGATGGGGGGGATGGGGGGGTTGAGGGCGATTGGCTCAGCTGGTTAGAGCGCCGCTTTCACAGAGCGGAAGTCACTGGTTCGAATCCAGTATCGCCCACCATTCTTCTACCAGACGGCGGCCGGTTCGGGCCGTCGTTTTTTTTGAAAAACACGGGGGGCGCGCCCCAAGGCAACAGAGGCTAGCCCCTTCGAATCCAGTATCGCCCACCAAACAACCGCACGACGGCGACCTGTTGGGCCGCCGTTTTGTTTGTAAAACAAACGGGGTGAGCCCCAGGGCGACGGTTGACATCTTCCGGCGAGGCCAATAAAATCGCCCCCGATTCCGCGCATTTACCGCCAATCATGCGAAGGAGCGAGACCCCATGGCCAAAATCTTCCCCTTCCGGGCCTACCGGTACACGGCGAAGGCCGGGGACCCGAAGAACCTGGTCACCCAGCCCTACGATAAAATTTCCGGCGACCTCCGGACCGAGTACTACGCGCGCAGCGAGTGGAACATCGCCCGGGTCATCAAGAGCGACGAGGGTCCGGCCGACGGCACCAACACCTACGCCAAGGCGGCGGAGCTTTTCCGGAAGATGATTGCCGAGGGCCGGCTGGCGCGGGACGACAAGCCGGCGGTTTACGCCTACGACATCGAGTACGAGGGCCCCGGCGGGGACACCCGCGTCCGGAGCGGATTCATCGCCACGGCGCAGCTCGAGGACTTCTCCCAGGGGCACGTCAAGCCGCACGAAACGACCCTGGCCGGCCCCAAGGCCGACCGGCTGAACCTGACCCGCGCCACCGGCGCCAGCTTCGGCCTCATCTTCATGCTCTACCCCGACCGGGAGCTGGCCTCGGATAAGCTCCTCGAGGGGGCCAAGCGGGGGAGGAAGCCGGACGTCGAGGTCGCCGACGATTTCGGGGCCGTCCACCGCGTTTGGGTCATCACCGACGAGGGCGTCATTGCCAAGCTCCAGGCCATTCTGGAGCCGGTGGACCTCTTCATCGCCGACGGGCATCACCGCTACGAGACGGCGGTCAATTACATGAAAGAGATGACCGCCCAGGGGCAGGCGGGCTCGGGGCTCGGCGCCGTGGACAAGGGGATGATGGCCTTCGTGAACATGTTCTCCGAGGGGCTCACCGTCTTCGCCACCCATCGGCTCATCCACTCCCTGCCGGCGGACAAGGCCGACCCGGCCCGGCTCGTTACCGCGCTGGAGAATGACTTCGAGATTCGGGTCATCCCGATGACCGGCGGGGGCGAGGACGAGATGCTGGACGTCCTGGCCGAGGAGTACGCGGAGCACAAAACGGCCTTCGGCCTGGTCCTGGGCGAGGTCGAGGAGGAGTGCTACGTGGTGACCCTGGCCCGGGAAAAAGCGGTGGACGAGTTCTTCGGGCAAAAATTCTCGAAGGGGTACAAGAAACTGGACGTGGCGGTGCTCCACAGCCTGATTTTGGAAAAAATCCTGGGAATAGATGCCGAGGCGCTCACCAGGCAGACGAACGTGGTCTACGCCCGGGACGCGCGCAACGCCATCCAGCGGGTGCACACCGGCGAGATGCAGATGTGCTTTTTGATGAACCCGACGCGGCCGGAGCAGGTGGCCGAGGTGGCCGGGGCCGGCGAGCGCATGCCGCAGAAGTCCACCGATTTCTACCCGAAGATGCTGACCGGGCTGACCATCAACAAGTTCGACGTCTGACCCCGCGCATGAACGAATAAGACGGGGCCCGGGCGCCCCGTCTTTTGGTATCATCGCGCCATGGTCCGCGAGATGAAAAATCTCCGCATTTATGACCTCGCCGGGCTCACCGGGCTTCTGGGCGAACTGGGCGAGCCGGCCTACCGCGCCCGGCAGCTCTTCGACTGGCTGTGGGCCAGGGGAGTCGAGGATTTAGGTGAGATGACCGACCTGCCCGGGGCGCTGCGGGAGAGGCTGGCCCTGGAATTTTCCGCCGCCCTGCCGAAGGTGGCGGACGAGGCCCGGGGCGCCGACGGCACGGTGAAGCTCCTCCTGGAACTGGACGACGGGTCGCGGGTGGAGACGGTGCTCATGCCGGGCGGGGATTACGACGCGGCCTGCGTCTCGACCATGGCCGGCTGCGACCTGGGCTGCGCCTTCTGCGCCACGGGGACGCTGGGGAAGACGCGCGACCTGGCGGCCCACGAAATCGCCGCCCAGGTCCTGCTGCTGCGGAAATCGTCCGACCGGCTGCGCAACGTGGTCTTCATGGGGATGGGCGAGCCGCTCTTGAATTACGACGCGACGCTGGGGGCGGTGGGGCTTTTAACCGGACCGATGGGCCTGGGGGCGCGGAGAATAACCCTCTCCACCGCCGGGGTGGTGCCGGGGATAAAACGACTGGCCGGGGAGCCGCAACGGGTGAAGCTGGCGGTGAGCCTGGGCGCGCCCGACGACAAGCGGCGCTCGGAGCTGATGCCGCTCAACCGGAAGTGGCCGCTCGGGGAGCTGCTGAAGGCCTGCCGGGAGTACTACGACCGCACGCGGCGGCGGGTCACCTTCGAGTACGTCCTTCTGGGCGGGTTCAACGATTCCGTGGACGACGCCCGGGCGCTCGTCCGGCTCCTGGCGAACGTCCCGCACAAGCTGAACCTCATCGCGTACAACCCGGTGAGGGGGCTGCCCTTCCGGTCTCCGACGCAGCAATCGGTGGAGGCATTTCTCGCCGAGGCGCGTCGGGGAGCGTACGCGGCGGGCGTTCGTAATTCGCGGGGGACCGACATCGCCGCCGCGTGCGGGCAACT
>CAYTCV010000006.1:0-65048 GCA_964436465.1 uncultured bacterium
TTCAACTGCTTGGACGGCTTGAAGTGGGGAACCCACTTGTCCGATACACGAATCATCTCGCCGGTGCGGGGATTACGGGCCAGGCGGGCCCGTTTCTTGCGCAGGCGGAACGTGCCGAATCCCCGGATTTCTATGCGTTGACGAGAAAGAGTTTCTTCTGAGCCGGGTTTCGTCAGGGAAATCGTTATCATGTCGAGAATCGCGTTAATCAATTCCGTTGTCTGTTTGAGCGTCAATTGGGTTTTTTTTGCGATTCGCTGAGCTAGGTCCGCCTTGGTCATCCCCCAACTCCTTCCCGCGATTGCCAGCGCTATTTATTATCCATAAAAAGTTAATGGAATGCAAGTTATGAATTGCGGCCCACGGTAAGGTCCTGATACCGACCGCACTTGTCCCCCCACCGACTGATGACGACCCCGTCCTGGAGGATTTCCACCACCTCGCACACGTTGGGGCAGTTGCCGCATTCGAAGCCGAGGGTTTTGTATTCGAACTCCGCCGCCTGGAATCCCTTGAACCGGGTGGAGCCCGTCACCGCAACGCGTTCCAGGGCCAGTTGGGCCGCGCCGATGGCCCCCATGACGTCGTGGAAGGTGGGGACGATGACCTCGAAGCCCAGGTGCCTCTCGAAGGCGCTCTTGATGCCGCGGTTGGCCGCCACCCCGCCCTGGAATACCACGGGCGGCTGGATGTCCTTGCCCCGGGCGATGTTGTTGAGGTAGTTGCGCACCAGGGCCTCGCACAGGCCGGCAATGATGTCCTCGGTGGTGTGGCCCATCTGCTGTTTGTGAATCATGTCCGATTCGGCGAAGACGGTGCAGCGCCCGGCTATTCTCACCGGGGCGGAGGAGCGCAGCGCGTGGCCGCCGAAATCCTCGATGGGGATGGACAGGCGGACCGCCTGCTGGTCCAGGAAGGAGCCGGTGCCGGCGGCGCAGACCGTGTTCATGGCGAAATCCACCACGATGCCGTCGCGCAGGATGATGATTTTGGAATCCTGGCCGCCGATTTCAAAAACGGTTCGCACGCCGGGGATGACCAGCGAGGCGGCTATGGCGTGGGCCGTGATTTCGTTTTTAACCGAATCGGCGCCGACCAGTACCGCGGTGAGTTGCCGCGCCGACCCCGTAGTCCCGACGCCGGCGATGTCGCCGGTCCGGTCGCCCAACAGGACCTTCATCTCCGCCAGGCCTTGCTGAACCGTCTCGATGGGCCGTCCCAGGGTGCGCAGGTACAGCTTCTCCACCACCCGGCTCTGCGGGTCTATGACGGCCAGGTTCGTACTGACCGAACCGACGTCCACGCCCATGAACAGTCGTTCACCCAAGTCGCTACCCCGCTCGGTGCGCCGGCGCCGCTAAAGAGCGCTTGCGGGCCATAAGGTCCACGAAGGCCTCCAGACGGGTCATTATTCCCGCCTCGGCGGTGTGCTCGTCGATTATAAGCGTCAGGACGGGAATTTTCAGCTCCTCCGAAACCCGCGTCAGGATGTTCTGGGCCACGATTTCGGGCATGCAGGTGAAGGGCATCAGATGCACTATGCCGTCGTAGCCCTCACCGGCCAACCGAACCGTCTGCCCCACGGTGACCACGGACTCGCCGCCGGCGTCGTAGGCCAGGTACTCGCCGGCGAAGGTCTTGGCCACCTCGCGCGTATTCTCCTCCCGCGTCCCGCCCACGGTCATCTTGTGGTGCAGCCAGGCCGACAGGGAAACCGGCCGCGTCACCAGCACCCCCATGCGCCCGAGCTTGCGCTCAATGTCGAAGTTGACGAATCTCTCTAAAACGACGTACAGCTCGCCCACCACGCCCACGCGCAGAAGCCCGCCCTCGGTCAGTTCGCGGCGGGGCAGGGCGGCGAACTCCCGTCGGGCCCTCCGTTCGATGGCGCGCAGCTTGAAATATCCACCCGCCTCGTCCACCGCCTGGAGGCACTTGTCCTGGAGCTGGTCGGCCTCCCGGGGATTTTCGCACACCGGGCGCGCCCGGCGGGTCAGCTCCTCGATGTGCTCGATGGCGGAAAGTTTGCGCAGGCCGAACTTGAACGCCCGCCAGATGGTCCAGAGGGATTTGCCGTTGGAGATGTGGCGGAACATCTCCACGAAATCCTCTTTCGTATCCTGGGAGAAGTAGTAGAAGGTAACGTCGTAGCCCAGATTCCGGAGAATCTGCTCCTGGATGATGCCGTAGTAGCCGAATCGGCAGGGTCCGCCGCCGCCGATGACCAGTACCGTGTCCGCGCCCTGGTTCAGCGCCTCGATGAAGTCGCCCAGGTTGATTTTCAGCGGGAGGCAGGCGGTCTCCGGGGAATGGCGCACGCCGAGCTCCAGCGTTCGCTTCGAGGGACGCGGCGGCACGACGTACTCGCGTCCCAGCGCCTCCAGAAGCACCCGGAGCGCGATGTACATGTTGCCCATGTGGGGGAAGGTGAGAATCATGGAGCCTGACGGCTCTTTACCGCCTCGTTGCGTCTTCGGACGAGGGAGGGGACGGGGGTCCGAGGATGGCGCATCCCGCCCGGCTCTCTCCCTATTCGCCTCTTCGGGGCTCGGTTTATCGTAGTAGAGCTTCCGCGCCGGTTCCCGGACATGTTCGGGGAGCTTTTCCAGAGGGTACTCCCCCCGGCAGATGGCCCGGGCGTGACACCACCACGGTTCCTCGGCGGTCGGGCCGCAGGAATCCCGTTCCATCTCCTCCCCGACGTACCGCAGCGTTCCCAGGTAGCGCACGTCGAGAATCGCCAGGTCCTCCGGGATTTCGGCGCCGAGGGCCTCGGCTATATCGTCCCGGCAGGACAGCAGCCCGGAAACCTCATATTTCAGGTCCTTCTCCTCGGCGCATTCTATCCACCCCTGATACGCCCGGAGGGCGTCATCGTAGCCCGATGTTTTAACCTTCAGCATTCCGGGCCTTCTTCCGCCGAATCATGTCCAGGAACGCCTCCAGTCGCGTCATGAGTCCCGCCTCCCCGGTGTGCTCGTCCAGGACGATGGAGGTGTAGGGCATCCGGGGGTGCCTGGCCGCCACGGCCTCCACCAGCGTTTCCAGCATGGAAGCGGGCCCGCACTGGAAGGGCAGAACGAAGAACACCCCGTCGACCTCCTCCTGGCGCATGAAGTAGCCGGCGGCTCCCAGGATTTCCCGGCCCAGCGTCCAGTACGGCGGACGCTTATAGCTCCCCAGCTCCCGGTCCAGCGTCTGATGGTCCACGCTCTCGTGGGTCAGAATCCGGCAGCCCATTTTCCGCAGGCGCCCTAAAATCTCCAGGGAGATGAAGGGGTCGAAGAGGAGGTAGGAGCGGCCGATGACCCGCAGCTCCAGCTCGTCTCCCTCCTGCGGGGCGACGTAGGGCCTGTCTTTTTCGATGGATTCCAGGAGCGCGGCGGGGTCCTTCCCCAGGATGCAATCGGCGCGGAAGGCGGCCTGCGCCCTTTCGGCGGCGCCCAGGGCCTTTTCCGTCTCCTCGGGACCGAAGCCTAACAGGCGGGCCGCCTCACCCAGCGTTTCCAGAATCCCGCCCGCCCCCTTGTTCACGTCGGCCACCGGCGAAATCAGCGGCAGGCCGACCGAGATGCAGCTCTTCACCATGTCCGGCAGGCCGATGAACTTCGGGCAGAGGGACGACCCCGGTTCCAGACTGACCAGCCGGGGGAGGAAAATGTGGTCCACCACGCCCTCGAGGGCGTGGATGTGCCCGAAGGTTACCTTGAGCGGCAGGCAGGCGTCGTCCACCGTGGAGGCTATGCCCCAGGCGACGAGGTCCTTGTTGCTCGGGGGCGAAACTACCAGCTCGACGCCGAGGCGGCGGAAGAAAGTGGCCACGAGCGGCAGGAAGCGGTAGTAGAGGATTAAAGTCCGGGGGAGCCCGATACGCATTGAACTCCTCAATTACCTACGCACGCGGTCGGCAATGTTAAACCGGCGGTCCGGGCTTGTCAACCTACTCCGACCCGGAGAGGCCACGGTAGATGGGGCTCCGGCGGTAGAAGCGCTCCACCTGCAGGGCGATGACCTTGATGACGGCCGCGATGGGCACCGCCAGGAAGGCCCAGATTATGCCGAACTGAAGACCCACCAGCACGGAGAGAATCAGGAGTACGGAACCTATTCCGACCTTCTTCCCCACCACCAGCGGGTCGAGGACGTAGCCCGAGATGGTGAAGGCCACCACGTAGAGCGCCAGGGTCAGAAGCATCGTCGGGGCGGGGTCCGGGGTGAAGAAGGCCATGGGCACGGCCACGGCTCCGGCCACTACCGCGCCGAGGAACGGAATGAAATTTAAAATGCCGGAGATGAACGCCAGCGGGATGAAGAATGGCACCCCCAGAAGCCACAGCCCGACTCCGGTCACCACCCCGATGAAGGCGCAGGTGACGAGCTTGGCGCGGAAGAAGCCCACGAAGACGCGGTTCACGTCCTCGCCGAAATCGTGGACCCTTTCGTGGTGCCGTCGGGGAACGAGGTCGGTCAACCGCTTCTTGAAGCGGTCCACGTCGCGCAGGAGCAGGAAGGTGAAGATGGGGATGAGGATGAGGTTCCCCAGGTCGCCCAGACTGGCCAACAGGCGCTCCAGCAGTACAGCCACGTCCGGGATGGCCTCGGATATGGCGGTCTGAAGCCGGGCGGCGAGTGATTGAACCGCGTCCCGCAGCTCGGGGGTGCCGCCGGCGAGTCCGTCCAGCCAACGCTCCACCCGACTCACCAGGCTGGTGAAGTCGAACTCCCGCAGCCGGGCGATGTCGTTGCGGACCGTGGGGACCAGGAGCAGGGCCAGCCCGACGACGAGGCCCACGGCCCCGACGATGACCGTGAGCGCGGCGACGGCGCGCAGCCGGGCCCCCTTCTTGTCCTGCGGCGGTTCAATGTGCTCGTGGCGGGCCAGGCGGTGGAAGAACCGGTCCACCCTGTCCGCCGCCGGGTCCAGGAGAAACGCCAGGAACAGGGCGACGACGAAGGGGAAGAAGGCGTCCCAGAGGTTGATTACGCCGTAGATGACGCCGGCGACGGTCACCAGGGCGATGAGGGAGATGGCGCGCGCATCGTGGTAGGCGAAGGGAACCAGAATCAGCACGAGGGCGAGCCAGACCACGAAGGGGGTGACGACCGGCCAGACCAGATACACGAAGAGGCCCAGGAGACCGAGGAAGACGACCATAACCGTCCAGAGCGGCACCCTGCCGGTCGGCCGGCGGGGGTAGTCGGTCGGGATGAGGTCGTTGTCCTTGGATTGCCCGTCCGTCAAAAGACGCCCCTTTCGTGTTGTGGGGGGCTAGTATAGCACGATTTATAAACGAGATGGGACCGATGAAAAGTCGGTTCCGCATGCGGAAAGGTTTCATTACATCCCCCTACTCACGGGTGGGGTTGAAACGGGCGGGTGTGGACACCTGCCCCTACGTCATCGCAAATAGGGGCGCGGATTGACGTGAAAAACGGCGGGGACTGAAGTCCCCGCCCTACATTTATGCAGACGGTAAATACGTGACTGGTTTGACGGCACCTCGGCCCGGAGACGGGCGGCCCTCTTTACCGGCCCAACTCGGCGTCGCGCTCCTGGTTCCAGGTGACCCACTCGTCCAGCTCCAGCTCGTCTTCGGGGGAGAACTCCCCGGAGGCGGCCACGGAGCCGTCGGGCGCGATGTAGAGCTGCTGCATCCCGCCGAGGATGACCTGCTTCCACTGGTCCTCGGACACCTCGACCGGCCCGGAGACCTCGTGGGGACCTTCGACCTCATACCGCTCACCGGTCCCACCCCCGCCCTCGGTGCCTTCGGTCTCCCAGAACATGGGGCCCTCGATGGCGGCCATGGGATTCCACAACTCCACGCTGCCTTCGTAAACGCGCAACAGGGTCGAGGTGTCGGGGTAGACGTCCGTGCGGAAGACTGTACCCCGGCACGCCGCCGTGGCGGTAGGCGTCTTGACGACGTAGTTGCTGGCGGGGTCGGCGAAGGGGGTGACGGTGGACCACAGCCGGCCGCCGGTGGAGGAGACCACCGTGCTGGTGGCCAGCCCGCTGGTGGACGCCCGCTCGATGGTCAGGTCGGAGTTGGACGAGAGGCGGACGAGGGAGCCGTCGTCGAAGACGATTTCCGTCCGGGAGCGGTCCCCGGTGTGGACGATGTCCCCGCCCTTGAGGCGCGAGCCGAGGGAGGCCGTGAAGCTCGACCCGCCGCGGAAGACGCTCACGCTTCCCACCATGTACGTGACCTCCGCCCCGGCAAGGGCGACGGTGATGAGCATCGCACAGAGGAGCACAAAAACCCGTTTTGTCATCGTTACCCCCGCCGTTACAGTTCCTGCACGGCCAGTTGTCCGGGCTGGAATCCGCCGCCGGATATGGGCTCGGCCAGTGATTCACCCGGTCCCACGCTCTCGATTCTCACGCTGCCGATTCGGTTCCCCCGCTCCCCCCGGACCTCCGACGGCGCGTAGATGACGAAGATGTCTCCCGGGGCGGCGTTTTCATCGAAGCCGATGGGCAGGATGACCCTGTCCCCCTCCACGTCTATTATGCGACCCGACCAGGGCGTTTTCTCGAAGTCTGGCGCCAGGTCATCCGCCAGCTTGTCCACGGCTCCCTGGGAGGCTCTTCCTTCCAGGGTGCCCAGGAACTCCGCGTTGGGTCCGATGACCATGCCGGGGTGCCAGCGGTTCGTGTTGCTCTGGGCGAGGAGCTGCTCGGTCTGGGTCTCGGTGATGAACTCGCCGGTGGGTGCCAGATACAGCCGTACTTCCAGACTGACCTCCGCCTCGTCCCGGCGGAAGCCCACTTCACCAAAATTTTCCGAAAGCCCGAAGGTGTGGACATCGCCGATGAGGTATATCTGGACGCCGAGGTTCCGCAGTTGAGCCGGGAGAGTCAACACCGGTCGAGCCAGGGAGCCCGGTTCCCGGTACTCCGTCCCCAGGGCCACGGTCCCCCCGAGCGCGACGACCAGGTCCCTCCGGGTGAGCGGTACGATTCCGGGCAGCTCGCCGAGTTTTTGGGCGAGCATCTCCTCCAGGCCGCGGGCCTGCTCCTCGGTCACCTCGAGCCCGGGCCGCAGGTCGACCACCAGTAGCCGGTCGAGCGTCGGTGCGGTTGCAGTCTGGGTGAAGATGCAGCCCGTCAGGGACAGTAGCGCGATTGTACCGTAAAATCTTCGCGTAGGTGCGACCCGTGTTACGTCTTTACCGTCGCAGGAATCCGGCCGTAAAGCGGGGCGGGAGGAATACGCCCGGCCCGCCCCGCCTTCAGTCCAAGGGTCCGGGTTAATCGAACGGGTTCTCCCGGACGATGTCCCCGTCGGAGAAACCGCCCCCGGCCACGGCTCGGCCGATGGCGTACTTCTCCTTGACCTCCATTATCTGCACGGTGCCGATGAGGGTTTCCTCGGCGCCCAGGGAGATGCCGGTGACGGGGTCGATGAGCTCCTCGCCCTTCTGGTAGACGCGGAACTCCATGCCGGTCTCGATGCCGGAGTCCATGCCGGCGTTGATGTAGACCTTCTCGCCGTCGGCCTTGACCACGGCTCCGGTCCAGGGCACGTCCTTCATCTTGATGACGATGGCGTTGACGATTTCGTCGATGGCCTGCCGGGCGGCCTTCCCCTCCAGGGTGTTGTCCCACTCGGAGCCCTTGCCGATGACCATACCCGGGACCATCAGCACACCGCCGGCCTCCGATTCCTCGCCGGTGGCCTCGTGGCTGAAGATGATTTCGCCGGTGACGGTGTCGATGATGCGGATGTTGAGGCCGACGCGGGCGGTGACGCGGGAGATGCCGAGACCGCCCATGAAGGTGCCGAGGCCGACCTCATCCTTCTGGGTGGAGAACTCGGTGACGGCGCCGTAGACGATGGCCTGCACGCCGAGGAGCTTGCCGATTTCGGGGGCGGTCTGGGGAGTCACCAGGCCGGTGGTGCCCAGGGCCTGCTCCTCCATGACCGTGGCCAGTTGCTGGCGCTCGAACACCTGGAACTTGCCGCAGTTGACCAGGGCGGTGGTCAGCACGTCGGCCAGGCCGGTCCCGACGTTGTAGGAACTGCCGGCTTTGTCCTCCAGCTCGGACACGGCTATGCGCTTGCGCATATCCATGGCCGAGGAGGAGAGGGCCAGGACGAGCACGAGGACCAGGGTCGTGAGAACGATTTTGCTAGGAGCATAGCTCGCTTTGCTCGGTTTACGCATGAAACGCCTCCAGGCCTAGTTGAAAAGGTTCAAGGCTTCGCCGTCGCGGAACTCGTTCGGTCGGCGCGGCGGGGCCGTCCGTATTATTCCTCCGGGGGCGGGGTCTCACCCTTGGGGGCGATGGCTATGTCAATCGTGCTGCGCGTCTGGCCGTAAACGATGACCTCGAAATCGCCCTCGGCGTGCGGCTTGATGTTGATTTCCTTGGCGATTTGGGCCGCGTCGTAATCCGAGGCGATTTCCAGCTTGGCCGTGAGGCCGAAGTGGCTGCGCACGATGATGTTCTCCACGCCGCGGACGTTCTCGCGGAGCCAGGCTTCGAGCTTGGTCAGGGTGGCGTTGTCGGCGTTGTAGACGGTCATCTGCACCGTGGAGCCGGTGGCCGCGCGACGGGACCAGTCCTTGAGAATCTGGGCGATGACGACGTCCGCGGCGGACTTGGCCGCCTTGCGCAGCGCCTCGTTGCCGCCGGCCAGGTCGTCGGTGTGGGCCGTCTTGTCGGACTTGGAGGTGGAGGCGATGAGCGCGGCGGTGTCCGTCTCGTAGACCTTGATGTTGCAGGTGGCCTGGTAGGATTTCATCCCCGAGCTGGCGGTGACGCCGTAGGCCACGATAGGGGAACTCTTGACCACGGCCTTGCCGGTGAGCACGTACTCGGCCCCGTATTGGAGGCCGATTTCGGCGGCCGCCAGGGGGTCGCCGGTGAGGGCGGCCTTGACCATGTCGCGGTCGATGTTACGGCGCGCCTGGTCGGCGTCCACCAGCGGGAAATCCTTGTCGAGGAAGATTTCCTGGAGCGTCATCTCGGTGGTGCCCATGTCGAGGGAATCGTACCAGTAGTAGTGGTAGTTGTAGCCCTCCAGCAGGTTCTCCTCCTCGACGATGATCATTATCCGCGGGTTGCCGATGAGGGCCGTAATGGTCCGGACGTCGAGCTCGTCGAGCTTGGCCTGGAGCATGCTCCGCGCGATGGTGCACTCAATCTCGACCTCGTAGGAATTCTCGAAGGAGCCGTAGCCCTCGGAGATGATGCGGTAGTCGAGGACGTAGGCCGTGGCCCGGGCGTAGATGGAGTCATCCAGGGTCTCGAACATCTCCACCATGGTCTGGGAATCAACGAACATGCCGGTCTGCTGCTCGACGGCGTTCCGGATGGCATCCTTGACGGCGTCATCCTTGGCTTTGGCGATGTCGCCCGAGTAGATGACGCCGAGGCCGGTGCTCCGGACGGTGACGGTGTCCTGGGCCTGGACCGCACCGGTCAGCACCAGAACCGCTGTGAGCAATATGAGGGGGAATGTACGCATCGTAACTCCTCGGCCGTTGGGCGGTGCGTCCGCCCCCAGGTTAAAATGCTTCGGGGGACGGCCGGGCCGGACGGCTGAGCCGTCCCCCAATGGTAAATCCTAGTAATGGGCGAGAATCGTCTCCACGGTCCGCACGGCGTTCACGGCGTCGGTGCCGGTGATGAAGTCCAGCGGCCGGAAGAAGCCGTCGGGGTCGCCGGCCAGAATCCCCCGGCTGGTGCAGGCGACGATGGCGCCATAGGCGAAGTTGTCCGCCCGGACGTCCTTGAAGATGCTCTCGGCGGAGATGGCCCGGGTCATGAGGTCGGGGTCGCCCGTGGTCAGGGACAACACCTTGGCGGCCAGCATGGCGAACTCGGAGCGGTTCAGCTTGGCGTCGGGCAGGAAGCTGCCGTCGGGGTAGGGCTCCATGAGGCCGGTCTCGATGCAGAGGTTGATTTCGTTCAGGGCCCAGTTCTCGGCGATGTCGGTGGCGTAGTAGGCGGTGGCGCCCGTATCGGGCTCACCGGGGCCGACGAAGGTCGGTCCGCCGTAGCTCGTCACCGACCGGCGCTCCAGACGCGACAGGTCGAGCTCGCGCGCGAAGAGGGCCGCCGCGTCGGCGCGGCTGATGCGGTAGTTGAACGCGATGGCCCGGTAGTTCTGGTCGTCAACGCCCTGCATGAGCCGCCGGGCCAGGGCCAGGCGGTCCCAGGCGTCCTGAACCTCGGGATTCGTCGGGTCGAGCTCGTTGGCGCGCTTGAGGGCGTAATCGGCCTCATCCCAGTCGCCGACGCATCCGGCGGCGATACCCCACCAGAGCGCGCCCTCGATGTTCTCCTTGTCCTCCTGAGCCGCGGCCTTGGCCAGCAGGCGCGCGTTGCGGGCGTCGCCCTGCTCTATCATGACGCGGGCCTTGCCGATTTTGCCGTAGATGTCGTCCACGTCGTAGCCCATCGCCTTCTCGAACATGTCCACCGCATCATTCAGGAGATTCTTGCGGGTCTCGCCGGTGGCGTCCTCGCTCTGGCGCAGGTAGACGTAGCCGATGCCGGAGTAGGCGGCGGCGCAGCGGTGGTCGAGGTCTATGGCCTTCTCGAAGGCGGCGAGGGCGGCGTCGTACTGGCGGTTCTCCAGGTACTTGTGACCGGCCGCCACGTGGGTTTCCGGCGTGTCCATAGCGGTTTCGCCCTTTTTGCAACCCGCCGCGAACATGACCAGGGCGATGATGGCAAACCCTATAATAAGCTTTTTCATCGTAATCCCTTCGTCTGAAAAGTTGCCTAAAGGACGATGGTCACCCGGCAGTCGGAGATACCGTTCACGTAGGGTATCTTCGAGCCGTCGGGATTGCTGACCACCAGGTCGCACTTAGCGGCGCCGGTGACGCTGACCGCCCGGATGACTATGGGGTTGGTGCCGACGCGGTCACCGCCCCGGGCCTCGTCCACGCTGCGCGCGTAGCCGACTATGCCCACGGACACGGCGTAATCGCGGCTCACGTTCATCGGGCCGTAGAGCACGTCGCCGGACTGGTTGACGATTTTCGGGCTCATGGCGGGCATGGCGCCCAGGCCCGAGGCGTCGATGATGAGGCCCGTGTTCTCGCCGCCGCCGGGATGGACCGTGGTGTTGTAGGGGTCCGTCAGAACTGCGTCGGCCAGTTGGCCGTCCAGGCTGATGGCGAAGGTGCGCTCGATGGAGCCGTCGCTCATGTAGCGGGGGCTGCCCACCTCGTACGCACCCTGAACGACGCCGGAAACGCGGGCGATGATGGTGTCGTCCACCGTCTCGAAGTTCTGGATGGTGGTGGTGGAGTTGATTTGGACGCCCTTGACCTGCTCGAGGAGGTCACGCAGGGCGACGATTTTGGCGGCTCGCATGGCGTTGGCGCGTTCCCGGGCCGCGTTGACCGGGTTGTCGGAGACGACGCCGATGCCGGTGGCCGAGATGGTCCGCTCGCCCCAGTTCGTGATGCCTACTCCGCCCCTGTCCTGGGGGGTCTGCGGCTCGTAGGTCGTGCGCTGGACACCGGCCCAGTCCTGGGCCAGGACCAGGACCGGGAGGAGCACCAAAAGCGTTAAAAGTTTCTTCATCTCTACCCTCCTGGGTGGCTTCCGCCCGACGCCCGCGGGGTCGGGACTTGTATTATCGAAAAAAAGTGGCAGAACGTTGCCTTGCGCTCAAATTGGATAAGTATAGCAGGAACCGGTGTCTATTACAATACGGATTTGAAATCGCTTTACAAGGCGCCGGGGCTGTGCTATAAGTGATTCTCAGGCGGGGTTAATTCAGTGGTAGAATGTCAGCTTCCCAAGCTGAACGTCGCCGGTTCGAGCCCGGTACCCCGCTCCAGCCCGCCGTTGCGCAGTCTCGGCGGCTTTTTGCTGACCGGGAGGGGATTGGGTAAATACCTCTACGAGGAGGGAAAGGTTCCCTTCGACCGGCCCAAGACCAACCGCGGGCTCGGCCTGCCGCGCTGGTTCTGCGTCCTCGATTACTTCTTCCTCCTCCGCCCCATGATTCTCATCCCGGTGTGGCTGTTTCTGCTCCTGGGCCATTACCACGCCCTCGACCTCATCGGCGCCTACCGCTGGCTCGACCAGCTCTATCCCGCTCCCGACCTCGCCGTCGCCTTCGTCGCCTTCACGCTCCTCGTCGGCGGCATCTACGTCAACAACCAGCTCCACGACTACGAGACCGACCGGCGCAACCGCAAGCTCTACCTGATATGCGACGGCTACATCTCCCTGAAGCGGGCCTGGGTGTATCAGGGGGTCGTCCAGGGGCTGGCCCTGGCTAGCTGCCTGTGGTTCTGGAATGCGGGCTACCTGTGGGTCATCCTGGCCAGCATCCTGTTGGGCTTCCTGTACAACACGCCGCCCTTCAAGCTCAAGGGACGGCCGGTGCTGGACATCCTGGCCAACGGCCTCGGAAACGGGTTCCTGAACGTGGCGGTGGGCTTCGTTATCGTCCTGCCCCTCACCTGGGGGTTTTCTGAAATCTGCCTGCCCTACATCCTCGCGGTGGGGGCCGTTTTCGCCAATACCACGGCGGTGGACACCGAGGGCGACGCCGAGGCCGGCGAACGGACGTCATCCGTGGTCTTCGGTGTGCGGGCTGTGGCCTGGGTCGCCCTGGGCCTGATGGCGGGCTGCGTGGCACTGGCCGCCGTGTGGGGCGTATGGCCGGCGCTCATCGCGGGGGGGGTCAGCCTGCCGTTCTTCATCCCGGCGCTCACCGGAAAGCGCAGGTGGCTGAAGCTGTCCTACACCGCCGCGACGGGCATCTTCGCTCTGGCGGCCGCGGCGCTCTTCCCCTGGTTCCTCCCCTTCCTCATCCTGGTAGTGGCCCTCACCCGGTACTACTACCGACGCAAGTTCGGCCTGAAGTACCCCTGACGGTCGGGATACCGTCGACCAATAAAAAAAGGACGCCCGAAGGCGTCCCGTATTTTTTTATCCGCTCATCATCAATCCAGTCGCAACAGCGCCTCGCGGGCCGACTGGGCCACGTTCTCATCCGCGTCCGCGGCCAGCTTGTCCAGGTAGGGCTTGGCCTCGGGAACGGCCATCTCGCCCAGGGCGATGGCCACGGCCTGGCGCACCTCGGGGCGCTCGTCGGCGGCCAGGGCCGCCACCTTCTCGAAGGCCACGGCGGGCATATTTCCCAGGGCCACGGCGGCGTTCTCCCGCAGGATTTTAACCTCTTGGGTCAGATTCTCCAGAAGCTTGGGCAGGGCCGCCGCCTGCAGGTCCCGGTTCTGGGTGTAGCCGAAGAACCAGATGGCGAAGGCGCGGAGCTTGGGGTCGGGGTCCGAGAGCCTGGCCAGCAGGAGCTTTGTCGCCGGAGCGCCGTTGGCTTCGAGCATGTCCGCCGCGGTCTCGCGCAGGTCGGGGTACTTCAGCGCGTCGAAGAGCGCGGTGATGGCCTTGGCGGTGCCGATATGACCCAGAGATTGCAGGGCCACCTTCTTGACGTCCGGCCCCGCGTACTCCGAGGTGTCGGCCAGGATGTCCACCAGGGCCGAGGTGGCCTCGGTGAGGCCCAGATAGCCCAGGTAGTGGGTGCACATCACCTGCAAGGCCTTGTCCTCGCTCTCGCGCTTGGTTATAAGGGCGTTGATGGCATTCATCTTGAGCTGTCCGAACACGCGCTGGGTGACCTCCAGCGCCGCGTTGGAGGCGGTGTCGGCCTGGAGGGCTTCCAGGTACGTGGGGGGCGGCTTCTGGAGCGACTGGAGGCTCATGGTGATGTACTTGCGCGGGATGGAGTTCTCGTTGCCGATGCGGTTCAGGAAGCGCCCCACGCTGTCGATTTTCGTGTCGACGAAATCCTCGGCCGGGTTGGGCGTGAAACCTTGGATGGCGGCGGTAACCTCGTTATAGAGGGGCATCTTCGGGTTGGCGAAGGCCAGCATGGCCTTATAGAAGCTCTCCCGCTCGTACTCGGCCAGGGCGGCGTTCAGCGGGCCGACGGACGGCTCGCCGATGGCGACCAGGGCGCGGCTCGCCGCGGTGCGCCGGTCCTCGGCCGTGTTGTAGAGGTCCGTGTCGTCCAGTTCCTCGGGGACAAAGCCGAGGGCGCGAATCAGCGGCTGCACCGCCTGCTCACCGAACTGGACCAGGCTGCGTCCCGCCTGGCGGCGCACCTCGGGGTCCGGGTCGTCGAGGACCTGGACCAGGATGTCGATGGAGTCGGGATTTTGGAAGAAGCCGAGTCCGCCCGCTGCCCTGGCCCGGATTTGCGGGTCATCGCTCGTATCCTCCAGGACGCCGTGCAGATGGGCGACGGCCTCCGGGTCGCCGGTGGCGATGAGGTCTTCCACCGCCGCCAGGCGCATTTCCGGGTCGTTGCCCTTGTCCTCAAGGTCGGCCACCGCGCCGGACAGGCTGGGTCCACCGCAGCCCGTGAGCAGAAAAACGAGGGACAGCGCCAGAACCAGACACCGCGCCATGGATGCTCCTTGTAGGAAGGTGACAGTGGACCGGATAAAGCTATCACAATGCGGAACCGTTGTAAAGCCTGGCCGCCCCCGGACCGATTCCCGGAACTTCCGCCTGTATTCGGGTATAATTCCCCCGGATGAGAAAAACGGTCCTCTATATTCTGCTGTTCCTCGCAATCGTCGCGGTCCGGGCGGCCGAGCCCCCGGCGGTCTTCACCATCGCCCGGCTGCACTACGGCGGCGGCGGGGACTGGTACTCCGACCCCAGCTCCCTGCCCAACCTGTTGAAGTACCTCCACGATTCGACGGGGCTGGAGGTCACCTCCGACGACGTCGTGGTGGAACCCTCGGCCCCCGAGCTCTTCGACTACCCCTACCTCTACCTCACCGGTCACGGCAACGTCAGCTTCACCCCCCTGGAGTTGGAGCAGCTCCGGAGCTATCTGGACGGGGGCGGTTTCCTCCACATTGACGACAACTACGGCCTGGACCCCTACATCCGCCGCGAAATCGCGCGGCTCTATCCCGACGAGGAACTCGTCCTGCTCCCCTTCGACCACCCCATCTACCACTGCTTTTTCGACTTCCCCCAGGGGCTGCCCAAGGTCCACGAGCACGACGGCGAGCCGCCCCAGGGCTACGGCATCTTCCGGAACGGCCGGCTCGTCCTGTTCTACACCCATGAATGCGACCTGGGCGACGGCTGGGAGGACCCCGAGGTGCACAAGGACCCGCCGGAAATCCGCGAGGCGGCCCTCAAGATGGGCGTCAACATCATCATCTACGCCCTGACCCACTGAGCTTGAAGGATGCGTCATGCCCAAAGCGAAGACGGACGAAGTCTGCCCCATCTGCGGTAGAAGGCTTCCCCGCGCCGAACTGGTGTCGGGGGAGGCGGTGCGGCCCAGCCTGGTGGAGCTCATTAAAAAGGACCATCCCGACTGGGACCCGTCCCAGACCATCTGCAGCGACGACCTCAACCGCTACCGGGCGCTCTACGTGGAACGCCTGATTGCCAGCGACCTCGGCGAGCTCACCGAGTTGGAGGCCAACGTCGTGCGCAGTCTGACCTACCAGGAGCTGTTGAGCAAGGACGTCAACGAGGAGTTCGAGGGCAAGCTGACATTCGGCCAGCGGACGGCGGACAAATTAGCCTCCTTCGGCGGGAGTTGGCGCGTCATCATCATCTTCTTCACGCTTCTCCTGGGGTGGATTGGTCTGAACGCCTTTCTGCTCCTCTCGCGCCCCTTCGACCCCTACCCCTTCATCCTGTTGAACCTGGTGCTCTCCTGCCTGGCGGCCATCCAGGCGCCCATAATCATGATGAGCCAGAACCGCCAGGCCGCCAAGGACCGCCTGCACTCCCAGCGCGACTACGAGGTCAATCTCAAGAGCGAAATCGAGATTCGCTCCCTGGGCGAGCGACTGGACCACATCATCCACCACCAGTGGCAGCGCCTGCTGGAAATCCAGGAGGTCCAGACGGACCTGATGGAGGAACTGGTCAAGCTGAAGGGGCAGAAAAAATAACGGCCCGGTGAACGGTGCGCCATCCTATCTTTATCACGCTTTAGTTACGCGCCGTGTTCGATTAGTCACAACAACATCCCTCGTTAAAAAAGGCGTTCCCCGATGCCTGAGGAACGCCGACGGGATTGAGGTAAAGCCGCTTCCTTACGGAAATACAATTGGGACGAGCCTGGGATTACCGGACGAGAAATCGAAGTAATACACGCCCGGTTTCAAGTTTATATCCGGTGCTTCAGGTCCTTCGATGCCCAGGCTGCCCATGGTAAGCAGAGTTGAGATACCGCTTACAGCGCTCCCCAGCGTTCCGATGATTTCACCGGTGGTATCCGTACCGGACTCCGTCAACCCAACGAATTGCCACCCCTGGGTCAGCGTCAATTGACGCTCGAAGGTACCGGCGTTCGTCGTCTGGATGATATACCCTTTCGTCATGTCTGGTATGTATTCGATGCGGCAGCTCAAGTCCACACCAACGATAAGGACCGGCATCGGCAGGTAGTACGGAATCCCCTCTTTATCTTTTAGGCCCACCTCGCTCGCGGGGTAGACTTCGAGCCTGGCGCAGCTTGTCAGTAAAACCGTCAGCACCAGAGCGGACAGGAATGTCATTCTAGCCATTTTTTACTCCTTGGCGTGAGGTTGGTCGCGGATTATAGTATTTACTGACGGTCTGACATGGATTGTCAGTATGGTTGGTAAAGGTGAGGCTGTTTTGGACAGCGTGCTTGACCGCGCCCTGGAGCTCGAATACCGGCCGGTGGCGCTGTCCCTCTCCGACGAGACGCCACTTTGAGCGGGCGGCTCAACGGATGACGCCCCGGAAGAGCGGCTTCTGTTCCGTCTGGCGGTCGGCTGTTTGAGCGGATGAAGACGATACCGTCTATGCCCTACGACCAGGCGTAGTATGACAATCGGGGGAGTCCGACCGTGAATCAACCGCACGGCAAGCTTTTCTGGCTGCTCATCATCCTGGAAGCGGTCATTTTTCTCGCCGTCCTCTGGGATACCGCCGGCTACAGCCCGGACGACGCGTACATTTACCAGAGCGGGGCTCGGCAACTGGCGCGGGGGGAGTTGCCCAGCATGACTCCCGGGGAAACGCCCACTAATTCCTGGGGCTCCTTCCTCTGGTTGGCGGCCATCTCCCCGGCGTACCTCATTGGAATCAACGGACTTCTCTGGGCCAAGCTCCTGGGGCTGCTCTGCCTGGTAGGCGTCTTCTTCCAGGTGGGCGGGTTGCTGGGGTTGCTGCGCCCCGGTCTGGACCGTCGGCTGCGGTGGGCCCTGGCCGGAACGGTTTTCGCCTTCGCCGGTCTGGTGTACGGGTCGGTCAACGGTCTGGAGACCGGCTTCAATATCTTTACCCTTCTATTGGCCGTGCGTCTGTTCGTACGGGACCACCGGACGGGCCGTCCGACTGTCGTTCAGGGACTGGCCTGGGGACTGCACCTCCTGTCGCGACCCGACGCGTTCATAGATATCGCACTGGCGGGCGGTGTCCTGCTCTGGCTGGCGCTCGACAGACGTCACCTCGAAAAGCTCCGGGACCTGCTCCGCCCGTTGTTGGGGCTGCTGCCGGGCCTGCTCCTCTTCGGCGCCGTGGCGGCGTTGTACGGCACGGTTCTTCCTTCCAGCGCCATCGCGAAAATCCATTTCGGACGGATTCTCGACAATCTGGTCGGCAACATCGGCCAGGCCGTCCAGGACTTGACGTTCACCCCCGGTATCCCCTTGCTGCTCCTCGGCTTGCTGGCGGTCATTTTCTCCGGGAAAAAGAAGGATACGAGAGTCGATGACCTTCCCCTGGCGATTCTGAGCCTGGCGGTTCTGGCGGTGCATCTGGGAACATCCGTGCTCCTCGGCGACTGGATGATGGTGCACCGCTTGTGGCTCGGCGGAGCCGTGTTGGCCCTCTGCGTCTCGCTGCTGTGGCTGGTTGACCGGCTGTCGCAATCCCACGCCCTGCTGATAGCCTCGAGCCTCGGCGTTCTGGCGTTTGGAGCCGGTCTTCTCGGCTGGCGTCCGCACATTATTTTTAACTTCTTCCACGCCGGAGGCCCCGCGCAGGTGATGGGGGAATACATCCACGAGCACGCCCGGCCCGATTCCTGGATGATAACCACGGACATGGGGGTTCTGCCGTTCTTCGCCGATATACCCGCCATAGACGCCGAAAAGAATCCCATCTGCAACCGCTACCTGCAGCATCATCCCGCCGACCTCGACTACATCTTCGGTCACCCGCTGGACTTCATCGTGCTCACTTCCTCCTTTCTCACGCCGCCCCTTCACCATTATTTTTCGTTGAACGTCCTGAACGATATTTTCCGGGAGCCGCGTTTTCGTGAGCACTACCGCTACATCCTCACGGCGGAATGGCGCCCGGCCATCGCCCTGGATTACTGGATGGGCAGAAACGGTCGCTTCTTCCATCTGTTCGTATCGGACCGCATCGTCGACGCCGTCCAACCGGAAAAGCACATCCTGCTCAGGAGCGTTTCGCCGGTAGACCCGGAGGAATGGGGCGTCGCGCCGGGTTTGGGAAGCTGGGTCGAGTAGATTCCGGACAGTGACGACCGAAACTCCGCTCTCTGCACCCTATCACGCGAAGAGGTGAATTATGGAAAGCTGCCTCGCCCGTGCTCTGGGGCTGGAATACCAGCCGGTGGCGCTCTTCCGTTCCGACGAGGCGCCCCGCGGGGCTCGGCCGCCGCGGAAGGGCCAGAGATGCGTGATGAGCTTCCTGGTGGACGCCGCCCGGGGGGAAACCGTTTTTGTAGAAAAAGACACCGTGCCCTGCCCGGGCGGGCGCATCGGCCTGGGCTTCGCCGGGGACGTTTCGCACATGCCCGGAGGTGCGGAGAGTTTCTACCGCTTCCTCTCCACCGGCAACCGCCCGTACCTGAAGGAACAGGGCCTGTCGGAGAGCGGGATGAGCGAGGATTTCCTCGACGGCGAGCGGTACATCAAGTCGCCCGAGTTGGTGAGGCGGTTCGTCGAGGGGCTCCCGTCCGTTGAGATAGATAAAAAGTACGTGGTCTTCCGGCCGCTGTCCGCCGTCCAGCCGGGCGACGCCCCCCTCTCCGTAACCGTCCTGGCCGACCCCGACCAGCTCTCCGCCCTGGTGGTCCTGGCCAATTACGGTCGGGAGACGGCGGACAACGTTGTCATCCCCATGGGCGCCGGTTGCCACCAAATCGGCATCCACGTCTACCGCGAGGCGGAACGGGAGACGCCGCGGGCCGTCGTCGGCCTGACGGACCTCTCCGCGCGGCTGTGCGTAGACCCCCTCATCGGCGACCGCTTCCTCACTTTCTCCGTCCCCTGGCCGATGTTCGGGGAGATGGAGCGAGACGTGCCGGGGAGCTTCCTGGAGCGGACCACCTGGCGGAGGCTCATGGCCCTGCGGAAAAAGAAGAGATGAAATTTCTGGTCATCCGCCTGTCCTCCATGGGCGACGTGATTCTTACGACGCCGTTCCTGCGCGCCCTGCGGGAGCGCTTCCCCGAGGCCGAGGTCCACTTCCTTACGAAGCCGCTCTACGCCGGGCTTATCGCATCGCACCCCGGCGTGGACCGGGTCATAACCTTCGACGCGTCGGTCCCCCTGGGCCGAACGGGTCCGCTGCTGCGCGGTGAGCGCTACGACGCCGTCTTCGACCTGCACAAGAACCTGCGCTCGATTCCCCTGTCCCGGATGGCGCAAGCGGGCGCAATCTTTCGGATTCGCAAGGCGACGCTCCGCCGCTGGCTTCTTATAGCCTTCAAGCTGGATTTTTTGAAACACCGGGGCGACCAGCCCGCGGCGTGCATCGAGGCCGGGGCGGAGCTGGGGCTGCTCGATGACGGCGAGCCGCCTGACGTTCACCTGCCGGAGGAGTCCATTCGCCGAGCCGGCGCCGCGTTCGGGGAATTAACCCCTCCGTTGTGGGGGCTCGTCCCGGTGGCCAGTTCCTGGAACAAGCGCTGGCCGCACTTCGTCGAGCTGGGGCGGAAGCTGCTCGAAAAAAACAGCGGAACCTGTTTAATTTTCGGCGGCCCGGACGATTCGGCGCTCTGCGGCACCCTTGCGGCGGAAATCGGCCCCGGGGCGAAATCCTTCGCCGACGAGCGGGAGCTCATCGAGACGGCCGCTCTCCTCCGGCGGTGCGCCGTAGTCGTGGGCAACGACACCGGGCTCACGCACCTGGCGACGGCCGTGGGGACGCCCACTGTGGCCCTCTTCGGTCCGACGACCCGCCAACTGGGTTACTATCCGCGGGGTGAGCGGGTTCGGGTCCTGGAGCGGGAGCTAAACTGCCGGCCCTGCACCAAGAACGGCTTAGAGTGGTGCCCGCGTCGCCGGGACCTGGCCTGCCTCGCCGAAATTTCCGTGACCGACGCCCTGAACGCCTGCCGTACGCTCATCGGCGCATAACGAACGGCTGTTCGACACATGGTGGAGCTGACCGCCTATTACGGCCCGTTCGACCTGGCCCTCTTCCGGGCGCTAAACTCGGCGGGGGACCCGTTCCTCGACGGACTCTTCACCATGGTGACGAACCGGTGGTTCGGCATCGTCCTGGGGCTCGTCGTCTGCGCCTGGTTCATTTACACGAAAAAGTGGGGGGCGTTGCGCTGCATCGCCGCCCTGGTCCTGGCCGTGGGCCTGTCCGATTTACTCGGCTACCGCGTCCTGAAACCGCTCTTCGCCAGGATGCGCCCCTGCTACGCCCTGCCCGAGGGAAGTTTTCGCTGGGTGGTACACGCGGCGAACGTGGGCTCCCTGCCCAGTCTCCACGCGGCGAACCTCTTCGCCTGGGCCCTGGTGGCCACCCTGGGAGATAGACGCCTGGCCTGGGGCGCCTATCCCCTGGCACTGCTGGTGGCCGTCAGCCGCGTGTACCTCGGGGTGCACTGGCCCTCGGACATCCTGGCCGGGATGGTCTGGGGGAGCCTGGTCGCCCTTGGATGCTGGTTCCTCACCGGCCGGGTCGAGCGGTTAATCAAAAAACACAGGAGGAAAAAGGAGTGAAGGCGCAGGTTCCGGTGGGATATTTCTCGAAGACCGGCAACACCCGGGCCCCGGCCGAGGCCGTGGCCGAATTGGTGCAGCGCCTCGCCGGGTGAGAGTGAATTGCGGTAAGTGGCGTAGGGGCGGGTGTCCACACCCGCCCGTTTTAATAAGGAAAAGGCGGCACACGGAGTTGCCGCACTACGTCCGGAACTTGTCGTAGGGCGGGGAACCGAGCGAAGCGAACTATGCGAAGCAAATCCTTTCCCCGCCGCTTTAACGTTCCAAACCTCAACCCTCACCCCAACCCGTCGGCGCGCCGCTCACTAAAAGGGAAAGGGGGACCGGGCCGACCCGAACGGCGCGCCATCGGTCGGCCCCTACGAGGCTTCTTCAGATGGACGAAAATTTGACGTAGGGGCGGGTGTCCACACCCGCCCGTTTTAATAAGGAAAAGGCGGCACACGGAGTTGCCGCCCTACGTCCGGTCTTAGATGACTCCGGCGTCGTCCGTCTCCGTTGTATCAGATGTACCCCCGCTGCCGGAGCACGTCCTCCAGCGTCGGCCGCCCGAGCTCCTGCAGCTCGTAGGTTACCCGCGTCGAGGGGCAGTCGATGTCGATGAGCCGCTTGAGGTTGATGGGCGTCCCGACGACCACGGAGTCCACGGCCTTGTCCTTCACCATCGCCCGGATTGTGGCCTCCAGGTCCTTGACCTGGGCCGAGCCGTAGCCCATCGCGGGCAGCAGGACGCCGATTCCGGGGTACTTGGCGAAGGTATCCGCGATACTCTTCACGGCCCACGGCCGCGGGTCTATCAGCTCCGCCGCGCCGAACCTCTCCGCCGCCGCCGTTCCGGCCCCGAACTTCATCCCCCCGTGGGTCAGCGTCGGGCCGTCCTCGATGACCAGCACCCGCCTGCCGGTGATGACCGCCGGGTCGTCCACGAAGATGGGGCTGGCCGCCTCGACCACCACCGCGGTCGGGTTCGTGGCCCGGATGTTCTCCCGCAGCAGGGCCAGCTTCTCCGGCGGCACGGCCCCCAGCTTGTTGATGACGATGACGTCGGCCAGGCGCAGGTTCGTCTCGCCGGGGTAATACGAAAGCTCGTTCCCCGCCCGGAAGGGGTCGGTAACCACCACGGTCAGGTCGGCCCGGTAGAACGAGGTGTCGTTGTTGCCGCCGTCCCAGAGGATGATGTCGGCCTCCTTCTCCGCCTCGCGCAGAATCGCCTCGTAATCCACGCCGGCGTAGATGAGGTTACCCGCGGCGATGTGCGGCTCGTACTCCTCCATCTCCTCGATGGTGCAGTCGTGCTCCTCCAGGTCGCTCATCTCGGCGTAGCGCTGCACCTTTTGTTTCGCCAGGTCGCCGTAGGGCATGGGGTGGCGGATGGCGACGACTTTCTTTCCGGCGGCCTGGAGCAGGTCGATGATGCGGCGGCTGGTCTGGCTCTTGCCGCACCCGGTCCGCACCGCGCAGACGGCGATGACCGGTTTCGTGCTCTCCAGCGTCACCGCCGGACCGCCCAGCAGCATGAAGCTCGCGCCGGCGGCGTTGACCAGGCTCGCCCGGTGCATGACGTAGTCGTACGGAACGTCCGAGTAGGCGAAGACGACGAAGTCCACACCGAGGTCTTTTATCAGGCGGGGCAGCGCCTCCTCCTCGTGGATGGGGATGCCTTCGGGGTAGAGCTCGCCCGAGAGCTCGGGCGGGTAACTGCGGCCGCCGATGTCGGGAATCTGGGTGGCGGTGAAGGCCACGACCTCGTAGGCGGGGTTCTTGCGGAAGAAGGTGTTGAAGTTGTGAAAGTCGCGCCCCGCGGCCCCCATGATGATGACCTTTTTCCTGTCCATGCTTTGCTCCGTAAAGATGTAGGTCCGATGGACCCGATGTTCGGCTGGGTGTGGGATGGAAATTCGGAGGTTATTCGGGGGGCTCGGAATCGGAAACGCGGGCGGCGAGGCGCAGCCGGCGGGCCCGGGCGCCGTGGGGGGTCAGGGCGTTGTGGTGGAAGACGCGGTACACGGGTGACTCCGGTAAAAATGACACCCCATGTTTACCACGGGGTGCCGGCAAAGTCAACCGAACCGCTCAGCATTTAGGCAACGCGCCCAGGTTATCGCTTTCGGTGTAGTCGGCGTCCGTGCGCAGGTAGCGCACACCCATGACCGTCACGATGTTGACCCGCGCCCCCTTCCTCCATTGTCCGTCTCCACCTTTGGTTATCGTGCAGAAGGAGTAACGGTTATCCATCCTATCGAGAATCCAACTACGGCTACGCATGGACCTGGAACCTAATTTTTCCCCCAGGTCCTCGTGTACTCCGGCCTCTTCGATGTGATTGTCTTTGTAACCGCAGCACGATATTAAATAATCCGCCCACTTCGCCATTTCTCCTCCCCGGCTGTGAAAAACACGCAGGTTATTCACTATTCTATAGACCCAATCTCCCGGGTCAACAGACTGAAGTCATCAAAATGAAAAAGGGCGGCCGGGCCGCCCTGCGGTACCGAAAACAGAAATCACCAGGACCTGTCTAGAATCTCCAGCGTGTCGGCGTCCAGCTCCACCCACCCGGCGAGCGAGTAATCCTCGTAGAACGCCTGCACCGTCGCCGTGTTTTGTTCTTCCTCCGCCAGGATGGAGAGCTTGTAGACGTAGTCCGCCGAGCCCAGGTTCTCCTGAAATACGTCATCGGCGGTGTTCATCAGTTCCTTCACGTGGCCGTCGGAGTAATCCGGCAACGGGTAACAGCTTCCGGACGTATTTTCCTCGGAGGTTTCGCAGGCGCCGTCGTAGTGTACGCAGGCGTTGAAGTCCGTGTCGCCGTGGGCGTTGAACCGGAAGAACCACTTGTCATCCTCACCGGCGAGGGTCTCCGGCCCGAAAAGAACGCCGTCGGAATCCACCGCGAATCCGATTAGATTGAAACAGAACGCGCCCGCGTCCCAATCCTCGGCCAGGGGCGCGGCGATGTCCCGGGCCTCCGACAGGGTGTCCGCCTCGTAGGGGTTGTCGTTTCCGCCGCCGTCCGTGCCGCCGGCGCAACCGGAGATGAGGACCGGGGCGACGGTCAGGGATATGAATAACAGGCCCCGCTTCATCCGCGCTCCCGAAGTTCGTGGGGTTGAATGCCCTTTCGCGTAAGCCGATTCAGCTCATCCTACCCGTGGTCCACCGCCCTGTCAACAATCGAAAGCCGGTCCCCGCAGTGGCACGGACCGGGGCGGCCGTCGGGCGGCTCGGGCCGACACATCCTTGACAGTTCAGCGTTTCGACCGATATACTGCCTACGCACTCGGCCCGCAGAAAAGAACCCGTGCCCCGTTTCGACACCCAGAACGAGAAGCCCGAAGTCCCGCGCTTCACGCGGCTCCCGCGCCACGTGGCGATAATCATGGACGGCAACGGTCGCTGGGCCGCGGCCCGTGGCAAACCGCGCATCTTCGGCCACCGCCGCGGCATGGAGCGGGCCAAGGACATCACCCGCGCCTGCGGCGACCTGTTAATCGAGTCGCTCACCCTCTACGCCTTCAGCCTGGACAACTGGAAGCGGCCCCAGGTCGAGGTGAACGCCCTGATGCGCCTGTTGGTCAAGTACCTCAAAAGCGAGCTCGGCGAGATGATGTACTCCAACATCCGCTTCCGGGCCCTCGGCGAGCGGGGGATGCTCCCCGAGTCGGTGCGGGAGGCCGTCCGCGAGGATGAGGAGCTGACGGCGAAGAACAGCGGTCTCAACCTCAACCTGGCGGTGAGCTACGGCGGCCGGAAGGAGATTCTGGGCGCGGTCAACCGGCTCCTGGAGGAGGAGCGGACGGGGACGCTTCCCGCCGGTCCCGTGGACGAGGGCGCCTTCTCCAAAATGCTCTACACCGCGGGCCAGCCCGAGGTGGACCTGCTGATTCGGACCTCGGGCGAGCTGCGCGTGTCCGATTTCCTGCTCTGGCAAATCGCCTACGCCGAGCTTTACCTCACCGGTGTCTTCTGGCCCGATTTTTCCCGGGAGGAACTCTACCGGGCTCTGCGGGACTACGAGGGGCGGGAACGGCGCTTCGGCGGCGTCGGCGGGGACGCCAAACGCTGATAGCGGGAAGAGCGGCGAGATAAACGCCGACCACCGACGGCCGACGTCTATTAACCCGGCGTGATGGGGTTTGCCGTAAATTTCAATAACCTGCGCGGAACGCGGTGATGGAAGAAAAAGCCTCTAATTTTCTCGTTCGAGCCCTGTCAGGCCTGGTCTGGGCCGGTCTTTTTCTCTTCTGCGCCTGGTACGGGGCCACCTGGCGCTGGGTCATCCTGATGGGCCTGTGCCTCATCGGCGGCGTCTATGAGATGCGAAACCTGACCCGGGAGAAGGGGAGGGGGGGCGACCCCTTCCTGAGCGGCCTCGGCGCCCTGGTCATCCTGGTCGGCGCCTGGTTCCGCGGGTTCGAGGGCCTGGCTTTCGGTTCTCTCGCCGCGGTGCTGGTCAACGCGCTCGCGATTTTGCGGCGCCGGTACGAAGGCTCGCTGGAAATCTTCGCCCGCAGCGTCCTCACCTCGTTCTACCTGGGACTGGGGACGGGGGCGGCGGTGCTCTTGGGGCAGGGAACCAAAGGGGGGCGGCTGCTGGTGGTCACCCTGGCCGCGCTTTGGCTGGCGGACACCGGGGCCTACGTAGTCGGCTCGCTTTTCGGCCGGCACCAGCTCACCCCGAATCTGTCACCCAAAAAGACCGTGGAGGGGCTCGTCGCCGGCATCCTTCTGGCAGCGGGCGGCGCCTGGACCCTGGAAACATTCCTCCTGAACGCCGGCATCCGGGGGAGGTATATCCTCATCCTGGGTGTGGTGGTGGCGCTGGCGGGCCTTCTGGGCGACCTGGTCGTCTCGGCTCTCAAGCGCGACGCGGGGCTGAAGGACACGGGAAGCATCATCCCCGGCCACGGCGGCCTCCTGGACCGGCTGGACAGCTTCCTGCTGGCCATGCCCGCGGTCTGCCTCTACCTGACAATCCTCCACCATATCGGGCTCTGGAAGGGCACACTGGGTTGATTTTCCATGCGTAAACGGACGCTCTCCATCCTCGGCTCGACCGGCTCCATCGGGCTCAAGACGCTCACCGTGGCTCGGTCCCTCGGGCTTCAGGTCGTCGGTCTGGGCGCCCTGGACGAGGTTGATGAGGTTTTCGCCCAAATCGAGGAATTCAAACCGCGCCTGGCCGTCCTTTTCGACGGGCCGGCCGCGGAAATCTTATCAAAGAAGGTCGCGGGGAGCGGAACCGAGGTTGCGTCCGGTCCCGAGGGCCTGATTAAACTTGCCCGAATGGACGGGGCGGACACCTTCGTCGCCGCCAGCTCCGGCTCCGTGGCCCTAGAGGCCACCCACGAGGCCGTCCGGTCCGGCAAGGACGTGGCCCTGGCCAATAAAGAGGTCCTGGTCGCCGCCGGCTCGCTCTTCGTCGAGGCCGTCAAAGAGCACGGCGTGGAGCTGCTCCCCATAGACTCGGAGCACTCGGCCATCTGGCAGTGCCTGGGAGACCGCGCAAAGGCGCGCCTTCCCCGGAGCCAGGTCGCCCGGCTCATCCTCACCGCCTCGGGCGGCCCCTTTTTGAACCGAGCCGACCTGACGGACGTAACCCCCGAGGAGGCCCTCCGGCATCCCAACTGGAGCATGGGGGCCAAAATCACCGTGGACTCGGCCACCCTCTTCAACAAGGGGCTGGAGCTCATCGAGGCCCACTGGCTTTTCGGAATAAATAATGTGGACGTGCTCGTCCACCCCCAGTCCGTGGTGCACAGCCTGGTGGAGTTCGCCGACGGCTCCGTTCTGGCCCAGCTCGGGCGTCCCGACATGCTCCTGCCCGTCCAGTACGCCCTGACCCACCCGGACCGGGTCGCGGGCCCCGCGCCCAGGCTGGACCTGACACAGACGGACCGGCTGGATTTCTTCCCGGTCGATGAGGGCCGCTTCCCGGCGTTGGGACTGGCGCGGGAGGCGTTGAGGTCGGGCGGACTGGCGCCGGCGCATATCTCCGCCGCCGACGAGGTCGCCGTGGAGGCCTTCCTGGCGGGGAGAATCCGTTTCACGGACATCCCGCGCGTCCTGGAGCGCGTTCTGGACGAGCTGGGCGCGCCGGGGTACACGACCCTGGCCGAGGTCCGCTCCGCCCTGGACGCCGCGAAGGAACGGGCGACCGCCATCGTGAATCGCTAAGGAACATTGCAAGGCATTTTCTCCGACATCCTCGGGTTCGTAATCTCCTTCGGGCTGGTGGTGGCCGTCCACGAGTTGGGGCACCTCGTCGCCGCCAAAATTCTCGGCATCGGCGTCCAGCGCTTCTCCATCGGCATCGGCAAGCGCCTGTTCGGCATCCGGCGCGGCGAGACCGATTACTGCCTCTCCCTGGTACCCATAGGCGGTTACGTCCGCCTGGCGGGGGACACCGCCGAGAATCCCCTGTCCGCCGAGCCTTCCCACATCAACTCCAACCCGGCCTGGAAGAGGATTATCGTCTACCTCTCGGGCCCGCTGGCCAACATCGTCCTGGCGCTCCTGATAAACTTCGCCGTCAACCTGGGCGGTTACGACGAACTCCACCTCGAGCCGGTTATCGGGAAGGTCATCGAAGAGCTGCCCAAAGGCAAGCCCAGCCCCGCCTCGCGGGCCGGCCTCCTACCCGGAGACCTCGTCGTCTCCGTAGACGGTGAGCCCATTTCCGACTGGAGCGAGCTCAGCCGCCGCATCACACTACACACGGGAGACGAGCTGACCCTCGACGTCGAGCGGGACGGCACGAAGCGGGAGTTCACCCTCACCCCGTGGGTGAATCCCGAGACCGGCTTCGCCCAGGTCGGGGTCCAGGTCCACCTCAAGCCGGTGGTCAGCGCCCTCTATCCCCCGGGGGAGGACCTGGGCTTTCGCGTCGGGGACAGGATTACCTCGCTGGCGGGCACCCCGGTGGCGAGCGCCGACGATTACGCGACACGGCTGGACGAGCTCAAGAAGATGGACAGCCCGCCCGCCGAGGTCACCGTCGCCTTCCAGCGCGGCGGGAAAAGCTTCGCCCTGGATGTCCCCCTCGACCATCTCGACGAACAGGCGTTCACCCTGGGCGGCGAGGTGCGACACATGGCCCCGGGTCTTTTCGGCGCCCTGGGCCAATCGGCGGACGAGACCTTCTCCTCGGCCCTCGAGTTCTACACCGTCCTCTATCTCCTCCTGGCCCAGCGCATCCCCGCCTCGGAAGCCATCGGAGGACCCATCGCCATCGCCTCCGTCTCGGGGAAGATGGCCGAGGCGGGCCTCAGCGTGTTTCTGCGCTTCGTCGCCCTTCTGTCTATCATGCTGGGCATCATGAACACCCTGCCGGTTCCCATGCTGGACGGGGGCATGATTACCCTCCTGGTCGTGGAGGCGGTCCGCGGCCGGGCCTTGTCGTTGAAAGTGCGCCAGCGAATCCAGTACGTGGGCATCGTTCTGCTGGGCTTCCTTTTAATCTTCGCGCTCTACTCCGACCTGAAGCGCGTCTTCTTCGGATGACGAAGCCTTGACAATGCGCCCCTCCGCTCATAAGCTATTCACGCACCCGCCCGCGGAGTTTTCTTGAAGAACCGGCCGGTGTCCTTCTACCTCTTCCTCTTCACCGTGCTGCTCCTCGCGGGGCCGCAACTGGTTGGCGGAGCCTCGGACGAGGCGCCCATCGTCGGCTGCACATTCCCCAACTTCGGCTGCGACGACCCCACCGGCCCCTCGGATACCGAAACCTCCACCTGCGTCCTGGCCTACGCCAGGCTGAACGAGCAGGACCTCAACCCGTCCGACCCGGTCCTGACGGTGGCCCCCGGTGAAGTCATCACCGGCACGGTCACCCTGGAAACCAACAACGCCGGTTCCTCCTCCAGCACGGCCCCCCTGGCCGCCACTCCCAGCTTCGGCGACCACAAAACGAGTTATTGGGAAATCACCATCAACATCCCCTCCGGAACGGAAACCTTCGACGCGGGCCTTAGCCTGACCGCCCCGGAGGATGAGGGGACCTACTTCATCTTCTTCGCCTGGTACTGGGAGAAAACCTCCGGGAACGTCATGTCCCTCACCGACTGGCAGTACCCGGGGGGCGACGTGTGGAACGACGGCGTGGACATCGCCGACTGGGACAACTACCAGGCGCAGCAGGGAATAGACAACGGCTGGGTGGAGACGAATTACCTGGACGAGTACGGCGAATACCAGGAGAACGTGGTCTTCCCGGCCACCGCCATCCGCCTGGTGGTCGAGGCGCGGTAGATTGCCCCTCGGAGCGAGGGCGAAACCGACGGCTTGAACCTGATACGTATATAAAAGGGTCGCCCGTTGAGGGCGGCCCTGCATCATTCGGCAACTGCGCGGTCAGCGCTTTTCCGCCCCGCCCGGCGCGGTCCCTAAAAGCATTATCAGCAGTCGTTCAAGGGTGCCCCGGTCGACCTCGGTGATGTGGTCCTCCAACCAATTCCCGTCGATGCACTGGATAAAGACGATGCAGCGGCCATCGAAGAGCGCCCCGGCCAGACGCCGAATACCGCATTTTTCGTCCTCGGTCAGCCGGTGGAGGTATCCCAGAAAGTTACCGATGGCGGAATCCGTCGCCCGGGTGAAACCTAAATTGAGATACCCCCGGGTTGGATATCCGACGACGACGCGCTCGAAGGCGGAACCGGCCCGTCCGATGGCCCGGGTGTACCCGTCCACGAGCTCGGCGTGCCCCCCGAACTCGGCGCAGAAATCCGCCAGGAGCGGATGCACCGCCCGGCGGAACGCCTCATCGTCCGGTTTATCCGGCAGAATCTCGTCGAGCTTGCGCTGTATAACCTCGACCCATCGAGTTATTACGCCGTCCTGTTCCACGTCAGCCCTCCGGACTCCACGGCGTTTGTGCATCGCCGCGGAAGGCCGCCTTTCCGAGCTCCACCCGGCTGCGCTTCGCGGGCTCCCAATCCGCCGCGGGCCAGCCGAGGGCGATGAGCGCCAGCAGCTTCCAGTTCCCCGGCGCCCGGATGAGCTTCCGCAGCGGCCTTTCCCTGAACCAGCCGAGCCAGCAGCTACCAAGCCCGAGCTCCGTGGCCCGGAGGACGAGGTGCTCCCCGGCCATGCCGCAGTCCAGCAGGTGATAGGGGATGTCCTTGACGCCCTCGCCGAGGCGCGCGACGCCGAGCTTGCGTACCGCCGCCAGGACGACGAGGACCGGGGCATCCAAGGCCCAGCGGTTCGGCACCAGGCCGCCCAGGGCCTCGTCGCAAATCAGCTTTCGCCTCCGGGGCTCCGTGACGACGACGAAGCGCCAGGGCTGGGCGTTGCAGGCGCTGGGAGCCAGTTGCGCCGCCCGCAGGCACGCGGTCAAGTGCTCCTCCGGCACCGGACGGTCCGGGTCGAAGTCGCGGCATGAATGGCGGCGGCTGACGACCTCGTCGAACTCCATCATTCACATACTCCACACGGTCAACAGGGTGAACAGGAAGAGGCCGAAGTAGATTATCGCGCCGAAGAGCGCCACCCGCGGATGCTTGCGGGCCAGGGTCAGGGCGTCGTAGAGCGGGTTGAACGCCGCGCCGAAGCGGTATACCTCGAAGGCCGCCTTCTTGAGCCCCGCGTAAACCACCTTGCCCCGCTCCATGTCCCCGGCCTCCAGAGCGGCCTTCATCTCGGCCAGGGTCTCCTTGAGCTTGCCCTTCACCGTTTCGGTCTTCTTGGCCGGCCGGGCGTCGCGCTTCTGGGCCTCGTCCAGGTGCCGCCGCAATTCTTCGAGATATTCCCCCTTCACCCGCGGCGTTAAAAGCTCGTCCATCAGTACGCGGGCCTGCACGTCCTCCAGGAGGTCCGCCACGGTCAGGCGCGTCAGCGGGACCTTGTACTCCCGCCGGCAGGAATCGATGAGCTCCTCGACCACCTCGTAGCTCAGCGGCGCCCCGGCGATGAGCATCTCCGCCACCAGCTTGGCCGCGTGGCCGCCGGCCTTCTCCTCGGCCATCTCGTTGCGCATCTTCACCAGCCGCCCGAGGATGAACCAGGTCACCAGGACGAAGACCAGGATGACGCCCACGGTGACGATGAGGCGGACGAAGGGGTCCATGCCCGCCGCCTGCGCCCCGGGGGCCGGCAGGGCGGAGGAAGCGCCCGCCGCGCAGATTATCGCCAGAAAGAGCTTGCGCACCTTTGACCTCCCGTGAGGGGGTGGGGCTTCCGTTCAGAGCCGTCGTCTCCGCCCCGCGTGCCGTCCGGCGGTCCGGGCCGTCGGTTCCGCCACGCGGGGGGAGTCGTCCATGCCGTCTTCGTAAATGTGCCGGACGATGCTCTCGATTTTCGGCTCGCTGATGGTCAGGTCGAGGACGGTCAGGCGGGCCAGGCAGGCGGCGATGACCTCCTTGGCCGTCGTCTCCTTCGGGTCGAAGCCCACCGACAGTCCGTTGTGCTCCCCCAGCCGCACCTCGAGGGCCTCGCGGGGGATGACGAGGGCGTCGGCCAATTCCGCGGCATCCAACGACGCCGGGCCGTCCGTATCCAGGTACACGACCCGTCGGCGGCCGAAGGTTTTCTTGAACTCCGCCAGCGGCCCGTCGTAGATGATTCTTCCCCGGTCGATGATGATGATGCGCTTCGCCAGCCGCTCGATGTCCGCCAGGTCGTGGGTGGTGAGCATGACGGTCGTTTTGCGCTCGGTGGCCACGTGGGACAGGAACTCCCGGATGCGCTGCTTCACCGATACATCGAGACCGATGGTGGGCTCGTCCAGGTACACGACCCGGGGATTGTGCAACAGGGTCCCGGCCAGCTCGCACCGCACCCGCTGGCCCAGGGAGAGCTTGCGCACCGGCAGGCGCAGCAGGTTCCCCAGCTCCAGCACCTCGACGAAGAAGTCCAGGTTCTTCCTGAACTCGTCGCGGGGGACCTCGTAGATTTTCTCCAGCAGCCGGTAGCTCTCCTGGACGGCGATGTCCCACCAGAGCTGGGAGCGCTGGCCGAACATGACGCCGATTTCCCGGGCGTTGGCCACGCGCTGGCGGTGGGGGTCCCGCCCGAGGACGCGGCAGGTTCCTTCCGTGGGGCGGATGATGCCGCAGAGCATCTTGATGGTGGTGGACTTGCCCGCGCCGTTGGGGCCGATGTATCCCAGGAGCTCTCCGGGCTGGACGGTGAATTCCACCCCGTCCACGGCCCGGACCTCTTCGTACTCGCGCTTGAAGAGGTTGACGATGGCGCCGCCTATTCCGGCCCGGCGCCGGAACACGCGGAAGACCTTGGTCAGCCCGCGGGCTTCGATGACCGGACCGTCGGTCGGCTGTTCGGGCATAGGGAAAAACCTCGCCGCTCCCTCGATTGATGGTCCATTGTACCGCAAAGGGGCGGGCTAATCCAACACGACGAACGGGAGGGTCGGGTGACCCTCCCGCATCACATCAACAATCCGCCGCGGATACCCTACTTAATCGGAATCGGGAACGGATACGCCGGGGCGGGGCGGTGGGGCATGACGCAGGCCGGCGCCGAGGCCGTCCCGCCCTGGAACGGCTCCAGGAGGTAATCGGCGAAGGTGAAGGGCGTCAGCGACTTGGGGTCGGAGTATTTCTGCGCCAGGTCGCAGGCGAAATCCCCGGCCACGCCGACGTCGAAGGCGACCAGCATCAGCTCCTCCACCCTGGGCAGCCCCCAGGCGAAGAGGTCGCCCTCCAGGGTCACGCTTTGGCCGGGCGCCAGTTGAGCGGGCAGTTTGACCCCCGTTTTCGTTACTATGGGTTTACCCTCGCCGCGGAAGACCCAGCAGCGCAGGCCCTTGGCGGTGTCCAGGGACCGCGGCTCCGCGGCGTGGTTGGTGATATTCACCTTGACCTGGTACGACGCGTCGAAGGGGATGGCGAAGGCCGGGTCGGGAAGCACCAGTTCCACCCCGCCCACCGGGCCGGTGCGGTAGGGGTACGGCAGCGGGTCCGGCTTGGGGTAATTCGCGAAATCGCCGAAGGCCTTCTTCTCCTCGGGGGTGTACTTCGCGTCCACGTGCCATCCGGCGCGCAGAAGCGCGGTCAGGCCGAGGTAGTCCGGTCCCTGCTCCTTGGCGATGTGCTCCTGGCCGAATTCCATCCGCCGGCGCACGTAGGGCCGGTAGAAGGCCTCGTCCATCTCCCAGCCGTTGAACTCCTTCGAGTAACCCAGCAGGACGTGGATTTTCTGTCGCTGCTCCTCGGTGTGCATGTGGGGCCACAGGAGGTACTCGCCCAGGGCGTCGGTGAAGCAGGTGAAGGGCAACAGGGCGTTCTGGCGCCGGGCCAGCGTCAGCTCGTTCTCCAGGGAATTTTTGTTCAGGGCGTAGACCACGTTCGTCGGGAAGGGGTAGTCCCGGGTGATTTCCAGGGCGTTCAGGGCCCAGGTAATCATGTCGGGCTGGTGGTGGGTGATTTCGACGTTGAAGGAATTCAGGTTGGCGTCCCAGGTGGCCGCCTGGCCCAGATGGTCCTGATACCCCTCGGCGAGACTTCTCCGGTTGAACTCGGGGATGGTTTTGCACTCCTCGGCCAGGGCGAAGAACGCCTCGTAGGCCTGCTTCTGATGGGGAAGCTGGTCGTTGTCCCTGACCCCGGTGTTGTAGGCCATGCGGTGCGGCTTGAGAACGATTTCCAGGTCGGTGATGTCCAGCGTCTTCAAGTCGACCGGCTTTAAATCCTTCTCCGCCTGCTCCATCTCGGCGATTTTGGAGTCCATGCCGGCTTCCTGGACCTCGGAAATCTTGACCATGGCCTGGCCGTACTTCTCCATGAGCCCCTCGGACTGCATCCGGTCCTGGAACTTGATGATGTCCATCCCCGGCTCGTTGCCGATGGCCTCCATGCGGGCGATGACCTCGCGCACCGGCTCCAGCAGGCTCTTGTCGGAAATCATGGACGACTGGGCGTCCAGGCCCATCTTCATCCCGTCCACCATCTGTTTGACCGCCGCGTCCATCAGTACCTCCCCCCGAGACACTCGGCGTTGACCCGCTCGAATATCTCCACCAGCCGCTTTATCTGCGCGTCGTCGAAGGTGAAGCGTTCGCGAATCCAGGGGAGCTGCATCAGGTCGGGGAAGCGTTTTCCGGGGTTGCGCTCGGCGAGCTCCTTCAGCCCGGCCTCCAGCTTGGTCTGGACGCTCTCGGAGAGCTCGGAGCCCGGCTTGGCGGCGCTGATATAGAACACGTTCTCCACGCTTTCGTCCATCAGGGTTTTCGTGCGGCTGACTTTTTCCAACAGCTTCGACTCGTCCGCGGCGAACTTGGTGGCGATGGAGTCGATTTCGTTGAAATCCGCGGCTTTGGAGATGGCCTCGGCCTTGGCGTTCCCGCTTCCGGCCAGCTCTACCAGCTTCAGCTCGGCGTAGATTTCCGCCTGGAAGCGGGCGCCGTCCACCGCCATGGCCCGGCCGAGCCGGAAGGAAAATCCGCCCTCCATGAACTGCCGGTTCATCTCGAGGAGGTCCGGCGTTTTCTTGACCATCTCCAGGGTTTCGGCGTCCGCCTTCACTGCCTCTCTTGCGTGGGGGTCCTTCTTGCGGGCCTCCAGCGTCAGGCGGTAATACTCGATGGTGTCGGCGTGCGCCTGAGCGTCGAAACCGGCCATATCAACGGCCCTCGCTGATGGCGGTGTTCATCTCGGCCAGGGCGGCGGCATACTCGTTGTTCAGGTTCGTCTGCTGCATCTGGGTGTTGAAAGCCGCCATCGTGGCGCCGTGCTCCTGGGCCACGGCGTTGACCTTCGCCATCACGGCGCGGGCCTTTTCGAGGGGAGCCTTGTCCTTCAGGCGGTTGCCCTGGGCCTCGATGCTCATCTGCCAGGCGTCCACCATCGCTTTTACCTGCGGGTCCATGAGTCTCCTTTCGAATTATCCGATACTAAAGCTCTTCCCGGTCGAACTCCTCCTGGGTCGCGGTCAGGCACTTGCTCCAGTCGCGCAGGTCGTCCACCAGGGAGGTGATGGGGGAGAAATCCACCTGTGTTCCGGACCCCGCGGTTCCGAACTCCTGCGCCACCTCGCTCTCCAGCTCGAAGGCCTCCAGGCGGTTCGAGGCCTCGGCCAGACGCCCCACCAGCCCGGCGAAGTCGTTGGTGCGTTCGACCAGGTTGGTTATAAGACGCCAGGCCTTTTCCACCAGGGGCTTCGAGTCGATGTCCCGGGCCCGCTCGTAGAACTGGTACACCTTGTCCTGGCGCAGCCACTCGCCGGCCAGGGCCAGGGCGCCGGAGTAAACTTCCTCCACCAGTGGCTTGAGCTCCGCCGGCTTCGTGTCTATTTCCTTGAAGCGCCGGACGACCGTTTCGTAGCCCGTGGCGATGGCTTTGAACCGAGGACCCTCGGCATTTCTGCCGATTCTTTCGTTGAAGGCCTTCCACCGCTGTTGGACTTCCCCATAGAGCATATCCACCGCCAGGATGCGGTCCGACGTAACCTTCGCGAAAACGATGAGCACGGCGATTATCGCGGCGCCGACCGTCCCCACGGCGACCCACAAGCTTTCCAGAAAGATGAAACCCATGTAACCGATGAAGAGAGCCATGGGGAGGAGGGACAGCGGTGCGGTCAGCTTTTTGCGCTTCTCCTCGTCCCGGTACAGCCGATGCCGGATGACCTTGCGCAGTCGGGCGGTGTTACTCAAGGCCTTGCTCTCCTGTGTGTTGCCTGCCGTCCGAGCGTGGAATCTGCTACAGGGCCTCGCGGTCCAGCTCCTCCTGAGCCCGGTTCAGGCAGGTGCCCCATTCGCGCAGGTCCCCGACCAGGGCGTCCAGTTGCGCGAAATCGGGCGCGGGAGTCTCTCCGGAATCACCGAGCTCCCCGGGCATCTCGCTGCTGAGCTCGAAGACCTGCACGCGGTTCACGGTGTCGTCGAGGCGTTCCAGCAGCCCGGCGAAACCGTTCGTGCGGTCGATGAGGTCGTCTATGAGCCGTCGGGCCTTGTCCTTCAGGGGCTGGGAGTTTATGTCACGGGCCCGCTCGTAGAACTTATACACCTTGTCCTGGCGCAGCCATTCACCGGCCAGCCGGACGCCGCAGTCGTAAACCTCGTCCACCGCCGACAGGAGCCCGGCGGGCCCCCCGCCGACCTCCTTCAGCCGGCCCGCCACCTTGGCGATGCCGTCGGAGATGTCCTTCAGACGCACGCCTTCGGGTTTCGTGCCCACCCTCTTATTGAACTCCTCCCAGCGCTCGCGGGCCTCGTCGTAGAGGTAGCCCGCGACGAGGGACCGGTCCCCGTAAATGAGCCTGTGGTTTATCAACAGGGCGATGACCCAGGCGGCGGCCACTCCCACGGCGGGCCAGACGGTCTCCAAAAAGAGGGCGGTCATATACCCGACGACGATGACCACGGGTATAATGCTTAATATGCCGATTGACCGCTTGCGCCTTTCCGGGTCCTGCGCTAAGCGGCGCCTCACTACACGGCGCAGGTTGGCGGTCAGTACGGCCAAGCGACTCCGTCCTCCTAGAACAGACCCGTGATGTTGCCGTCCAGGTCGATGTCCATGTGCACGGCCGCCGGGTCCTTCGGCAGGCCCGGCATGCGCATGATGTCCCCGGTGAGCGGGACGACGAATCCGGCCCCCGCGGCGACTTGAATCTCCCGCACCGTCACCACGAAGTCCTTGGGACGCCCCAGGAGCTTCGGGTTGTCCGAGAGTGAGTTCTGCGTCTTGGCGACGCAGACCGGCAGCCCGGCGTAGCCGAAGTTCTCGATGGCCTTCAGGTCGCGCTTGGCCCTGGACGTGTAGTCCACGTGCTCCGCGCCGTAGATTTCGTGGGCCACGGTGTAGATTTTCTTCTCGACGGGCCAGTTCCAGTCGTAGAGCGGCTTGAAATCACTCGTGCAATCCCGGGCGTTCTGCCGGACCAATTCGGCCAGCTCGCGCATCCCGTCGCCGCCCCTGGCGAAGCCCTCACCCACGGCGGCGGGGACCCCCAACTCCCGGCAGCGGTCCAGGACGACTTTCAGTTCCTCGTCGGTATCGGAGAAGAAACGGTTTACGCAGACCACGGCCGGCAGCCCGAACTTGGCGATGTTCTCCAGGTGCTTCTCCATGTTGGGCAGCCCGGCCGCGACGGCGTCGGGATTCGGTTCAACCAGGTCCTTCTTCTTCACCCCGCCGTGCATCTTCAGCGCCCGGCAGGTGGCCACCAGAACCACCAGGCTGGGGCAGAATTTTCCCGAAACGCACTTGATGTCGAAGAACTTCTCCGCGCCGAGGTCGAAACCGAAGCCGGCCTCGGTGACGGCGAAATCGCTGAAGGCCAGGGCCATGCGGGTGGCCAGGACCGAATTGCACCCGTGGGCGATGTTGGCGAAGGGGCCGCCGTGGATGAAGGCGGGAACGCCCTCGAGAGTCTGCACCAGGTTGGGTCGGATGGCGTGCTTCAGCAGCATCGCCATGGCGCCGGCCACGCCGATTTCCCCGGCCAGCACCGGCCTGCCGTCGTAGGTCATTCCTAAAAGGATGCTTCCCAGGCGGCGCTTCAGGTCCTCGAAATCCTCCGCCAGGCAGAGGATGGCCATGACCTCGCTGGCGGCGGTGATGTCGAATCCGGATTCCCGCGGCACGCCCTGCGTCCGGCCGCCGAGGCCGATGACGATGTCCCGCAGCTCGCGGTCGTTCATGTCCACCACGCGGCGGTAGGCCACGGTGCGGGGGTCCAGTCCGCTCTCGTCGCCCCGGAAGATGTGGTTGTCCAGGGCCGCGGCCAGGAGATTGTGCGCCGAGGTGATGGCGTGGATGTCGCCGGTGAAGTGGAGGTTGATGTCCTCCATGGGGATGACCTGGGAGTACCCGCCGCCGGCGGCGCCGCCCTTCACGCCGAAGATGGGCCCCAGGGAGGGCTCGCGCAGGGCGCAGGCCGCTTTCTCACCCAGCTTGGCCAGCCCCTGCACCAGGCCGATGGTCACCGTGGTCTTGCCCTCCCCCGCCGGGGTGGGGGTGATGGCGGAGACCAGGACGAGCTTGCCGGTTTCGCCTCGGAAGCCGCGGAGGGCGTGGTTGTGGACCTTGGCCTTGTCCCGGCCGTAGAGGTCGAGGTCGTCGGGTCCGAGGCCCAGCCCGGCCGCGACTTCGACTATGGGCCGCGGCTTCGCCGACTGGGCGATTTCTATATCGGGCGGGAAGGGCATGGGACACCTGTATCCAAGACGAGAGTGATTGACCGATACGTTCGTAATCATGGTACAGATTCGTGTAAAAAAACAAGGGCGCTCTCCGGGACCGGCTGAGGGCCATGCCGTTTCAACGGCACGGAGGGGGGAGGCTCCCCGCTGCAATTTGGGCATTCACTCTGTTTAGCGCCGCCTCGGGCCGACCTGAACGGCGCGCCGTCGGTCGGCCTCTTAGGCCCTCGTTGACCGTCGTCGTTTGAAAAAACGTAGGGGCGGGTGTCCACACCCGCCCGCGATTCAATCCCACCGCCGTGCCCAAAATGTAGGGCGGGGATTTTAACCCCCGCCGTTTTATAAGGCAGCCCTCACCCTCGGTCCCTCTGCCACGGGGAGAGGGAAACTGTCGCCCATCAGGTAAGCCCGGTGAGCCCTAAAAACGCAGCGCCAGGTTCAGCGTGGGGTAACATTCACCGTTGCTCGCGACGCCCAGGCCCGGGTAGAGGTCGAGGGAGACGGACTGATGCTCGTTCTTCCACTCGGCCAGGAGCGGGGCGTGTACCAGGCCGCCCAGGTACGCGGCTCCGGCGAGGCAGCTCCCGATGACCGTCTCGCCGATGCCGGACATAAATCCGGTCATGTTCGACCCGACTATTACAAGCGTAATCCCGCCACCCACGAGGCCGATTTCCACCACGCCCCAGACCGGCTCCTCGATGAGGAAGTAGCCCAGGCCGGGGACGAGGTTGCCGAAGAGCCCCGCCTCCCATGAGTACTCGGCGGGAGCCGGCGTTTCCACCGTATCGCCGTAACCTTCGGGGACCGGCACCGGGTCGGCGTGTGCGACGACGAGAAGGAGTAGCGTCAGCAGCGCGTTTAACCGCATCATCCGGTGCATCCCCCTTCGATTCAACAGCTATTCTCAGACCGGTATAATGGTATTAAATCCTCCAAAGAATGACAATCCGGGGGGAGTTGACCGTGGGGCGAGGGGTCTGCTACACTTCGGCGGTTGCCATACGGCGTCTCAACCCCACGGTCAGAGGGGAGTAATCCTTGTTAACACATCTGGTTTATGCGCTTTCGGGCGGCGGCGGCGGAGGAGAGGGCGGCGACGGCGGCGGGGGAATCCTCGGCCTCATCCTCCCCTTCGTCATCGTCATCGCCATCTTCTACTTCCTCATCATCATGCCCCAGCGCAAGAAGGAGAAACAGAAGCAGGCCATGCTCAGCGCCATCACCAAGGGCGACCGCGTGGTGACCATCGGCGGCCTGAAAGGCACCGTCGTGGGGGTGGACGACCGGGAGGACTCGGTGACCATCCGCGTATCGGGCGACGTGAAGCTCGAATTCCTTAAGGGCTCCATCGCCCAGGTGATTTCCAAGGACCGCTCGGCCGAGTAGCTCGCACCTTTGACCGGCGACCGGCCGGCAACCGAGGAAGGGCGTGAGATGGCTGAAAAAATCCTCGTTATCAACCCCGGTGCCACCTCGACCAAAATCGCCGTGTACGACGGCGAGAAGATGAGCTTCAGCGAGGTGGTGCGGCATCTGGACGACCAGCTCGCATCCTTTTCGAGCATCCTGGACCAGCTGGATTACCGCAAGGGCCTGATTCTCGACGCGCTGAGCAAAATTGGCCTCTCCCCGAAAGACCTCTCCGCGACGGTCGGCCGGGGCGGGGCCTTCAAGCCCATGGTCTCCGGCGCGTACAAGGTCAACAAGGCGATGGTCTCGGACGTGCAGTCGGGCAACGTGGCCGCCGACCACGCCAGCAATCTGGGCTGCCTCCTGGCCTTCGCAATCGCCAAGCCCCAGGGCATACCCGCCTTCATCGTGGACCCGGTGAGCGTGGACGAGTTCGACGACGTGGCGCGCTACAGCGGGCTGCCCGAGCTGGAGCGCAAGTCCCTGTCCCACGCCCTGAATCTCAAGGCCGTCGCCCGCCGGGCGGCCGAAAAGCTCAAAAAACCCTACGACAAGCTGAACCTCGTCATCGCCCACCTGGGAACCGGCATCAGTGTCTCCGCCCACCGCCGGGGGAAGATGATAGACGTGAACAACGCCAACGACGGCGGTCCTTTCTCCCCCCAGCGCGCGGGCGGCCTCCCCACCACCGGCCTCATCAAGCTCTGCTTCTCGGGAAAATACTCCGCCGCCGAGCTCAAGTGCCGCGTCGTAGGCCAGGGCGGGCTCATGGCCTACCTGGGCACCGACGACATGTTCGAGGTGGACCGCCGCGTGGAGGCGGGCGACACGAAGGCCCGGCAGGTCCTCGGCGCCATGGCGTACCAGGTGGCCAAGGAGTGCGGCGCCATGGCCGCCGCCCTGGGTGGGAAGCCCGACGCCGTGGTAATCACCGGCGGGGTCGCCAAGAGCAAGCCGCTCATGGACCTGCTCCAGCCCCGGATAAAATGGCTGGGCGAGGTTCTGGTCTATCCGGGCGAGGACGAGATGGGGGCCCTGGCGCGTGGAACCCTCCGCGTTCTGCGGGGCGAGGAAAAGGCGAAGGTCTACAGGTAGATTTACTTGAATCCAACGGGGCACCCGCGGGTGCCCTTAAATCTATCGGGGAACGGCATGGTCGGAGCAACGGCGGAGCGGATGCGGCGGCGGGCCCTCGACCTCCCCGAGCAGCTCGCCTACGAGGTGCCGGGGCCGGACTGCCTCCCCGCGCCAAAACGTCCGCCCGGACGCGTCCTCGTCGCCGGAATGGGAGGCAGCGGCGTTTCGGCCAAATTCCTCGAAGCGCTGTCCCATAAAAAACACATTCCCGTCATCCCCTGGCCCTGGGCGGGTGCTCCGAGTTGGCTTTCCAAAGACGACGCCCTCCTGGCGATTTCCCATTCCGGCGACACCGCGGAGACCCTGTCCGCGCTACGGGAGGGATTCGAGAGCGGCGCCGCGACGGTCGGCATCTCCACCGGCGGGAAACTCGGCGGGTTTCTGGTGGAACGGGGCCTACTCCTCCTCACCGTGCCCGGCGGAATGCCGCCGAGGGCCGCCTTCGGGTATCTTTTGGGAACCGGTCTGCGCGCCGTGGAGCGGCTGACCGGCGAAAAATTCTGGGAACCGGGGGAGACCGTGGAGGCGTTGAGGCGTCTGAGGGACGGGCTCTGCGCCGGAGAAACGGACGCGCTGGCCCGAAAGCTGATGGACCGCCCCGTCGTCGTCTACGGCACCTGCCCGCTCACCGCCGCCGCCGCGCTGCGCCTGAAGCAGCAGCTCAACGAGAACGCCAAGATGCACGCCTGGGCCGGCTCGCTGCCCGAGGCGGGCCACAACGAAATCGAGGGCGCCGGACCCGGTGAGCCGCCGTACCGCCTCTGCCTGACCCTGACCGCCGCGCCGCCGCTGGACGACATCCTCCGGGACGGGGTGAAAACCATAATCCTCAAGGGCGAGGGACCCAACCCGTTGACCGCCGCGCTGGGCCTGGTACTGCGGGGGGACCTCCTCTCCCTGGCGCTGGCGCGGGAGCGGGGCGTGGAGCCGGGACCGGTCAGCCGAATCGGGGAGTTCAAGAGGCGGGCCTGAGCCCGCTTTTTTCTTGCGAAAGCGCCCGTCCCCGGCTACACTTATACGGATTCAGCTCGAAGGAGAGCCATGCCCCGCCTCGTACCCGCCCTCATCCTGTTGTCCACGCTCTGTTCCCTCGCGGCCGAGGACGAGGTCCTGCCCGGCTCGCCCGGACACATCGTCATCCCCGCCGAGACGCACTCGGGCGGCGTCGCCACGGGGATTTATTACGGCGGGCGCTTCGGCTTCTTCCTCCCCTTCTCCCAGGAGAACTACCTCCACTTCGACTCGCTGGCCTGGCGCTTCGAGGGCTTCGTCAATCTCGAAGGCGGCGACTGGAAGGCCATGGCCTCGCTGGGCTTCTACCTCGGCGATGTGGAGCACAACCCGGACTTCGACAACACGCCGAGCTTTTTCGTGGTGCCCTTCTCCCTGGGGGCGTACTACGAGTTCGGGGGGGACTTCAGCCCCTATGTAGGCGGCGGCGTAGGCTTTACCGTCTTCAACATGGGCGAACGGCTATTGGCCGGGGGCGGCCGCGAGGACGGCTTCACCGAACTCCTGTTCATGCCCCACCTGGCCGCCGGTCTGGATTTCTTCCGCGAGAAAAATTTCCGCCTGAACGCCGAGCTGCGGCTGGAGCTGGCCTGGAGCGGCGAGCTGGCCCAGGTCGGCGGGTTCTCCCTCCTCTTCGGCCTCGCATTGTAAGGTGCGGTTCGTGGTGCGGGGCGTTTCCCCTCTCCCTGTGGGAGAGGGGTCAGGGGTGTGGGCTACCTTTAAAATCGGGCCGACCTGAACGGCGCGCCGTCGGTCGGCCCCTACATCATCGCAATAGTGGTGTAAAACGGCGGGAAAATGATTTCCCGCCCTGCATTTACCGCAACGGTACGGCCCGAATCCCTACGGCGACGGCTGGGGGTTCATGGAGATGCGGCCGTGCAGGTCGTCGGGAGCCAGGAGGACCAGGATAACCTTGCCGTCCCGGCTCAGGTTGGCCGTGGTCAGCGTCACCTCGGTGTAGTCGAACCGGGGCAGCAACTTCTGGATGGTCTCCAGCTGGGCCGTGGTGAACTCGACGACCGCGCCCCGCCCCTTGGCGTTGTTGACCGCGTTGAGCTGGGCGTTGGTTAGCGTGAGGGTGACCTCGTACCGCCGGTCCTCGGCCCATGAAACGGCCACGAGGACGAACAGCAGCGCCACGATTAAGAATTTCGCGACTTTCATCGTCCCTCCCTCCCTGTGTTCCGTTTGCTTCTCATCGATTGATACATAATAGGCGGACCACAGCGGAACGTCAACCGGGATACGAGTCGCCGGTCGGAATACGTTTTCGGTCGGTACGCAGGAAAAGGCGGGTGTGAATACCCGCCTCCACGTCGAAGCCTTCCGTCCGACGGCCTAGGGAGAAGGCTGCGGGTTGGCCTCGAAGAGCCGTCCGCGCGCGTCGTCTAACACCTGGATGACGAGCAGGATTTTACCGCTCCGCCCGATGATGGCGGATGTCAGCGTCATCTCGGTCAGGTCGAAATCCGACACGACGTCCTTGATGGCGGTGAGCTGGGCCGCGGTGAATTTCACGACGACATTCCGCCCGTAGCCGCCCTTGACCGCCTTAACCTGCTCGTTGGTCAGGTCGAGTGTCACCTCGTACCGTTTCTCCTCGGCCCAGGCGACGAGGACGACAAGCAGGAGCAGCACCACTATCAGGTATCTCGAAACGTTCATCGTATCCCCCTCCTGTGTTTCCATTCTGCTTCTCATCGATTGATACATAATAGACGGAAGTCGGGCGGAACGTCAACCGCGGATACTGAACGGGGTGCGCCCGGTGCGCACCCCGTCGTTTAATGGCGCGACGGCCTCAGAGGGTGAAATACCCCGCCGTGTCGTGGGCGTATCCTGTGGGGAGGAAGGCGCCGGTGGCCTCGTCCTGCGTGTATTCGAGCCGCGGGCCTTTTTCCGCCAGGCGCGCCAGCTCGGCGAGGAAGTGGGAAACATCCTCCTCGTCGTTGTAGATACCAAGGCTGGCCCGCACCATGCCGGGAATGCGGCGCCGGTCGCCGGCCAGCATCTCCCCCGTTTTCCGGGTTAAATTTTCCCCCGTGAGAGATAACAGCTCGAAGACGTAGGGCTGGGTGCAGAAGCAGCCGTTGCGGACCCCTATTCCCCCCTCGAAGGCCAGGACGGCGGCGACGAGCGGATGCGGTATGCCCTCGAGATTGAAGCTGACCACCCCCAGCCGCCCCTCGGGCGCCGTCGTATCGGGCGAGCCGTAGATGGTGACGCCGGGCACCGCGCGCACGCCGTCGAGCAGCCGTTTCGTCAGTTCCAGCTCGTGGCGCCGGATGGCGTCGAATCCGATGGCGAGCAGGGCCTTCGCCGCCGCAGCCATGGCGACTGCGCCGACGACGTTGGGCGTGCCGGCCTCCAGCAGGCCGGGCATGTCGGCCCACACTACTTCCCCGCGGGTGACGAGCTTCACCGTGCCGCCGCCCCGGCAGGCCGGACCACAGGAGCTGAAAGCGTCCTTCCGTCCGATGAGCGCCGCGCCGCCGTACGGGGCATACATCTTGTGCCCGGCGATGACGACGTAGTCGAGATGCGCCCCCGGCTCGCCGGGTTCCATTTGGATGGGCATGTGTGGGGCGAGCTGGGCGCCGTCCGCCAGAATCCGCACCCCGTTCGCGTGGGCGATTTTCGCCAGCTCGTGAATCGGGTACACCTGCCCGGTGACGTTGCTCGCCCCGCTGACCGCCATGAGCGCCAGACGTCCGGAGAGGCCCTCCACCAGCTTGCGCGTGGCCGCCAGGTCGACGGCGCCCCCCGCGGAAACGGGAAGATACTTGAGCTCGGCGTACCGCCGCCAGGGCAGGTCGTTGGAGTGGTGCTCCAGCGGGCTTACCAGGACCACGGCATCCTCGGGGTAGGCCATCGAGCAGGCCAGCCGGTTGACCGCCTCGGTGGTGTTGCAGGTGAACACAGCGGTGTAGTCGCCGTCTCCGGCGCCGACGAAGTCGAGAATGACCTCGCGCGCCCGCTCGTAGGCGTGCGTGGCCACGGCGCTCTTGAAGCCGGTGCCGCGGTGGATGGAGGAGTACCAGCCGACTAGCTCGTTAACCTTGTCCCGCACCGGGGCCAGGGCCGGGGTGCTGGCGGCGTTGTCCAGATAGACGTACCGTCGTGTTCCGCCCGTGGCCAGTGGAACTTGTTTATCCCACCCGACCACGTGCTCGCGGATGGTGGCCAGTGATAATTCCGACAATGCCTCTCCTTGATTTTCCCGCTCTATGCGAATTGGGACCTTGGCCTCGCGCCGCCGACGGATTATAATCTGTGGAAAACACCCCGGAGGTTTACCCGAATGCTCCGCCGCCCACTCTTACCGCTGCTCCTGGCATTCCTCCCCGCCTCGGCCCTGACGCTGGAGCTGGACGGGCTGAAGGTGGACCTCGATGCTCCCGACGGAACGGAGAGCTACACCTACAAATCGGGCCATATCCTGCTCCTGCGGCCCGAAGGCGAGGCGCTGGGAGTCATCTACATCTACTCCGCGGGGGAATCCGGTTACTGTTTCGAGGAAATCACGTCCTTCTACGAGGGCGAGGCCAACGCCTTCCTGGGGGATATGCTCGCCGACCTCCGCCGGGCCGTGAACTCGGGTGAGCGGGGGCCCGCCTTCCACTGGGGCGGCTACAACCGGACGAGCGCCAAGGGCACTCCCATCGCCTCCGCCGATTACTTCAACTTCGGCTACTACAACCTGGACAGCCTGCTCCTCGTCGGGAAAAATCTCGTCCACGTGGACTGCTACTGCCACGAGGACCAGGCCGAGGCCTTCCGGGAGGCCGTTCTGGCCACGCTCGCCACCCTCACCGAGCACGTCGGGGCGTGACGCGGGTCTTTCCGTCGGATGATAAAAAAAGGTGGGGTCATCCCACCTTTTCTATGCCGGTGCGCTACAGGTGACGTTTCCGTCCTCCTGCAGGAGCAGGGGACAGCCGCCGCCGCACAGGGGGAACTCGGCGCACTGGCGGCACTCGTCGGGGACCCAGTCCCGGTTGCGCAGGCTCACCGCCAGGGGGCTGTTCCAGATTTTCCCCCAGTCATCGGTGAGGATGTTGCCCATGACCTCGTAGTAGCTCTGGCAGGGCAGCACGTCGCCGTTGGGCTCCACGGCCAGGTTGTACTTCGCGGCGGAGCAGGTCTTTATCCCCACGCCCAATTCGAGCGGATTGAGTTCCTCGTAGCGCGTCGGGGTGTACCACAGGAAGTTCAGCCCGCGCGAGACGGCGGCGGAGAAGAACTCCTCCACGTAAGGCACCAGCTCGGCCTCGGTGAAGGCGTCGGGGTTGCCTTTCCCCTTGCCGGAGTGAATCATGCCGTTGGCCGCCACCTGGGACAGCCCCAGGTCGGCCAGGAACTCCACCGTCCGCCGGAGATGGTCGGCGTTGCGCCGGGTGATGGTCGTGTTCGTCAGGACGTAGAGCGGCTGCGCCAGGGCGTTCTTGATGCCCTGCACCGTTTCCTGCCAGGCCCCGGGAGCCCCCACCATGGCGTCGTGCACCGCCTCGTCACAGCTCTCCAGCGTGATTTGCACGTGGTCCAGCCCCACCTCGACCAGCCCGGCCAGGTAGTCCTTGTCGGCCAGCTTGCGCCCGTTGGTCAACAGGCCGGTCACCAGGCCGATGTCCTCGGCGTACTCGATGAGCTCCCGCAGGTGGGGGTAGAGGGTGGCCTCGCCGCCGGTGAAGGTCACGTGGGGCACCCCGGCCTCCCACAGCTTTTCCATGACCCGGCGCCAGTCCTCCTTGGCCAGGGACGCCTTCCCCCGGTGCCCGGGGTCCACGTAGCAGTGGCCGCAGTCGGAGTTGCAGGCGTAGGTGAGAACGAGGTCCACCCGGTAGGGGGCGAAGGTCTCCACGCTGAACGGCTCGTAGCGGTCGAGGTCGAGGTAGGTCACGGGGCAGACGTCGCCGCCGCGGGCCAGCTCGGTGATGATGCGGAATATTTCCCGGTAATCGGCGAGGGCGATTTTCTTCGGGACGCTGTACCGGGCGGTTATTTCCCGGACGGCGTCCCGGGGCGTGCGCTCCTCGACGATGAGCTTGGCGTACTCGGCGGCGGTCTGGTTCAGGTGGATGATTTTCGCGGCGTTGACCACCAGGGTGCCGTTGCCCGAGGGCTCGATGCGCAGGTGGACCCGGTAGCCCTCCATGGCGTCGCCGGAGCGCAGGTGGTAAATGCCGGGCTTGAGCGGCTCGGGCCGCTTGAGAAAGGATTCGACGAGGTGATGTCGGGCGGGGTGGTCGGGGTCGGCCACCTGACGCCGGCGGCGCAGGGTCAGTAGCAGAAGGATTACCGAGGCGATGAGACCCGCGAGGCCGAGGCCGATGAAAAGCCAGTTGACGATGCCCATCGGCCCGCTCTCGGCGACCATCCGCCCCTCTTCGGACCCGAAGGAGACGAACAGCCCGACGAGGCCGAGGCCGAGACCGACCACCGCCATCACTCCCACCAGGACGAAATCGAGAGCGCCCCTCTTCATGTTTTACACATACCCTTCGGGGTCGGTCACCAGGACGCACCGACCGTGAACCAGGCTCGCCCCGGCCTCCTCGGCCAACCGGACGACCGCGGAATCTTCGGCGCCCGGCTGCGTCCAAAACACTTTGACTCCCAGCTCCAGCGCCTCCCGCATCACCGCGGCGGTCCGCGGGGGCGGGGTGATGAAAATCACCGCGTCGGGCCTCTCCGGCAGCCCGGCCAGCGTCGGGTAGCACCGGTCGCCGTCGATTTCAGCGGCCTGCGGGTTCACGGGGTAGACCGTGTACCGGCCCAAAGATTTCAGGCGGCGGTAGACCCTGGAGCCGTACTTGCGTTTGTCGCGGCTGGCCCCGGCCACGGCGATGACCTTCGAACGGAAGAACGCGGCTATATCCTCGCGGGTCAAATCCCGTGCAGGAGCCGGCCGCCCAGCTCCTCGGGCAGACCGGCGGCAATGATGCGCTCCGCGGCCCGCGGGATGTCGTAGGACACGCGGTGCAGCCGAATCATCAGGTTGCGGAAGCCGGGCGTGAACTCCAGCGTGGCGCAGCAGCTCTTGGGGTTGCCGTCCCGGGACTGGCCCACGCTCCCCATGTTGATGATGTAGCGGCGGAAGATGCTCGGGACGTGCTCCTCCTCGGTGATGACCTCCACGTAGCCGTCCTCGTGCTGCTCGAAGATGACCGGCTGGTGGCTGTGCCCGATGAAGCAGAATCCCACTTCCAGGGCGTTGAAGGCCCGCTCGATTTCGCGCCGGTTCAACAGGTAGTGCCAGCGCTCCGGCTCGTGGGGGCTCGCGTGGACCAGCCGGAACAGGACGGTTTTCGACTTCTTGTGCCGGATGGGCTGTCCGTCCTCGCCCGCGTCCATTCCCATGGGGAGCGAGGCGATGTAGTCCACGTTCTCGCGGGTGATGACCTCGCGGGTCCAAAGAATCGCCCGCGCGGCGAAGGAGTTGAACAGATACTCGGCGCCGGGGGTGATGGAGACGTGGTCGTGGTTCCCCTTCACCGTCACGGTGGTGGTCTGGGCCAGGAAGGCGACCAGGCGTTCCGGGTCGCTCAGGTCGGTGGAGGCGAGGTACTCGAGGACCTCTTTCTTGGAAATCCGCTTGTCCCCCTCGGCGAACCGCACGATGTTCAGGCACTCGTTGGGGCAGGCCCCGTAGCCGACGATGTCGCCGCCGCAGTATAGCGCGCTCACCTCCAGGCGCCGGAGGTGGTCCAGCACCATGGCCAGCGCGTCGAGGTTGGCGTGGATGTCGGAGAAGAAGCCGACTATCAAGTGTAACTCCGGGTCGAAACGGGTTAGCCGGTCAATTCTATCAGAAAACGCCGCCCGCGGCGAGATTGCTCAGCCAGAACCAGCCGTAGTAGGCGTAGGACACGACCAGAGGGATTAAAAGGTTGTCCCAGCCGCCGGGGAGGAAAAGCTCCGCCAGCGTCCCCAGGGCGCCCAGGCCGAGGGCCAACAGGACGTTGGTGACGAGTCCGTGCACCCCCACCAGGGTAAGAACCACGAAGACCACCACGGCGCTCGTGACGAACATCGCCAGCGTGCCGACGAGGGTCTTGGAGCCCACGAGCTTCGCCTTCCCCCACTTGTGGCCGAAAACCGCCGCGAGCCCGTCGCCCCACCCCAGGACGAGGATACCCATGACGGCCACGTAGCGGAAATCGCCGGCCCCGATATTCGTCAGCCACCAGAAGTGCCAGGTGAGAATCGAGAGGCTGACGGCGAAGAACACGGTGCCCGGGCTCTTGTCCCCCGATTCCATCCCCTTGAAGAGGTCGAGCTTCCAGGAGACGTAGTTGATGACGATGAAGGAAAGCGGGCCGATAATCGCGAAGTACCAGTCGTGGAATATGAAGAAGGCGAGGATTATCCAGTTGCTCACCCCGATGTGGATGACCTTGCGCGCCGCCTCGCCGGAGATTTTTTCCTTCCGGGCCAGGACGCCCGCCGTGCCGACGACCGCGAAGACCGCCGCGTAGGAGACGGCCAGGGAAATCCACTGGTTCATGGAGCCTCCTTGTTACGCCAGGGTGAGGATGAGGTATCCGCCCACGCCGGCCACGACGCCCGTGATGATGTTGTCGAGCTGAACCGGGCTCACCAGCTCGGCGAGACCGACCAGCGCCCCGAAGCCCACGGCGAGGAGGTAGGGAAGCCAGCCGGTGAAGCCGAAGATAACGCTCACGATGACGAACGCCGCGATGCCTCCGAGCACCCCGGCCGCGGTGCCGATTTTCGACCGACCGCGCGGGAGCTCGCCTTTGCCGTATCTTCGGCCCACCATGGCGGCGAGGCTGTCGGCGAAGGACGAGGGTATGATACTGAAGGCGGCCAGGGGTCTCAGTTCGATGCCCCGCCCCAGGTCGGTGAAGAACCAGCCGATGAAGACCGAGACGCACAGAACGATGACCATCGCCACGCCGCCGAACCTCCCCCGCTCCGCATCCACGCTCGCCAGCAGCCCGAACCTCATCGACAGGACGGTCAGGGCGAGGAAAAACACCACCGGCGCCAGCACCCAGTACCAGTCCGTAAAGAGCCAGGCCGCGGCCAGGGTGCAGGGGGCCACGCCCAGGCCCACGATGTTCCGCGCTGAAAGGTCGGATATGAGGCCCCGGGAGCGGAACTGCTCGACGACGCCAATTACCAGGAAAACGTAGGCGACGATGTACGCGATGGAGTAAATCTGGGGGATGGGCGGGGTCACGGGCAGGTGCACGGTCATTATTTCTCTCCCCCGATGCCGGGCCAGCGCAGGTTCTTACGTACCCGGCGGCCGGTCTCCTCGAAGGGGTCCGCGCCGCCGAGAAGGCGTTCCCTCTCCCGCGGCCAATCAGGTTTCCCGGATTCGGCGAGCCAGCGTTCGGCGAAGGCGCCCGATTCGATTTTTTCCAGAAGCGCCCCCAGCCGTTTTCTGGTCTCCACCCCGATTACGTCGGCGCCACCCGTCGCCGCGCCGTAGAGCGCCGTGCCCGATATCGCACCCCGCATCCCCGCCGTTCCGCGCTCGTACATCAGGTCGGCCAGGAGCTTGAGTTGCATCAGGCACTCGATGTACGCCAGGCGCGGGTCGTGTCCGGCGCCGACCAGGGTGTCCCAGGCCGCCCGGACCAGCGCCGGGACCCCGCCGCACAGCACGGCCTGCTCCCCGAAATGGTCCACCACGGTTTCTTCGCGGAAGGTGGTCCAGAACAGGCCGCCCCGGGCGCATCCCACCGCACGGGCGTAAGCCAGCAGCCGCCCTTCCGCTGTCCCGGTGATGTCCCGTTCGACGGCCAGCGCCGCCGGCAGGCCTCTCGCCGCTAAAAAAAGCCCCCTCAACGACGCGCCGGGGCCCTGGGGCGCGAGGAGGGCGACATCCGCGTTCTCCGGTGGTGTAATCCAGCCCCAGGTCACGGCCAGGCCGTGGAGGAAAATCCAGAGCCGGCCGTCCTTGACTTTCTTGAAAAATGGGGCCGCGCCGGGGATTGCCTCGTCGGGAATCGCCCAGACCAGCACGTCGGAATCAGCGGCTTCGTCGAGGCCGCAAACGGACAGCTTCTCGGCGCGGGCAACCTCGGCGCTCGGAGAGCCCGGACGCAGGGCGACCTCCACGTCCACGCCCGCATCGCGCAGGTTCAGCGCGTGGGCCCGGCCCTGGTTGCCGAAACCGAGAACGGCCACCCGCCCCAGGTCCAAGGCGGGGCAGTCACTCTCGAAGAGGACTCCCGCGTCTTTTTCCGTTTCGCTCACGACACCTTCGACCCCGGGGGGATGTCGCCGTCGAGGGTCACCAGCCGCAGCCCGCCGTCCTCGGTCGTGGCGGCCAGGAGCATCCCCCGGCTCTCCACGCCCCGGAGCGTCACCGGCTTTAAATTGACCAGGACGACGATGAGTCGGCCGGAGAGGTCCTCGGGCGCGTAGTGCAGGGCGATGCCGGCCACGATGGTCCGCGTCTCCGCCCCGAGGTCCACCTCCAGGCGCAGGAGCTTGTCCGCCTTGGGTATCCGCTCCGCCGTGAGCACCTTCCCCGCGCGCAGGTCCAATTTGGCGAAATCGGCGTACTCCAGCAGCGCGTCCGACAGGGGCACGGCTCGCCGAAGCACGTTCACATTCTCCTCCGAAACCTCCAGCGGGCGGCCCAGCTTGGCCCGTTGCTTTTCAATCTCCTCGGGCTCGATTTTCGTGAACAGGACCTCGGCCTCGCCGAGCTTCGTCCCCGCGGGGACGAGGTCGGGGCGCGCGGCGTCGTCCCAGCTCCAGCCCTCGAAGGCCGATTCGACGCCGAGCTGCTTCGCCAGCCGAGCCGCCGAAGTAGGCACGAAGGGGCTGCTCACGACGGCCAGGGACGCCAGGGCCTGGCACAGGTGGTACATCGTCCGGGCGCAGGCCGGGAGGTCGTCCTTGCGGGTGGCCCAGGGGCGCTCGTCGTCGAAGTACTTGTTGCCGGCCCGGGCCACGTCCATCATCAGCTTGGCCGCCTCCCGGAAACGGAATGCCTCGATGCTGCGGGCCACCTCGCCCGATAGCCGCGCCGTCTCGCTCATCAACGCCCGCGAAGCGTCATCCGGCTTTCCCGGCTCGGGGACGACGCCCCCGAAGTAGCGGTGGATGAACACGAGCGTCCGATGGACCAGATTGCCGTAGATGTCGGCCAGCTCTGAATTAATCCGCTCACCGAACTCTTCCCAGCTGAAATCGGTGTCCCGGGTCTCCGGCAGGCAGAAGGTCATGTAGTAGCGCAGGTAGCAGGCGGGAAAGGCGTCCAGCACGTCGTCCACCCACACGGCCCAGTTGCGGCTGGTCGAGAGCTTCTTGCCCTCGATGTTCAGGAACTCGTTAGCCGGCACGTTCTCGGGCAGGACGAAGCGCTCGTCCTCCGGCACGGAGCGGTTGTAGGCGATAATCATCGCGGGAAAAAGTATGGCGTGGAAAACGATGTTGTCCTTGCCGATGAAGTGGAACAGGCGGCAGTCGGGATTGAGCCAGAAATCGCGCCACGCCTCGGGCTTCCCGTGCTCCGCCGCCCACTCCTTGGTGTTGGAGACGTAGCCCAGGACGTTCTCGAACCAGACGTAGATGGCCTTGCCTTCCGCCCCCGGCAGGGGAACCTGCACGCCCCAGTCCAGGTCGCGGGTCACGGGGCGGTCCTTCAGCCCCTCCCGCAGCCAGGAGCGGCAGTAGTTGAGCACGTTATCCTTCCAGCCCACGGCGGCGTCCCGGGCTTCGAGCCAGTGCCGGACGTCGCCTTCCAGGTCGGATAGCCTGAAATACCAGTGGGTCGTCTCGCGCAGCTCGGGCGCGTTGCCGGTCAGCTTGCTCCGGGGCTCGATGAGGGTCCGCGCCTCTATCCAGTGCCCGCAGCTCTCGCACTCGTCCCCCCGCGCGTTCTCCGCGCCGCAATGGGGGCAGGTGCCCTCCACGTAACGGTCCGGCAGCCAGCGCTCCGCGCCGGCGTCGTAGAACTGCTCCACGGTCTTGGTGTAGAGGAAACCGGCGTCGTACAGGACGGTGAAGAATTTCTGCGCCGTGTCGTGGTGGGTGGGCGAAGAGGTGCGCCCGTAGCAGTCGAGCGAGAAGTCCAATCTCTCGAAGGTGCGCTTGATGCGCGGGTGGTGATAGTCCACGATGGCCTTGGGCGTGGTGCCCCCGGCGTCGGCGGCGAGGGTGATGGCCACGCCGTGCTCGTCGGAACCGCAGATATAAAGCACGTCGTTCCCCAGCCGGCGATGGTAGCGGACGAAGATGTCGGCGGGGAGGTAGGCTCCGGCGAGCTGCCCCACGTGGAGCGGGCCGTTGGCGTAGGGGAGGGCGCTGGTTACGAGAATCTTTTCCATCAATTTCCCCGCAGGTATACCCAAGAGCAGTGTAAGCGCAAAGTTTACCACAACCCGCGCGTCCGCGTCGCCTTGTCCGCTCCGGGGAGCTGTGCTAGAATCCGCAGTCGTGCGGACTATATTGGCATCGGTTGTATTGGCCGTTTCCGCGGCGCTCCTCACCGGCTGCGGAGGGACGTCGCCGGTGCCGTCAGAGGAACGGCCGACCGTGCCCGGTCCGGCGCTTTACCATGAGCCGCCGCACCGGCTTGTGCCGGACACGGTCGAGCCGATTATTCTGGAATGTTTCGGCGCGCCGGTCGGCGACGTTTCGCCCTACTACCTGGGCCGCGAGATAATCGCCTGCCGTGCGGGATTGTGGCGGACGGATTATTCACTGGAAACCGGCGCCGGCTGGAGCGAGGGACTTCTCCTTCCCGGTCTGGTGACGCTGACCGTTCACCCGCCCTCGGGGGTCGAGGCGTGGGCCGTGGGGCGTCCGGGGCTGACCCGCCGCGCCGACGTGCTCACCGACGGACCGTCGGTGGGCGTCATCGCCGTTATTCTGGCCGGTAGCGGGCTTTCCGACGGGGAGGAATACAGCCTGCCCGCCCGGGACCTGCGCCAGGGCGTCGATTACGACCTGGAAATCGTCATCGGCGGCCGCAAAGACGTAGAAACGGCCTGGGGCGAACGCTCGTGCCTGGAAGTACTCGTCGAGCCCCAGGGATTCGCCTTTTACCTGGATGATACCGGCTGGCCGTGGTCCGTCCGCTGGCCCGGCGGTTTCGCGGAGCGGGCCGAGTACGGACGCCCCGCCCGGAGAACGACCTCCGTCGAAACGCCGGATGAGGAATCCGAGGCCGAGACGGCTCCGGTTGAAACCGAGACCGAGGAACCCGTCCCTGATGACGCCGAAACCGGCGCATGAAAAACAAGGAGACCCCGTGCGCGCGGTAATCGTCACCATCGGCAACGAGATTCTCTCCGGCGACACGCTGGACACCAACTCGGCCTTTCTGGCGCAGGGGCTCAACGACCTCGGCATCCGGGTCGGCGCGCGATACACCGTCCCCGACGCCGCGGCCGCCATCGCGGGGGCCGTACGACACGGGCTCGCCGAGGCGGACCTGGTCATCACCACCGGCGGCCTGGGGCCCACCCGGGACGACATCACCCTGGACACGGTGGCCGCGGAAATCGGCCAACGGCTGGTCGTGGACCCGGAGCAGGCCCGGCGGGTGCGGGAGGTCTTCGCCCATCGCGCCATCGAGATGCCCGCCATCAACGAGAGCCAGTTCCGCCGCATGGAAGGCGCGGTCATCGTCTACAACCCCTCGGGCACGGCTCCGGGCCAGCTCGCCCCGGCTAACGGCGGCCACGTCTGCCTGCTGCCCGGCGTGCCCCGGGAGGTCCGCGAGCTGTGGGAGGCAGGCATCCGCGAGGCCGTCCGCGCGCTCACGGATACACTCCTCGTCCGGTTCAAGCGCACCGTCCGCACCGCGGGCGTCTCCGAGAGCGTCCTGTCGCAAAGGCTGGAGGAAGCCGCGATTCTGGAAAAGCTCGACGATGCCGGCATCGAACTGGCCTTTCTCCCCCGCCACGGCCTGGTGGACCTGCGCCTGACGCAGTTCCTCCCGGGCGCGGACCCCCAGGCCGAGGGGCGCTTCGCCGAACTGGTCCGGGGGGTGGAGGCGGCGGTCGGCGGCTGCGTGTACGGCCGCGACGCGGACACCCTTTCCGGGGCGGTGGGCGCCCGACTGCGGGAGCTGGCCCTGTCGGTGGGCACCGCCGAGAGCTGCACCGGCGGCGGCATCGGGGACTGGCTCACCGACGTCCCCGGCAGCTCGGACTACTACGTCGGCGGCGTCATCGCCTACTCCAACGCAATTAAAACGAAGCTCCTCGGCGTTTCGGAAGAAATTCTGGAACGGCACGGGGCGGTGAGCCGCGAGACGGCGGCGGCCATGGCCCTCGGCGCCCTGGACGCCCTGGGGTGCGACATCGCCCTCTCCACCACCGGCGTCGCCGGTCCCGGGGGCGGTTCGGAGGAGAAACCGGTCGGGACGGTCTTCGTCGGCCTGGCCCAGCACCCGCGAACCCTGGACGGCTGGCCGCCGACGCGGGGGCGGTTGCTGGACGAGCTCCAGCGGACCCAAATCCACGCGGGCCCGCACTTCCTCTTTACGAGACAGCTGAAACTCACCGGCGACCGGGACCTCGTGCGCCGCCGGACGGTCATCCACGCCCTGGACACCCTCCGCCGAAGGCTTGCCTGATGTTCCTCCAACTCCTGTTCTACTTCGGCTGGGGCGCCGGCCACGCCCTGCAGCCCGGCCACGGCAAGGCGATAATCTCCGCCTACATGGTCGGCAGCACCCCCGGCCGCAAACCGGCCCGCGCCGCCCTCGACGCGGTCATCCTGGGGCTCGTCACCGCCGCCACACACACCGTAGTCGTCTACGCCATCGCCCTCACGGTGAAGCTCGCCGGGAACCTGGTGGACGAGGTCCTCCTGCAGGGCATCACCTCCGTCGTCGGCGCCTCGCTGGTAATCCTGGTCGGCGTATGGATGCTCCGGGAGCGCATCCGGGAGCACGCGCGGCGCCAGGGAGTGGTAGACCACCACGGCGACGCGGTGGAACCGACCCACCACCATCACGGGCACGACCACACTCACCTTCCCGCCTGGGCCAAGGGGGATGAAGAACCCCGCTCGCTCAAGCGCCTTATCGCCCTGGGCGTCTCCGGCGGAATAGTGCCGTGCCGCGGGGCGCTGCTGATTTATTTCGGCAACTCGGCGGCGACCGAGCTTTTCGACAAGCTGGCCGACCCGCTGGTCGCCCTGGCCTTCTACAGCCTGGGAATTGCGGTGACGATGATTGCGGTGGCCCTCATAGCGGTGTTCTTCTCGAAGACCGTGGAGCGCCTGTCGGGCCGCCTGCGGGGCGAAACGTTCTGGGGCAGGCTGTACCGCTTCCTGTGGTGGGCCGGGCCGGTGGTGGTCCTGGGCGTGGGCGGCTACCTGCTCCTGTACTCCTTCAACTTCCTCGGATGACCGAACGGCTGGCCAGCAACGATTTCCGGCGGGACGCCAAGCTGCTTTTGGCGCTCATTCTGGTCGCCCTGGCGGCGCGGGTGCTCTACGCCTTCGATTACTCCGACTCCCCCCTCTACCACTTCCCCATCATCGACGCCGGCTACCACAGCTTCCTGGCGCGGCTGGGCGCCGAGGGCTCCGCGCTTCCAGGCGGTCCCTACTTCAAGCCGCCGCTCTACGTCTGGTTCCTGACCGACCTCTACTCCTCGGTGGGCGGAAAATCCCCGGACGCAGTCCTCATCTTCAACACGCTGCTGGGCCTGGGCGTCGTCGCGCTGACCTTCCTGTGGGGGAGGAAGCTCTTCGGCAAATGGCCCGCCTTCGCCGCCGCACTCTTCGTCGCCCTCTACGACCTCGGCCCCTTCTTCGAGGAGCAGGCCCTCTCGGTCACCCTGGAAACCCTGACGTACCTGGTCTCCCTGGCGCTGTTCGTCAACGCCTGGGAGGCGGGAATAGACTGGAGGACGCGGAAGGTCAGGCTCATCTGGGCCGGAATCGCCCTGGGATTCGGCGCGCTGGCCCGGCCCAACCTGCTGCTATTCCTGCCGGTGGCGGCGGCGTTGGGCCTGTTTTACGGCCTGCGCGACGAAAGTTACGGTTGGAAGCGGGCTCTGGCCGCCGCGCTCATCCCCCTGGGACTGGCGCTGGCGGTCATCCTCCCGGCCACCCTCCACAACCTCTTCGCGTCGGGCAGGCTCGTTCTGGTGAGCGCCAACGGCGGGGTGAACTTCTACATCGGCAACGGCCCGGAGGCGGACGGCTTTTCGTCCGTGCCGCCGGGGATGGCCTGGCGTCGGCTCGCGGGCGATTCGGACCTCGGCGGCGCCGGGGGGCTGGCCGACGGGGGCTACTGGTATACCCGGGGTCTCGACGCCGTTTTCCGGTCCCCCGGACGGGCGGTCGGCCTCTTCTTCAAGAAACTTTTAGGGTTCTTCAACGCGGCGGATATCTCCAACAACGTGAACATCGGCTGGGCGCGGGGCCAGAGTCTGTGGCTCCGGTTCAACCCGCTGCGCTGGTGGCTGGCGGCGCCGTTCGGCCTGGCGGGGCTCGTGACGGCAATGGGGCGCGACCGCGGGCGGCTGCTGGCGAATCCCAAGGCGGGGCGCGGCCTCACGATAATCGTCGCCTTCAGCGTCACCTATGTCGTCGGTGTGGTAGCCTTCTTCGTCACCAGCCGGTATCGGATGCCGCTCCTGCCGGTCATGGCGCTTCTCGGCGCCGGGTTCGTCGCCTACATCGTCCGCATGGTCCGGGATAAAAAGGCCCGGCTGAGCTTTCTGCCCTGGGTTCTGCTCCTGGTCTGCCTGGGGCTGACCCTGGCGCCCGTGGTGCCGGCGGACGACGGCTTTTCGGGAAATTTCTACGCCGGGTTGGCCCTCGAGAAGCGGGGGCTTTCCACCGAGGCGCTCGTCGAGTACAATCGGGCCCTGGAAATCCGCCCCGACGACGCCGAGACCTACGAGCGCCGGGGCACGGTGCGGGGTAGTCTGGGCGACTTCGCGGGGCAGTTCGAAGATTACCGGCGCGCGGTGGAGCTGGCCCCGGACTACCCTGACGCCCTCTACAACCTGGCGGCGCTGCGACAGCGGTCCGGAGCCCCCCCGTCGGAGTATACGGCGCTCTACGCGCGGGCCGTCGAGGCCGACCCCGACTTCATCCCCGCGCGGATGGCCCTCGGGATGACGCTCAAGGCGCTGGGGCGGTACGACGAGGCGGCCGGTCAGTTCGAGAAGGCGGTGAACCGCCGGCCCCGCTTCAGTGCCGCCCACCGCTTCCTCGGCGAGGTGTACGAGGCGCAGGGGCGGCTGCCGGAAGCTGCGCGGGAGTTCTTCCTGGCCGATTATTTCGGCGGCGAAATCTGGAGTTTTTAAAATGCTCGAGACCTGGCAGAAGAAAGCGGTTTTCCGGCGCGCGTTCCTGGGCGCGTCGCGGCTGACACTCCTGGTCGTCCTGTTGGGGGCGGCGCTCATCTGCAACCTCGTCCTCGCCTGGTTCTGGCCTTCCGTCGGCCTCCTCGCCGTCGCCGTGCTCGGCTATATCGTCTGGTCCGCCACGGTCACCGGGCGCCCGGTCCACATCGCGCGCTCCATCCTGCGCGAGTTGTCCGGTTTCAGCGGCCTGTCGCACAAGTTCAAATCCCGCCTGGCCGCCATCGAGCGGGTGTTCGCCAACTTCTGGGACAAGACGGACGCCCTGGACGAGGACGTCATCGGAGAAACCCGGCGGGAGGCGCTGCGGGCCCTCATTGCTCTGTCTTCACGGCTGCGGGCCGTGGGGCTCGCCGATAGGGTCAACCGCGACGCCCGGCGCATGGGGAAGTCGAGCGACCGGGCCGAGGAGATGGTCGCCGGCGCCGTGGACGAGGTGGACCAGTTCGTAGAGATGCTGAACCAGACCGCCGTCACCGCCGCCGAGGTCCTGCTCGCCGGCCGCGAGGAGGCGACGGACCGAATGAAACGGGCGGCCGAGGAGCTGGCCCTGTGGCAGAAATCACTCGCCGAGGCCCAGGCCGAGCTCGACGAGTCGGGATTTTAGCCGGCCAGTCGTCAGGAGGAATCATGAACGCAAGAGGCGCGGCCATCGTGACCGGAGGGGCGAGGGGAATCGGGGCCGCCGTGGCCCGGGCGCTGGCGCGGGAGTTCCCCGTCGCCGTGTGGGACCTGGACGCCCCGGGGGCCGAGGGTACCGCCGGGGAAATCACCGTCGGAGGCGGTAAGGCGAAGGCCTGGGGCGTGGATATTAGCGACTTCGACGCCGTCCAGGCCGCGGCCGAGGAGGTTACGAAGGCCTTCGGCGCCGTCGAGGTTTTGGTAAACAACGCCGGCGTAACCCGCGACGGCCTGTTCATGCGCATGCGGCCCGAGGACTGGGACCTGGTGTTGAAGGTTAATCTCACCGGGGCGTTCAACTGCTGCAAGGCGGTGACACGCCCGATGCAGAAGGCGCGCAAGGGCCGCATAGTAAACGTCACGAGCGTGGTCGGCCTCACCGGCAACGTGGGGCAGGCCAACTACGCCGCCAGCAAGTCGGGGCTCCTGGGGCTGACCAAGAGTCTGGCCAAGGAGCTGGGCGGGCGCGGGGTCACCGTCAACGCCGTGGCGCCGGGGTTCATCGAGACCGAGATGACCGCCGGCCTGCCCGAAGAAGTGAAAAAGGCGTTCCTGGCCGCCGTTCCCCTGGGCCGGGCCGGGACGCCCGAGGACGTGGCCGGGGTCATCGCATTCCTCTGCTCCCCCGCGGCGGATTACATCACCGGCCAGGTCATCAACATCGACGGCGGGATGGTCATGTAGGGCGGTTGCACCGGCGTGAAGACGGCTGCATGTCCCCTCTCCCTTCCAGGGAGAGGGTTAGGGTGAGGGTCGGGGTGTAGAATGCAAGAGGCGGCGGGGATAGGAATCCCCGCCCTACATTTAGAATCGCACGACAACCTCGTAGGGGCGGCCCTCTGTGGCCGCCCGCGGGCGGGTCAGGAGACACGCCCCTACGTCATCGCAGAGAATGAAGCGGCGGGGATAGGTATCTGCGACCGAAGGTAATCCCCGCCCTACATTTGGCGTGAATCGCGTATAAACCTCGTAGGGGTACGCCCATATGTCAAATACCGAAGGGGAACTCCCCCAGCGCCGTGTACCGCGCCCCGCCGGGGCCCAGCTCGCTCAAAAAGAGAGTGATGCCCCGGCAGCGCCAGACGCCGAAACTCTCCCCCCCAAAGCGCCCCAGAAGCTCCATCGCGTCCCGGGGCCGTTGTTCCTTGCGGACACGGGCCAGCGTGGCGTGGGGCGTAAAGAGTCGCCTCTCCTTTTGAAATCCCAGCTTGGCCGCGGCATCCTCTATTACCAGCGCCAGTCTCCGCAGCTCGACCGTCCCCCGGTCCAGCCCGGCGTAGAGGACTCGCGGCGGTCTCGGCGTCCGGCGGTCCCCCTCCGCCGGGGGGCGCAGCGGCGGCAGCGTCCCCAGACCGGTCAGTCCTAGCTCGAAGGGGGTGAGCGGACGGCAGACCGCTGCCAGTTCTTCTTTTATCCGCGGAACCCGCCCCTCGTCCGTCTCCCCCAGAAATTTCAGCGTCAGGTGGACGTTCCCCGCCGCCACCCAGCGCCAGGCGGGGTCGCGCGAGGCGCCCCGCACGGAGGCCAGTTTCTCCTGCACCTCGGGGGGAATCTCCGCCGCCACGAAAAGGCGCACTGCTACAATCCTCCACGGTTTACCGACCGGGAAAGCCTAGCATCCCGACGGCCCGGGGTCAATCGGGCGCGGGCCCGCGCCTTAATGCTATACTTGGAGTCGAAAGGCGGGGACATGGCCGATTTCGAAGTCCGGCTCTTAAAAGGCGATGGACCGACAATCACGGGCCTCGGCGCGTTTTATCTCACCGACTACCTGAACGCCGTCCGAGAGACTTTCGGTAACGCCGTCGAGCTGTACGAAGTTACCTCCGGCGGGGAAACGCGGGCCCTCTTCCCCCTCCTGCGGGAGGGCAACCTCGGTGTCCTGCCGCTCCTGGGCCAGTACTGGGGCATCTGGGACATGCCCCTGACGGACCCGGCGCCGGGCAGGGCCGAGTCGGTCTGGGAGAAAACGGTTTGCGCGGTGGACGAGTACCTGCGCGAACTGGGCCTCGCCGAGGCCGCCTTCATCCACCCGCCCCATGTCACCGACGCGCGGCCCTTCCTGCGCCTGGGCTGGGAGGTCGTTCCCCGCTACACGTACCTCGTACCCGCCGTGGGTGAGGAGGCGTGGGATTCAGCCACGCGCCGCCAGTTGAAGAAGTTCCGCGAGTCGGGCGTCGAGGTCCGCGTCGCCCGCTCGTGGGAGAGGCTTTACCGCCTGCACCGGGAGGGCATGGACCGCCAGCGCCTGCCCCACGCGCCGGAGGCTCTGGTCAAGGGATTGGCGTCGCGGGGGACGATTTACGAGACGGACACGGCGGCCGTTCTTTTCGGGAAAGACGAAACCTCCGGGTACTACGCCCTCGCGGCCAGCGACCCGGCGGGGCACGGCGACGGCTCCCCCACCGCCCTCGTCGCCCGGGTCCTGGAGGAGTTGGGCAAAGACGGCCTGAGCCTGGACTTCGTGGGCGCCAACACGGAAAAGCTCTGCCGCTTCAAGCGGGGCTTCGGCGGACGGTTAGTACCATACTTCCAGACCCGGGCCGTCTTCGCCAAGAGCCGCAAGTTCCTCAAGGGGATGCGGAGGGCGCTGCGGGGTGACTAGGCTCCTGTTCAGTGATGAAGTGGAGTTGGGACGCCGACGAAGGCTGGGGTATGCTTTTGGCGAAATCCTGCGCCTGGGCGGCGTTCTCGTTCCGAATGACGCGGCGATGGTCGGCTACGGGACGGAGGGGGACGTCGCCATCCGCCCCGCGACCGCGGACGAGCCGACGGCCGTGCGCCTTGAAATCCGGGGCAATCCGTCGAATCCTTTCGGGTGGCCCGCCGAGCTTTACGCCCTCTTCGCCGACGCCGAGGCCCGGCTCCCGGGCAAACCGCTCTACGCGGACGATTCCGGCCGGGCGCTCATCACCCTCGACGGGGACCGCGTCCGACTCGCGGCGGACCCCCTGGAAACGGCGTGGCGCCTTCTGGGCCAGGAGGAGGAGCGGCGTTACCCCGAGCGGCGCGACGAGCACGGCCGCCTCTCGCAGGGCACGAGCGCCCTGCCGCCGGAAATTTTCGCGAGGCCGTGGCTGGAGGCGTGGGGCCGTTTCTTCGCCGGTGCACTCGCTTTTAAAAACACCGTCGTCCGGTACGGCCGCCACCCCGGCGGGGCGGACTGGTCGGTAGTCCTGACCCATGACGTGGATTCGCTCTCCGAGCGGAGCTTCTGGCGGGCCATGCGTCTCATCGCCGGCGGCGTGCTCAAGCTCTCGAAAGCGCATTTCCGGGCCGCGGGGCGGATGTTCCGTCTGCTGGGCGCACCCGACCGGCACCGCCGCCTGGAGAAGTGCGTCGCGGCCGACGCGCCGGACCGGGGGACCTACCTCTTCCACGCCGGGCGCCGCGGGCGCTTGGACCCGGAGTACAGCTTCAACGGGCTCCGGCGCGAGCTGGCTTTTTTGAGAAAATCCGGCCAGGAAATCGGCGTCCACTACGGCTACGAAACCGCCGGCGATTTTGGAAGCCTCGGCGCGGAACTGGCCGCCTTCGAGCGAGCTACCGGCTTCCCCCCCACGGGCGGTCGGGCGCACTACCTCCACCTGCGCGGCCCCGAGGACCTCGGTCTCATCGCGCGGACCTGTCTGGCCTACGATTCCAGTCTCGGCTTCCCCGACGGCCCCGGCTACCGCGTCGGCGCCGGCGGCCCGTACCGGGTCTTAGATGATGTAACCGGTGAACTATCAAACCTGTATGAAATTCCGCTCATCGTGATGGACGGCGCACTCTTCAGAAAATACGGCGAGGGTCCCGTAAACGTGGAGGACGCCTGGGACCGCGTCCGTCAGTACCTCGACGCCGCGCGGGAGGCGGGCGCCGCCTGCTGCATCCTCTGGCATCAGAGGGTCTTCGGCCCGGCCTACCCCGGCTGGGGCGATGTGTACGCCCGAATCCTGGCCTACGCCCGGGAGAACGGCGCCTGGTGCGGCCCGGCCGGGGAATTAACCGACCACGCACGAACCGCCGAACGGCTGTTCGCGGCGGGGAATCGTATCACCAACAACTCAAGTAAAATCATCAAATTATCCATTTCGAGCCCACCCGGAAAAACCGTCGAGCTCCACCCCGGTGAAACACTCCCCGTCAGCTAGGCCGCCGGATTGGCGGCGCCCCTGGCGCGACGTCCGCTTCTGGGTCGTCGTCCTGCTCCTCATCGCCGCGGTCATCCGGCTGGTCCTGCTCCTCCAGCTCGCCGACAGCCCCTTCGGGGATTACCTCGGCATAGACGAGCGGTACTACCACACCCAGGCGCTGGAAATTGCCGCCGGCGAGGGGCCCGAGCTGCCGTTCTTTATGAGCCCGCTGTACCAGATGGCGCTGGGCGGCGTGTACGCCCTGGCCGGGGGAAGCTGGTGGACGGTGCGGGTGCTCCAGGCGCTCCTCGGCCTGGGGACGCTATTTCTCGTCTGGCTGACGGCCCGGCGGCTGACGCGGCGGTGGTGGGCGCTGGGCATCCTCGGCGCGGCGGTGCTCTACTCCCAGTTCTTCTTCACCGAAACCCTCCTGTTGCCCACGACACTGACCACGTTCCTCGTGGTCCTGGGGACGTACCTCGCCGTGCGGTACGTCAAGCGCCCGGGCCCGTGGACCGCCGCGGGAATCGGGGGCGCCTTCGCCCTGGCCGCGCTGGCCCACGGCCTTTTAGCCATACCGGCGGTCGTCGTGGGACTCTACCTCTTCCTCCGGCGGCTGAAACGGGATAAACGGGCGGCGTTCAAGGAGCTGGGGCTGCTCGTCGCCGCGGCGGTCGTCGTCGTCGCCCCGGTGACCCTCGCCAACAGCCTGGCCGACGGGCATTTCGTGCCGCTCTCGACCAACGGCGGACTCAACCTCTATCTGGGGAACCAGCCCGGCGCCGTGGGGCTGTATCGGCCGTACGCGGTGGCCACCTATAGCCTGGACTTCACCGCCCGTTGGCCGGCGGAGCGCGAGGCGGCCGAGAGGAGTATGCCGCCTCCCTCCGACTCGGAGGTTTCCGCCTACTGGACCCGCCGGTTCTTCGACGAGCTGGAGAAAAACCCCGGACGCATCGCGGGACTGTTCGGGACGCGGGCGCTGCTCCTTTTAAACGGCTTCGAGTACCCCCAGGTGGAGAATTTCTACTTCGAGGGGGAGTTCGTCCCGCTGTTGAAGTGGCCCTGGCTGAGCCTGTACGTCCTGCTGCCCCTGGGCGCGGCGGGGCTCGTACTCGGACGGAGGCGAGGGGCGCGGGTCCTGGGCGTCATCGTCCTGGCCTACGCCGTCGCGCTGCTGCCGTTTTTCGTCACCGCGCGGTTCCGCTTCCCGGTGATTCCGCTGGTAATCATCGGCGCGGGCCTGTTCGTCGAGCGCGTCGTCCGGCTGATTCGCCTCCGTAAAAAGTGGAAGACAAGTAAAAAACTCAGGCTTAACACGGTCGTCACCGCCGCCGTGCTCATCCCCTTCGTCGCCGCCACGGCCTACAAGCCGGAGGTAACGCACGCCTACGACAACCTCGCCGTGGGCTACAACAACCTCGGCACCGAGGCCTACGCCCGGGGCGATTACGCCGCGTCGGTGCGCTATCAGGAGCTGGCCCTCGACCAGAGTCCGGGGATGCTCCCGGCGAGGCTCAACCTGGGACAGGCCCTCCTGGCCGCCGGGGACTACGCTCGCGCCGAGGAGGCATTTACGAGTCTGCGGGGAAGCGCTCTGGACCCCATCCGGCGGGAACTTTCCATCGCCCGGGCGCAGCGGGGACGGGGCGACGACCTGGCGGCGTTGGCCACCCTCCAACTGGCGGCTGAAGCGCCCTTCGCCGACGGCTCGCTCCTGGCCGCCCTGTCGCGGTTGTATGCGGACCTGGGCGACGCCTACCACGCCCGGGAGGCGGCGCGGCGGGCCACCCTGCTCTCCCCCGGTGAGCCGGAAGGCTATCTGGCCTGGGCGGATGTCGAATACACCGAAGGTAACGAGAAAAAGGCGCTGGAGGTAATCCGCGCCGGTCTCGAACAATCGCCCCTCAAGGCCGAGCTGCTGCTGTTCGCCGGCGGCATGCGGGAGGACGCGGAGATGCTGAAGGAAGCCGCCCTCGCCGCGGCGGAGGAGGGGAACTGGACGGCGTGGGCCCGGGCGCTGGTTTCGTTGGGCCGGCTGGGTGATGGTGGATAGAAGAACGCGGCGGCTCGTGGAAGAGCCGCCCTACATCATCGCAGCAGGAGGGTGAGGGCTTCCGCCTGTCCCCTCCCCCCTCTGGGGGGAGGGCTAGGGAGAGGGGTGAAACGGGCGGGGTCCGGAGCCCCCGCCCTGCGTTTATTTAGCACTTACCGACCGCCAGACCCGACCCGTCAATCGACTAATTCCAGGAAGGTGTAGTGGTAGAACGTCTCGTAGACGATGTCGCCCGACTCACTCTCGTA
>CAYTCV010000007.1:0-12507 GCA_964436465.1 uncultured bacterium
GACCGTCCACGGTCGCCCGCGGCCCCCCTCTCCCTGTGGGAGAGGGGATGGGGGTTAGGGCTGCCTTGTAAAAAAAGGCCCCCCGGGGGGCCTTTGGCGCGCAGAAAAAGCGTCAATGGTTATTCTCGTCGTGGTGCTTGAGAATAGTCCTCAACTCCCGCTCGCCGACCGCTTTCAACAGCGACTCGCGGATATCGGGCTGGTGGAGGAGCTTGGCGATGCGCGAGATGGTGTGAAGGTGAGTGTGGGGGTCTTCGGCCGGGCTTATCAGAAGAAATAGCAGCTTGACCTTCTCCTTCCCGTTCCGGCCGAATTTTATCCCGTTGGCGCTCCGGCCCACGGCGAGAATCGGCTTGTTTGGGCCGGCCATCATTATGTGGGGGATGGCCGCGCCGGCGCCCACCGCCGCCTCGTACTCCATTTCGCGGTTGAATATGGCCGATATGACCTCGGCGTTGGAGGGCAGCCCGGGCTGACCCACCAGAAGGTGAGCCATCTCGTGCAGCGCCTCGTGGCTTTTTGTGGCCGTCAGTTCGAGTTTAATCGCCCCTGCGGGGATAAGCTGTTCCAGTTGCAAGGATTCTCCTTTATAAGTCCACCCGACCATCGCCGGTGCGGGGTCGGGTGGGTTTGTACGATGCAGGTTGGATTTGACGGTTTGTGCCATATAAGAGGTTTCTGATGCGTTCAGGGGGATGGTATCTCAACCACTCTATAGAATAGCGTCAAACGTCTTTTCCGTCAAGTGAAACCGCCGCCGGTCCCACCCGGACGTGGCGTCGGGCGGGCTGATAATGCGGGGAGGACGGGCGCGCGGGGGTCTGAATCGCCAAAACGACGCCCGCTCTCCGGCGGCGTCTATTACGTCAACCCGTGCAGACGGCCCTCCCGGCTGCGAAGGCCCGCAGGTTTACCTCGACGTACTTGTCCTTGACCCGGCTCTTTATGGCATCCCGCCAGTGCTTTTCCTCCAGGGGCAGCGCGGGGGAGAGGGCGCCCAGGAGCACGATGTTGGCCGCCCGCGGCTCGCCCACCTCCTGGGCGATTTTCGTGGCGTTGAAGAGCCAGAACCTCTTCGTGGCCCGCTTGAGCCGTTCGTCGATGTCGGCGGGGTACTCGAAGGCCCCGGAGCTGACCGTCATGGGCCAGATTTCCAGGTCGTTGACCACGGCGACGCCGGCGCCCGGTTTGAGGTGGTCCAGCCAGCGCACCGCTTCGAGCCGCTCGAAGCCCATCAGCACGTCGGCCTCGCCGCGGCAGATGAGGGGGCTTTTCACCTCTTCGCCGAAGCGGACGTTGGAGACCACGGAACCGCCGCGCTGGCTCATGCCGTGGACCTCGGACTTCTTGACGTCGTACCCGGCCGCGAGCGCCGCCTCGGAGAGAACCTCGCTCGCCAGGAGCACCCCCTGCCCCCCCACGCCGCAAATCAAAACGTTCGTCATCGCCATGGGAACACTTCCTTTCGGCGGGAGCGGTCTATTCCTTGTCGGCGCACCAGGAGCCCTTCCGGCCCGGGTCGTCGCTCACGCGGGTGACGGCTTCGAATTTGCAGACCTGCTCGCACAGGCCGCAGCCCACGCAGAGGGAGTCGTCGAAGCGGGACTTGCCGTCGGTACCCATGGGGGCTATTCCGGGGCAGCCCAGACGGATGCAGGAGTGGCATTTGGTGCAGTTGTCCTCGTTGACGAAATATTCTACCCGTTCCAGTTTCTTGGCCTCGGGCAACAGCGCGCAGGGGCTCTTGAAGATAATCACGGCGGGCTCGTCCGTGGCGGTGGCCTCCTTCAGGGACGCCTTCACCGCGTCCAGGTCCAGGGAGTCCACCGTGCGCACCCACTTGACTCCGCAGGCCCGGACCAGCTCGCCGAAGTCCACCTGCCACGTGGGCTCCATCCGCAGCGTCCGCCCCGTCGCCGGGTTCTGCTGGTGGCCGGTCATGGCGGTGATGCGGTTGTCCAGGATGCAGACGGTGGTGATGCCCCGGTTGTAGACGAGGTCGATGAGCCCGGTGATGCCGGAGTGGAGGAAGGTGGACTCGCCGATGGTGGCGACCATCTTCCTGGAGAAATCCTTTCCCTGGGCCAGCTCCAGCCCGAAGGCCGCGGTGACCGAGGCGCCCATGCACACGCAGGTGTCCATGGCGTTGTGCGGCGGCAGGGCCCCCAGGGTGTAGCAGCCGATGTCCCCGGTGGCGGTCAGCTTGAGCGTGCGCAGCATGGCGTACACGCCGCGGTGGGGGCAACCGGGGCAGAGTACCGGCGGCCTCGGCGGTAGTTGGCCGGAATCCACCGGACTCGTGTACTCCCGGGCCACGGCGAGGCCGGCCTTCTTGAACCCCTCGGCCACCCGCTCCTGGCTCAGCTCGTCGATGCCGGGGATAAACTTCTTCCCGATGACCGGGATGCCCAGCTCCAGGTTGCGGATTTCGTCCTCCAGAATCGGGTCGTTCTCCTCGACCACGTAGAGCCGGTCGTAGTTCTTGGCGAAATCGCGGATGAGCTTTCTCGGCAGGGGGTAGGAGAATCCGAGCTTGAGGAAATCGGCGGTTGGCAGGACCTCGCGGGCGTACTGGTAGCCTATTCCGGAGGCCACAACGCCGATTTTCCCTTCCCCCTTGACCACGAAGTTCCACTCCGAGCCGACCGCCTCCTCCTCCAGCCCGGCCAGCGCCTCCTCCAGTCTGGCGCGGCGGACCCGGGCCCGCGCCGGCAGAATCACCCGCCGCGTGTCGTCCTTTTTGTAGGGCGGGATGTCGGGCGCGGTCCTCTCCCCGCACTCCACCACCGACTTGGAGTGGCAGATGCGGGTGGTCATGCGGATGATGAAGGGCACCTGGTATTTTTCGCCCAGCTCGAGGGCGGTGCCCACCATGTCTTTGGCCTCCTGGGAATCCGACGGCTCGAGCATGGGAATCTTGGCGTGGCGGGCGTAGTGGCGGTTGTCCTGCTCGTTCTGACTGGAGTGCATCCCGGGGTCGTCGGCGGTGACGACGACCAGGCCGCCGTCGGGGCCGATGTAGGCCAGGGAGAAGAGAGGGTCGGCGGCCACGTTCAGGCCCACGTGCTTCATCGCCACCAGGGCCCTCGCCCCGCCGAAGCTCGCGCCGATGGCCACCTCCAGGGAGGTTTTCTCGTTGGTGGACCACTGGGCGTAGATTTCCTTGTATCCGCCCACGTTCTCCAGAATCTCGGTCGAGGGGGTGCCGGGGTAGGCGGCGGCGATGTGAACGCCGTACTCGTACGCCCCCCGGGCGATGGCCTCGTTGCCCGACAGGAAGAGCTTCACTAAAATCTCCTCGGGAGAACAGGTAAGGATGGCGGCCGACGGCGCGGACCGCCGGTCTTTAGTTCACAACACATCGCTGAAGGGGGGGCCTCAGCGACCGGGGGGGATGCCGCTGAACCAGGGTCCGCTCGTGAGGGAGGTGAGTTGGGACATGACGTTCGATGTCGTTAGGTGTCGTAGGTTAATGCTACCGTCGGGTGGGTGTCTCGGGGCATTCGACCTCTAGCCCATCTTAACGAAAAAAGGGGCGCCGGTCAAGCGCTCCCGGCACACCTTTGTTTAAAAAACGGCGGGGATAGGTATCTGCGGCCGAAGGCAATCCGAGTGCTACGAGCTATGTCCCTGGTAAAATCCCGCCCTGCATTTAGCGTTCGGCGGCGGGCGACCGTGGACGGTCGCCCCTACGTCATCGCAGTAGGAAGCGGGTTGGGGTGTAAAAGCGGCGGGGATAGGAATCCCCGCCCTACGTCATCGCAACCTTCGATGCTCGGGACGAGGGACGTTCTCGACGGAGGGTAGCCGTTTACGCCCACGCGGCTCCCCCTCACTCCCACAGCTCCTCGGCGGAGCGGACCGACCGCCGAATCCAGGAAACCTCCGCCTCGCCGGAGTAGACGAGGCGTTCGAGGGTGTCCAGGGTCTCCTCGACGGTGGTGCAGCTCCCCGCGACGGTGGTGAAGGCCAGGGTGGCGGCCTGGAGGCGGTCCGCGTCGCCCACCTCGGCCGCGGAAACCCTGTACCGGCTCCGGGCCCGCTCCTTGAGGGAGCTCACCACCCGGCGCCGCTCCTTTTTGCTGCGGGCCTCGGGGATGAAGAGCTCCGCCTCCAGGACGCCCACGTAGAGCACTAACCGCTCCCGCCGCTCCGGGCCTTGATGAGCACTACGACGAGGTAGACGATGAGGATGAGGGCGCCGACGCCCAGGAGGATGTACGACATCTCCGCTTCGAGCTCGGCCCCGGCGATGACCAGGTTGTAGTCGAAGAAGCTCATGAGCGTCCCGGCGAGGCCGAGGAGAAAGACGGCGATGCCGATGGTCAGGAAGATGTTCCTTCCGCGCGCTCGGGCCATGTTCACTCCGTTTCTATTTACGGCCTTTCAGCCTGTTGTATACGCCGATTCCGGTGAGGGCGGCTCCGAGAACAACGAGGACCAAGAACGGCCATACCGGTGCGACTCCACCCGTGGGCGGCACGAATCCCCCGAATACCGGCAGGAGCAGGCCCAGGAGTCCGAGGGCGAGAAGCCATGCACCGCCGCGCCAGTCGCTGAAGCCCATTCCGTTCCCTTTCGGTCGCCCCTAACGGTAACAGCGGACCGGCCCCCGGTCAAGTGCCCGCGAGGTCGGACGTAAGGCTCAGTCTCCGGCAAGCGATTCGTACAGATAGGCGAGGAGCTCCGCGACCGCCCGGAGAGGGTCGCCCGCCGCCCGCGCCTCCAGCAGCCCCCGGCCGTGGGCGCCTATTCTCGGGCGTAAATCACTCACCGCCGCGCAGCCGGTCAGGTCCACCCGGCCCGCCCGGGAGAAGTCGTCGAAGGCGAGGCTTATTTTCCGCCCGCTCGTGCGCACCTCCTTCACCCTTACGGCGTCGCCCAGGAGCTTGACCTCGAGGGCGGAGAAGAGATTCTCCACCTCTGGGGGGAGGGGACCGAAGCGGTCGGCGAATTCATCCTTCAGTTCCATCGCCCGTTCCGGGGTTCGGCACTCGGCCAGGCGGCGGTAGAGCCGGAGCTTGAGCTCGGGGCTCCCCACGTAGGCGTCGGGGATGTAGGCGGAGAAATCGCCGGTAACCTGGGTTTCGGGCTCGCGGACCTCCGGCGCCTCCCCCCGGAGCTCGGCCACGGCCTCCCGCAACAGGCGCACGTAGAGGTCGAAGCCGACCTGCTCGATGAAGCCCGACTGCTGCGGTCCAAGCACGTCCCCCGCCCCGCGCAGCTCGAGGTCCTTGAGCGCCAGCCGGTAGCCCGAGCCCAGCTCGTTGAACTCGGCCACCGCCGCCAGCCGCCGGTAGGCCGGCTCCCCCACCACCCGCCGCGGGGGGGTGAAGAGGTAGGCGTAGGCCCGGTGCCTCCCCCGGCCCACCCGTCCCCGGAGCTGGTAGAGCTGCGCCAGCCCGAAGCGGTCCGCCCGGTTGACGATGATGGTGTTGCAGTTGGGGATGTCGGTGCCGTTCTCGACGATGGTGGTGGTGACCAGCACGTCGTAGTCGTGGGCGATGAAGTCGTGCATCACCGATTCGAGGCGGCGGGGCGGGAGCTGCCCGTGGGCGACGCCGAAGCGCACGCCGGGCATCCGCTCCCGGAGGTAGGCCGCGACGGAGTCGATGGACTGGACGCGGTTGTGGACGAAGAAGACCTGCCCGCCGCGCTCCAGCTCACGCCCCACCGCTTCCCGGATGAGCGCGTCCGACGCCTCGCCGATGTAGGTCTTGATGGGGTGCCGCCCCACCGGCGGGGTCTGGATGTTGGAGACGTCCCGGGCCCCCATCATCGCCAGGTGCAGCGTCCGCGGGATGGGCGTCGCGGTGAGCGTCAGCACGTCCACCTGGCTGTACCGCTGCTTGAGAATCTCCTTCTGCCCCACGCCGAACCGCTGCTCCTCGTCCACGACGATGAGCCCCAGCTCCCGGAAGCGCACGTCCCCGGAGAGGAGGCGGTGGGTGCCGATTAAAACGTCCACCTCGCCCCGGCGTGTCTGGGCGGCGATTTCCCGCTGCCGCGCGGGGGGGATGAAGCGGGAGAGCATCTCTACGCGGACCGGGAAGGGGGCCAGGCGCGAGCGGAAGGTTTCCAGGTGCTGCTCGGCCAGGATGGTGGTCGGCACGAGGACGGCCACCTGGCGCGCGTCCATCACCGCCTTGAACGCCGCGCGGACCGCCACCTCCGTTTTGCCGAACCCCACGTCGCCGCACAGGAGGCGGTCCATGGGCCGTCCGCGCTCCATGTCCCCCTTGACCTCGAGGGTGGCCCGCCGCTGGTCCTCGGTGTCGGTGAAGGGGAAGCTCTCCTCCAGCTCGGTCTGCCAGACGGCGTCGGGGGCGAAGGCGTGGCCCGGCAGAGCGTCCCGCTGGGCGTGCACGGCGATGAGCTCGGCGGCCAGGCTGGCCACCGCCCGCTTGACTCTCTCTCGGGTGTTGCGCCAGCGGGTGCCGCCCAGCCGGTCCACCGCGACCCGCTGCCCCTCGGCCGCGTCGTAACGCTCCAGGCAGCCGAGGTTCCAGATGGGGACGTAGAGCTTGGCGTCCCCCTGGAAGGCGATTTTGGCGAAGTCGGCCTCCTCGCCGCCGTGGTCCAGCTTTTCCAGGCCGAGGAAACGGCCGACTCCGTGGTCGGTGTGGATGACGTAGTCCCCCTCGGCGAGCTCCAGGGAGCGGAAGGTGTCGAGGTCGGTGACCTTCCGCCTGCCGCGCATCGTGAGCGGCGCCACCCGCCCGAATAGCTCGTCGTCGGTCACCAGGACCAGGCCGAGCCCGGGAAGGACCGCCCCGCCGGTCAGGGGGCATTGGACCACCGGTGACGACAGCCGTTCTCCGGCCAGAATCTCCTCCAGCCGCTCCGCCTTGCCCCGGGTCTCGCAGGTGAGCACGGTCTGCCAGCCCCGGGCCTCCCAGTCCCGCAGGTCGGCGAAGAGGGCCTCCAGGCGCCCGTGGTAGCGCTGGGTCGGGAGGGCCTCCAGCGGCGGCGCGAGAGGCTCGGTCCGGGTCAGCCGTTCGAGGTCGTCGAAGAGCCGCTCCGGTTCGACGGGTGGCCGGGGGGTGGAGGTGGGGTACTTCGCGTGCCGTTCGCCGAGGCCGTCCAGGGCGTGGGACACCGTCGGCGAGGCGAGGCCGTCGGGGGTCAACAGGGGTGGCTCGGCGAGGGCCTTCTCGTACTCGCTCCGGGCGAGTTTGGCGAAGTCCCGCCGGGCGCCGTCGAAGAGCCCGAAGTCGTCGAAGACCACCAGTGGACGCGCCTGCAGGTAGTCCAGCGGCCCTTCGAGCTCCGGGTAGAAATTCCCCAGAAGATACTCGACGCCGTCGAAGTACGGCTCGCGGGCGAAGAGGCTCTCCAGCCTGGCGCGGGTCTCGCCCCGTTCCATCCCGCCGAGCAGACGCTCCACGGTCGCGGCTTCCGACACCAACTCACGGAGCGGGAGGACCGTCACCGATTTCACGCCGCCCGCGGTCCTCTGGCTCTCGGGGTCGAAACGGCGCAGCCCTTCGACGATGTTCCCGAAATACTCCAGGCGGACCGGCTCCTCCGCGCCGGGGGGGTAGAGGTCGAACAGCCCCCCGCGGCGGGCGTACTCGCCGGGCGCCTCGACCAGCGGAACCCGCCGGTATCCCACAACGCCCAACCGCCGGGCCAGCTCCTCGGGCGGCAGGTCCGCCCCCGGTTTTATGTCGAAGACGTGCGCGAGGAGGGCGTCCTTGGGCAGGACCTTTCGCGCGATGGCCGCCGGGGTGGAGACGAGGACTCCGGTAAACCCCGCACTCAACCGGTACAGCGTCTCCAGCCGGTCCGCGGAGGTCCGGCGCTCCGGCGAGTGCAGCTCGTAGGGGAGAAGCTCCCAGTCCGGCAGGTGGAGGGCTTTCCCGACGAAGGAGCCCAGGCTGGCCGCCAGCGCCTCGGCGCGCTCCTCGTCGGTGGTCAGAAGGAGGATGGGCCGGTCCGGGAGGGAGTCGGAGAGCCCTGCCGTCAGGAACACCTTGGCCCCGGCGGGTAGTCCGGCGAGGTCCAGCCCCGGGGGCTCCTCCACGGACAGGTGCTCGCGCAGGGTGGAGAACGGCGGGTGGTCCTTGAGGTTTCGCAGCAGGCGGTCGAGAGGCGGCACGGGTCCTCCGGGAAATTTTTCGGCGAAAAGCTTAGCAGAGGCGGGAACGGGTGACAAGCGGCCGATTGCCCCGAGCCCGGCGGCGGTGGTATCCTTGCGTTTTAACCCCGGAGGATGGATGAGCCTGGCCGAGTGGTGGCCGTGGTCCCTGCTGGTGGCTGTGGGAGTCACGGCGCTGGTCGCGCTTCTGTACCGGCGCCCGGACCTGAGGCCCGGCTGGAGGGTTCTGTTCATCCTGTTACGGGGAATCGCCATCACCCTCGCGGCGCTTCTTTTTGCCGACCTGGCCTGCCAGGTTCAGCGTCCGGGGAAGGCGCCCACCGCCGCCCTGGTCATCGACGACAGTGCCAGCATGTCCCTGGCCGACGCCGGGGGTCGCACCCGCGCCGCTCACGCCGAGGAGCTGGCGGAGGCTATCCGGGCGGCCCATCCCGAGCTCGACTGGTCGGTGTATCGGCTCGGGGAGCTTTCCGCCGGAGATTCGATGGAGGCCGTGGAGAAGCTCGCCTCCCGGCGGCCCGACCTGGCGACGGTCGTCGTAATCGGTGACGGCGGGGGGCGGATTCCCACCACGGCTCTCGACATTCCCTTTACGGTGAACGCCGCGGTCGCCGGTGACGCGTCCGTTTTCGACCTCGTCCTCGACACTCCGCGGGGGCCACGATTGGCCCTGGCCGGCAAGCGAGCCCTGTTTCAGACGGACGTGCGACTCGTCGGGGACGGCCCGACCGAGGCGACGGTGGTGGCCACGGCCCGGGAGGTTTTCGGCGGCCGGCGCGAGGTCGAGCTGGACCCGGCCGCGGTGGACCTGTCCGAAGGCGCGGCCGTGGCGGAGTTTCGTTTCACCCCGCCCGTCGATGGCTGGTGGCTGGTCGAGTTCGAGACGCCGCCCCTCGTATCCGAGGCTACGCCCCTGAACAACGTCCGGCGGCTGCTGGTGGATGTTCGGCGGGGGGAGATGACGGCCCTGGTGTTGGCCGGCGAGCCGGGTCCGGAGTCCTCCTTCCTCCAACGCTCCCTGGAGCGGCTGCCCGGCGTCGAGGCGGAGCTTCTGTACCGGCGGGCCGACGGCGCCTTCTACGACGCAGACGGTAAGGCCCGGAAACCGGAGCCGGTCGCGCCCGACGCCCTGTTCCTGGTGGACCTCGTCCCCCAGGGGGAGCTTTTTTCGGAAATCTCCCGGCGCATCGCCGAGGGAAAGGGAGTGGGGCTTATCCTGGGACGACCGGGGCTGGTAGTCTCCGCGGAAGGCGCCCTCCGCGAAATCTTCCCTGTCCCCCGCAGCACGGGCGAGATACGGCTCGTCGCCGGTCAGGCGCGGGTCGTCCGGGCGACGGGCGGACCATTCAGCGGGCTGGCCGGGGCCGATTTACCCGCCCTTCTCACATACCCGGAGGGGTTGAGTGGTGCGGAGGGGGCGCCCCTGGTCTGTGAAAACCCCGCCGGACGGCGCGTTTCCGGCGCGACGCTCGCCCCGTCCGGAGCGCCGCGGGTGGTGATGTGGGGGCGCGGGTGGTGGCGCTGGGCGCTCGATGCGGGCGCGGAAGACGAGACGCCCTACGACGTTTTCGTGTCGGACCTCTTCGCCTATCTCTCCTCGCCGGTTACCGACGACCGGCTCCTGGTGACCCTGGACCGGCGACGGGCCGTGACGGGGCGAGCCGTGGGCGTGGAAATCACCGGCGGAACCGGCGGAGAGCCGGAGTGCACGGTTCGCGGAACCGACGACGATGACGGGCTCTCGGTGGGGCTTACCGAGGCGGGGGAGAGTCGCTGGCGGGGGTCGTTCACCACGGACGGGGCCGGAGCTTATATCGTCCGCGGGGAGTTGGGCGGTCAGTCGGCCGAGGAGCCGCTGGTGGTCGAGCCCGATTTCTCCGAGTTCGAAAAGCTCGCACCGGACGCGTCCTCCCTGGCCCTGCTGGCGTCGCTCGGCGGCGGGCGGCTGCTCTCCGGTCCCGGGGACGAGCTGCCGCTCGGCCCGGGCGCCGCATCGGAGCTTTACGGCCGGGAGCCGCTCCGGGCCAGCCCGTGGATTTTAGGGGCGTTGATTGTAATCGTCGTGGTCGAGTGGTTCCTGCGCCGCCGCCAGAACCTGCGGTGAGGGATTGACGGATGTATCCAGTGTAGGCATAATTGCACCCAGAATGGGTGCATACGAACCCAATATGGGTGCAATATCATGAAAAAGATGGGCGAGGCCTTATTTGGTAAAACCAGAAGGGAGATTCTCAACCTGCTCTTCCTCAACTCGAATGAGGATTACTACTACCGCCAAATAGTTCAACACGCGAATGTGGGGCAGGGAACCGTTCTGCGTGAGCTGAAGAAATTGACCTCGGCGGGTATTTTGACACGTAAAAGGGTTGGGAAACAGGTTTTCTATCGAGCCAACAAAAAGAGTCCCATTTTCAAGGAGTTAAAGGCCGTAATCGTCAAGACGACAGGCTTGGCGTATACAATCAGGGACGCACTGCGGTCCTTGGATATCTCTTTTGCCTTCATCTTCGGTTCATACGCCAGGGGAACGGAAGTGATGGAGAGTGATATTGATGTGATGGTCATTGGTTTTGTGGGGTACGATGAGGTTGTGGGCCGGTTGTGGAAAGTTGGAAAAAAGCTCGAACGTGAGGTAAATCCGGTTGTATACAACCTGGATGACTTTTTGATTAAGTGGGATGAGGGTGATAACTTTTTGAAACGGGTCCTCGATTCGGAAAAAATATATCTGTACGGAGGGGAGGATGACCTTAGGCGGGTTATTCGCGAGAGAGTTGATAAAAAAGCACCGGACAAGCCGCATTGAAATTAAGCATTATCTGACCTTGATTGAGCGGGATTTGAGGGACTGTGAAGCGGAGGGACTCGGACTGGATTGGCGTTTTTCCATTGCATTCAACGCAATCCTGCAAGCAGCCAATGCGGCCCTGGCAGTGGTGGGTTACAGGACCGGTCGTAAAGCTCATCAAGCGGTTGCCATAGAATCACTTCAATACACATTATCCCTTGATAAATCATCCTACAGGGTTCTGGATACGTTCAGAACGAAAAGAAATGTGTCCAAGTACGAAATGTCCGGCACCATTACCGAGGGTGAAGTATCGAGAGTCGTTTCGATGGCGCATGAACTTTTCAGTGAGTTGGTGGGCTGGCTACGGGATAAACATCCCTCGTTGATAGCCGAATAAAAAAGGACCGGCGCAGCGCCGGCCCTTTTGTTATGCCCCGAAAAGCCCTTACTTCGCCCCGTCGGCCTCGGCGAGGAATTTCGGTAAAAACTCCTCCAGGTACTCCGGCCGGATGCGCTTGAGCTCGGACTTCGGCAGCGCCGCCAACAGGCGCCACCCCAGGTCCAGCGTCTCGAAAATCCCGCGGTCCTCGTGGTCCCCCTGGGCGATGTAGCGCCGCTCGAACTCGTCGGCGAATTTGAAGAAGACCCGGTCGATGTCCGAAAGCGCCGCCTCGCCCAGAATGACCGCCAGCTCCTGGGCCTCCTTGCCCCGGGCGTAGCCGGAGAAGAGCTGGTTGAAGACGTCGGCGTGGTCCTTGCGGGTCTTGCCCTCGCCGATTCCCTTGTCCTTCAGGCGCGACAGGGACTGCATGACGTCCACCGGCGGGTAGATGCCCTTCTTGTGCATGGCGCGGGAGAGGATGATTTGCCCCTCGGTGATGTAGCCGGTGAGGTCGGCGATGGGGTGCGTCTTGTCGTCCTCGGGCATGGTGAGGATGGGAATCTGGGTGATGGAGCCGCGGCGGTCCTTGATGCGCCCCGCGCGCTCATAGATGCTGGAGAGGTCGGTGTAGAGGTAGCCGGGATACCCGCGCCGTCCGGGAATCTCCTTCCGGGCCGCGGAAATCTCGCGCAGCGCCTCGCAGTAGTTGGTCATGTCCGTGAGGATGACCAGCACGTGCATGTCCATCTCGTAGGCCAGGTACTCGGCGGCGGTCAGGGCCATGCGCGGGGTGGAGATGCGCTCGATGGCCGGGTCGTCGGCCAGGTTCATGAAGAGCACGGCGCGGTCGATGGCCCCGGTGCGCCGGAAGTCGTCGATGAAATACTGGGCTTCCTCGAAGGTGATGCCCATGGCCGCGAAGACGACGCTGAACCCCTCGCCCGACTGGAGGACGTTGGACTGGCGCGCAATCTGCGCCGCCATCTGCTGGTGTGGCAAACCCGAGCCGGAGAAAATCGGCAGCTTCTGGCCGCGGACCAGGGTGTTCAGGCCGTCGATGCAGCTGATGCCGGTCTGGATGAACTCGTTGGGGTAGTCACGGGCGTAGGGGTTGATGGGGGAGCCGTTGATGTCGCGCCGCTCCTCGGGGATGATATCCGGTCCGTCGTCGATGGGCCGGCCCTGGCCGTCGAAGACCCGCCCGAGCATCTCCCGGGACACGCCCAATTCCAC
>CAYTCV010000007.1:12607-41679 GCA_964436465.1 uncultured bacterium
ACCGTGGCTTTTCCCTTTTTCTCGACCATCTCACCGTCCGTTTTCGGTTATTTCTTCACTGCGTCCCGGACCAGGGCCGTGAAACGCGGGTCATCCCGCAGAGACCGCAGGTCCTCGTCCTCGGCGGCCTGCCCCGCGTACGGGGGATAGGCGGCGATGGCCCGCTGTAGATACTTCAATGCTTCGTCCGGCCGTCCCAGCATTGCCAGGACGCAGGTCAGGTTATAGAGCGCCTGGCGGAAGAACGAGTTGAGCTCCACGGCCCGGCGGAAGGCCTTCTCCGCCTCGGGTAGCTCGTCGCGGAAGAGGTGCACTACCCCCAGGTTGTAGTGGGCCATGTCGAAATCTTCGTTGAGCTCCACGGAGCGCCGGCAGGCCGTCAGGGCCTCGTCGAGCCGTCCCGTTTTATTGAGACCCGAGCCTAGATTGACGAAGACTCGGGGATTTTGAGGGTCGAGCTCCGCCGCGCGCTGCAGCACTCGAACGGCCTCCTCCTTCTCATTTTCGATACTCAGATGGACCCCGAGGTTGCACCAGGCGTCGGGCAAATTCGGGTTGAAGCGGATGGCTTCCCGGTAACATCCGATTGTTCTGGTGTTGTCGGCGGGGTTGCGCCCGAAGGCGAACGCCTTCCAGAACCAGTCCAGGGCAATCTTCTCCCTCTCGTTCTCCGAAATGTCCTCTACATCCATTCCGCGGCCCGGCGGGTCGCCCATGCCGTTGACTTCGTAGTATGTCAGCCGTTCCTCGTCGGGCGCATCGTCGCCGCGGTCGATGGGGTCGAACCGGCCGACCAGTCGTCTCTCGTACAGCCTGCTCTGGGTGAGGGAGAGCGCCGTTTCCGTCGCCACGACACCGCCGGGTAGAGCATGGTTCTGCAGGACGAAGGCGGTGTTGATGGCCCGACTGAAGTGTGTCTGGGTGGAGAACTCCGGCAACTCCTCGTGGTGGATGTCTCCGATATGAACCCCAACCCGCATCTTCAGCACGTCCCCGCGCCCGGCCAGTTTGGGGTACATTTTCAGCCGTGGATGAACCGCTTTTTCCCAGTAAACGGCCCAGTTGGCCGAAACCGACAGAGCGAAGACCAGGGCGTCGTCGATTTGGTTGAAGAAGATGAGGTTGCCATCGCCCAGGTTGGTCGGCCGGAAGGGCAGCATCTTGAGCCCCCGACCGTAGGAGGCGGTGTCCAGGGCGATTCGGCTGTTTTCCCGCAGCACCATCTGGTAAACGTAATCGGGCAGATATCCCATGGCCAGTTTGCTGGCCACGAGGTCGGTGAAAACGATGGGGTAGTAAACGGGTGGTCTGTTAAATTTCACGGTTGCACCGGCGTTTCCTCCCCGGATGGAGGACAACCCGCCCAGAGCCTGTTCTCATTGACCGGCTGTTCCAGGCGCAGGACATGGTCGGTGTCCACGTACCACAGGAAGTCGGTCCAGCGCACCAGGCCGATGGTGTCCACGGTCCGGTACAGGACCGTGCCCGAGGCGGGGTCGCTCCAGGACAGACGGACGTCCACCTCCATCCCCGACCAGTTGACCAGGTCCGAGAAATATAGCTTGTTCCAGTCCAGCGCCTCTACCGTCAGCCGTTCGGCCACCTTCCACCCCGGGGCGTCCAGGTAGAGGTTGCGGATGCGTTCCTCGGTTCTGTTTTTAATCTCCTCCGCCTCGGCGGGGGTGGCGGGCGCCGGCGAGAAGAACATCTGCCCCGAGGTTACCGACTGGTCGCCCGTGTACTGGCCCTGGATGGTGAGCTGGGTGTTGTTTGCCACGCCGCCCTGCAGGGCGAGGAAGAAACGCTCCAGGTTGGCCAGTTCCGGCGTTCCGGTACCGAAATCGTTGGCCTCCCCCTCCACCCCCGTCGGCTCGGTCGGTCGTATATCCTCCGGCGGGGTCAGGGCCGCCTCGATAATCCAGTTCGCGGGATTGGGAGTTTTGACGGCGACGGAGCTGTGGGGGTAGCGCGTGAAGACGGCTCCCGAAATTTCCAGGCTGCCGGCGCGCACCACCTGGAGGGCGAGATAGTCGTTTTTAATACAAAAACTTTCGCCCCGCGGGATGTCGGCCAGCTTGACCTCACCCTTGAGGTCGCCGAGCGCCAGCCGCAGGCTCGGCTCCCGGCCGGCCTCGGAATAGCTGACCTCCGCCCGGGTCGAGGCGATTCTGCGGGTCTCACAGTCGGACAGAACGATGTAGGTTGAAACATCCTCCTCGCGCAGAATCAAAGGCCTCTCCGGGTCCAGCGACGCGTAGAAGCTTACGAGCGGCTCGTCGGCCGGTGCTATACCCGCCGTGTCGGGGTAGGCGACCTCGGCGCTGGGGGTCATGCCGGCGAACTCGTCGTCGGGGGCCGTGCAGGCCGTAAAGAGTGTCAGGGCCGCGACCGTGATGACCAGGCCCACGATGCGGTATGTGTTCTTCGTTTTCGGCATGGGATTACGTTCCCGGTCCTTCGGAGATGAGCTCCTCGATTTGTTTCTGCATGTCGCCTTCGATAGCGTCGAAGCTCGCTTTGACTTCCTTTTCGGGCGTGAACTTGGCGCGGGCGATTTCCTCGGAAACCGGCAGGGTGAAGAGCGCGTCCAGGTCCAACTCCGGCGTTTCGAGGGCCGCCTTGGCGGCGTGGTGGAAGCTCATGATGAGCTTGAGCATCCGGTACTGCTTGTAGGCGCTGGAGAAGGTGTCCACGGGGTGGAACGCGTTCTGATGCAGGAAGTCCTCACGGATGGAGCGGCTGGTCTCCATGACCAGGCGGTCGTTGGGGGAGAGGGACTCCATCCCGACCAGGCGGACGATTTCCTCCAACTCCGCCTCCCGCTGCAGGAGCGCCATCGCCTCGTCGCGCATGGGTATCCAGTCCTCGCCCATCTCCTTTTTCAGGTACTCGGCGATGTTGTCGGTGTAGAGGCTGTAGGAGTTGAGCCAGCTGATGGCGGGGAAGTGGCGCTTGTAGGCCAGCTTGTCCTCCAGGCTCCAGAAGACCTTGACCACGCGCAGGGTGGCCTGGACGACGGGGTCGGAGAGGTCGCCGCCGGCGGGGGAGACGGCGCCGATGACCGTCAGCGATGCCTCCCGCTCGTCGGAGCCGAGGCAGATGGTCCGTCCGGCCCGCTCGTAGAATTCCGCCACCCTCGTGCCCAGGTACGCGGGGTAGCCCTCCTCGCCGGGCATCTCCTCCAGGCGGCCCGACATCTCGCGCATCGCCTCGGCCCACCGGCTGGTGGAATCGGCCATGAGCGCCACGGAGTACCCCATGTCGCGGTAGTACTCGCCGATGGTGATGCCGGTGTAGATGGATGCCTCGCGCGCCGCCACCGGCATGTTCGACGTGTTGGCTATCATCACCGTGCGGGTGATTAGAGGTTCGCCGGAGCGCGGGTCCTTGAGCTCGGGGAACTCCATGAGCACGTCGGTCATCTCGTTGCCGCGCTCGCCGCAGCCCACGTAGATGACGATTTCGGCGTTGGCCCACTTGGCGAGCTGATGCTGGATGACCGTCTTGCCGGAGCCGAAGGGCCCGGGGACGCAGGCGGTCCCACCCTTGCCCACGGGGAAGAAGGCGTCTATGACGCGCTGTCCCGAAACCAGGGGCTCATCGGGGGTCAGGCGTCGGGCGAAGGGCCGGGATTTCCGCACCGGCCAGGTGTGCATCAGCATTAGCTCCAGCTCGCCTTCCGGTGCTTTGATTTTACCGATGGGCTCATCCACGGTGTAGGAGCCGGAGTCCAGGGCGGTGAGCTTTCCCTTCACCCCCGGCGGGACCATCACGCGGTGCTCGACGAGGGCGGTCTCCGGGCACACTCCCAGGATGTCGCCGGGGACGACCTCGTCGCCGACCTTGAACTTCGGGGTGAACTCCCACTTCCGCCCGCGGTCCAGGCCGTCGGCGTGGACGCCGCGGGTGATGAAGTCTCCGGTCATTTCCCGGATGACGGCCAGCGGGCGCTGGATGCCGTCGTAGATGGAGGACATGAGCCCCGGCCCCAGCTCCACGGAAAGCGGTATGCCCGTGGTGTACACCGGCTCGCCGGGGCCTATTCCGCCCGTCTCCTCGTAGACCTGGATGCTGGCCCGGTCGCCGTCGAGCTGCACCACTTCGCCCACCAGCCTCAGCTCCGAGACCAGGACGACGTCGTACATCCGCACGCCGGACATGCCGGTGGCCACCACCAGCGGGCCGGCGACCTTGACGATGGTTCCCGTCTGCTCCATTGAACTCCCGTTGACTCGCGGTGAATCCGTTATTCTATGTTCGTCCTCGACGGGCTCAGGCTGCGGCTCTTTCGTTCACGAGCCGCATTACCTCTTCGGGGTTCCGCGTCGAGAAGATGAGCTTGTCGAACTTGTGCCCGGAAAATTTCACCACCACCCGCCGGTGGGCGACGGTGGAGTAGACCTGGATGTATTCGCCGCCGATGTGGCCGCCCTTGACTCCCCAGCCGCCGTAGGCCGACCCGGGCAGGGTGTCTATTTCGGCGCCGGTCACCTGGTCCCAGCTGGCCCGCGTCTTGAAGACGCCCAGCCGGGCGGAGACCCCCTCCTCGTCCAGGCGAATCGAGATGAACAGGAAGTTGAGAACGAGCAGGAAAACCAGGCCGGCGATGGGCAGGAAGACCCAGGGGAAGATGCGCTCCACCTCGGCGCCCAGCCCCAGCAGTTTCGGGAAGAGTCCGAGGAGAACGCACAGCGCCAGGACGACCCAGAATATTATCTGGGAAATCCAGTCGGTGAGCCGCTCGCGGTATAAGTTCATCTCTACTCCTTCCCCAGAACGTCGGCGCCCACGGCGCGTTCCACCATCCGACGGATGCGCTCGTAGGCTATGCCCTTCGAGCCAGTGGAGGAGGGGATGAGCGTAATCACCGGCAGGGGGCGGTCGGAGTAGGAGGCGATGGTGTCCAGCATCCGGCCGCCGAATTCCTCGGCGATGAAAATCGCCACGGCGCCGCGTTTGGCCGCCTTGCGCAACGCTTCCTCAGCCTCGTGGGTGGAGTGCACCCCCACGACCGTCGTCCCCAGGGCGGTGAAGCCGCGGAGCTGGTCCTCTTCGCCGATGAAATAAATCTGGCTCAGGCCGGCCACTGGTACCCGTTACGAAACGCCCCACACGCGGGCGGTGATGGTTTCCGGCGGGACGCCGTTCAGTTTGCAGGTCAGGACGAAGCGGACCAGCTCGAGCTCGTTCCTCTTTGCCAGGTAGTACGAGATGAGCGGTTCGGCGCCGAAGGGGGCGTGGCGCGCCTGCCGAAGAAATTCAAGCTTCCGGTCCGCCCCCCTCGCCGCCAGGTCGGCCAGACCGTCCGATGCACCTTCGACGGCTCCGCGGGCGAGGTCGGCGTAGGGCGTGCGGCCGACGTATTCGGCGGCCCCGCTCCTGTCGCCGGTCCGCGCGTAACCCTCCAGCTTCTTTACATCCAGGCTCCCTCCGGGGAGGAAGGCCGCGGCGGAAAGCTCCTCGGGATTGGGCGCCGCCAGGCAGCGGACCAGGGCCGCCAGGTTCACCAGGTCGATTTCCAGCTTCTGGTACGCGGTGAGGAAGGGCAGTCCGATTTCCGCTGAAATTTCGGTCAGACGGGCGAAGAGGGCCCGGTCCACACTCTGCTGCAACAGGAACGGGTCCCGGGTCTTGTCCCACTCCTCCAGGAGCCTTTTCCCCAGCTCGGCGAAGGGCGAGGAGAGCCCGTCCGGGTCGCCGCCGTCGGCGAAGGCGGTCAGCTTCTCCGGGGGCACCGCCCCGCCGTCGGAGATGGGCGGCTTTTTTTCGGTCAGGCGCCCGACGAGGGCCGCCTTGAGGTTGGCGTAATCCAGCCTCAGGCGCAGGTACTCAATCAGCCGGGAATCCGGCACGCTCTCCCGGATGAATCGGGTCAGCTCGGCGGACTGCCGGGCGAGGAGCTCCTCCAGGCCGGCGCCTCCCCGGGACGCCGGCTCGTACCCCGCCTCGCGGAGGGCGTCCACGGCGTCCTCGAAGGTCTTGGCCTCGGCGGCCTCGACGAGGGCCCTGGACGTCAACAGGCGCCGCTCGCGGACACGCACGCGCCCCACGGCGTAGGTGTAAGCCGGGTCTTGCGAGAGCTTCACCCGCCCCGTCATCTTCTACCCCTCGATTCCAAGGACAGCGAGCAGTTCCTTTTCCAAAAGCGGCCGCAGGCTCCGGGTCAGCGCCGGGAAAGTGAAGTTCAGCTCGGTCTTTCCTCCGCGCAGGACGAACCCGCCGCCCAGCTCGCGTTTCTCCTTGGATACCGCCAGCTTCGGCCCAAGGCCCTTCAGGAAGGCATCGTCCAGGAAGGCGGCCTCATGCTTCGAGGCAATGACCTCGAACGAGCCCTTCAGGTCGGCCCCGGTGACGAGGTGCTTGAAGACCGCGCGCCAGGCGTCTTTTTTCAGGGCCCCCAACTCCTCGACCGCCGCGGCGAAGGCCTCGTCCAGCAGTTCCTGCTTGGCCGCCAGGACGGCCTTCCGGGCGGAGAGCTCGGCCATGGAGACGACGCGTTCGCGGGTTCCGGTGGCTTCACGCCCGCCCGCCTCACGGATGCGCGTTTCCACGGCCTGGGCGCGCTTCTCCGCCTCGGCGGTGATTTCGGCGATTTTAGCCTTCGCGGCGGATTCGATTTCCGCCACCCGGGCGTCGCTGTCCTTTTTTATCCGGGCTATGATTGCGTCCAGGGACACTTCACACCCCTCAGACGGCGTTCAGGAGGAAGATGGTTATCAGAAGTCCCAGAACGGCGTAGAACTCGACGAAGACGCCCAGGACCAGAGCCTTTCCCGACTCGGCGGGCTGCTTGGCCGTGAGGCCGACGCCGGCGGTGCAGACCTTGCCCTGGTGGATGGCCGAGAGCATCCCGGCCAGGGCCACCGGCAGGCAGGCCAGGAATATCTGCAGCCCGATTTCAGGCGTCATGGTGGCGGCCAGGGCGCCGATTTTATTGAGCGCCAGGAAGCCGGCCACAAAGCCGTAGATGCCCTGGGTGCCCGGCAGGGCGGTCAGAACCAGGTACTTGCCGAAGTTGCGCGGGTCTTCGCTCATGACGCCCGCCGTGGCCTGACCGGCGTAGCCGATGCCGATGGCCGAACCGATACCGGCCAGGGCTACGGCCAGGGCTGAACCCAGGTAGGACCAAACGAGGCCCATGCTATCTCCTTTTTTTACCTCGGACGAGGGGGGCGGCCCCTTGTCGGAAGGTGGGAACCAGGCCTGCGGCCTGTCGACGTTTGCGGAGGGCTTCCCGCGGTCATCCGCGGGTTCAGCCCTTGAGAACCGTGTGCTCCATGGAGCGGGCGTAGGGGACGAAGGTCCGGCCGCCCCCCGTGTAGAACTTTCCGAAATACTCCACGAACTGGAGCCGGGCGGTGTGGATGAAGCCGCCCAGCGAGTTCATCGCGATGTTGAAGGTGTGGCCCACGATTAGAATGAGTATCATGCCGATGATGTTGGAGTCGAAGGCCATGGTGTCCACCACCTGGGCGATGACCGCCGTGGCCAACCCCATGGCGAACAGGCGCGCGTAGGACAGGATGTCGGAGAACAGGCCGGAGAAGCCGGTGTAGAGGTTGAAGAAACCGGCCCCCAGCCTTGGCAGCCCCGAATCGTCCCCCACACCGCTGAAGGCGACGACGTAGAGCCCGACGGCGATGACCGCGTACCAGGCCCATTCCCCGCTCGCTCCCAGCATCGGCAGCCCCACCGCCAGCGGCGCCAGGAGCATCACCAGCACCCAGGGCAGCTTGCGGAAGAACGCGGTCTGCCTGTCTTTCTGCTTCAGCGCCTCGAAGAAGCCGATGGTGTAGCCGATGAGAAGATGCAGGTACCCCAGCCCCAGGGAGAAGTAGAAGAAGTAGAACATCTGGTCCGGGTCCATGGGGTCCAGAATCATGAGCGATTGGCGGAGGCGGGCCAGCGCCGGGGACAGCTCGACGGAGAGGCCGAAGAAGCCCCCGGTCAGCACCCCGACCACCACCGTGAAACCACCCGCGATGACCATCATCCGGAAGAGCTTTCTCGTGGTGGGGCCCAGGTGCAGGAGCTTCAGGAACAGCAGGCTGGTGATGATGAGCACGACTCCGTAGCCCGCGTCGGTGAGGCAGATGCCGAAGAAGAGGGCGAAGAAGAAGGCGAAGAACGGGGTGGGGTCACTCTCGCCGGGCCGGGGTCGCCCGTAGAGGTCGGTGACCATCTCGAAGGGGCGCACCGGCGCGATGTTGGAGAGATACACCGGCGGCGTTTCGTCCTGTGTCGGCGCCCGAAGGGTGTAGTGGACCAGCTCGCGTCCGTCCAGGACGCTCTTTACGCCTTCCACCGCCGTTTCGGGCACCCAGCCGCGCATGTAGATGGCGAGCTCGGTGGCCGCCGATTCGGCGACCTTCCGCTGACCCTCGCTCTCGGTGCGCGCCCGGTCCAGGGCCAGGTAGAGCGGGTCGCGGTGCTCGAGCAGCCGCCGCGCCTCAAGGAGCGTTTTCTCCAGCTCCGCCCGGCTTTTCGCGATTTCCGCCTCGACCTGTCGCAATCGCTGGGCCGGCGTCAATGGTCCGGTCAGGGGGCAGGGCATGAGTTCGAAGCCCTTTAGCGCATCCCGGAGCGCCTCGTCCACCGAGGCGTGCCAGACGAGGACGATTCGGCCCGAAGAGGCGGATGCCTCCTCCCCGGCGACGCCCAGGTCGGTGAGCTCGTGGAGCTCCCCCGCCGTCTCGGTCAGGACCTCCCTCAACCGGGGAAGGTTCCGCGGATTGAGGGCGTAGGCGGCGGAAAAGGTGCTATCGGTGGCCCCGAGTGAGTCGGGCGGAACTTCTAACCCCAGCCAGGAGGCCAGCGTCGCCCGCTCCTCCTCCAGGCGGTCGAGACGGGACCGAGCCTCGTTCTCCTCGGACTGAACGGCGAGGACCTCCTCGACGGTGCCCGAGACGTCGAAGCCGGCCATGCGCTCCTCGAGCCCCGCGGCCGGCACCTCGACCTTATGGCCCATCATCCCGGCGAAAAATCCGGCCTTGGGCGCGAAGACGTCCAGGTAGTCCAGGGCCTGGCGGATTCGGGTGAGAGAGCGCTCTGCCTCCTCGGCCCGGGCCGGGGAGGGCGCGGGAAGCTCGCCCCGCTCCTCGGGTTCCAGGGCCTCCAGCTCCACGGCGCCGGCGCCGGCCAGCGCGTCGAGCAGGTCGTCCCGGACGCTCGCGTGGAGAAGAATCTCTATGCGCTGGACTCGGGTGTTGGCCATCGTCGCCTAGGTACCGCTGATACGTTCCACGACGACCCGTTTGGCCTCTTTCAGACGGCCGCGGGCCTTCTTCTTCATCGCCCCGATTTCCTTCTCGATGCGCTCGAGGATTTCCCCGCCTTCGACATCGCCCGAATGGCGGGCGTCCTCGACCGTCTGGCGGACCTCTTCGCGGACCTTGGCTTCCGCGGTTTTCACCATCTCCTCCGCCCCCTCGCGGGCGGCGCGGAGCGCGTTCTTCGCCTCGTTTTCGGCGGTGGAAATCCGGTCACGGGCGGCGTTCTCCGCCTTCACCACCGGCGTCAGCAACGGGTTGGCCTTGTCATCCATAAATTCGTGTTTGAAAGCGGACCGTGGAGGGTTTGCACATGGGAAGGGCGGCCAGGGTCGCCCCTCCATATGAAAAGCGAACAGACATTATCACACGGCGCCTGATTAGTCAACGCCGGAGGGGACTAAGTGACATAGGGTTAAAAAGTTCCGGCGGTTGACACCCGCCCGGTGTACCCGTACAATAAACATCCGCTCCGGAGGTTTTTTTGTGAGGCGCATCCTCCCGTTAATCCTCGTGTTGCTCATTCTCCCCCCCGCCTCCTGGGCCCGGGAGGAGGACACGGGCGTCGAGCCCGGTCTGAACATCGACTTCAACGGCGGTAAATCCCTCAACCGCATCGGCTCGGCGCTCTCTTTCACCTATCCCCTGGGAGATATCTTCACCTACCGGCTGACCCTGAACCAGAGCGTTCAGAACGAGCCCCAGGCCGAGCGCGATTCGGACAGCCGCACCCTGCGCTTCGACCTCTTCTACAACCCGGTGGATACAACCCGCATCGGCTGCTACTACGAGGAGACGTACTACGACTCGAACCTGGTCATCCAGGAGCAGTACCAGAAATCGAAGACCCAGCGGGCGGGGACCAACGCCACCATCCAGTTCTCCGATGACCTCAGCGCCGACATGAACACCTACTTCACCACGAGCGACACTCACGAAGGCACCTACGACTGGGACTACGTCTTTCGCGAGTACTTCTACAACTCCCTGTCCGCGAACACCGACCTCCGTTTCGACTACAAGATGACCAAGAGCACCCGGCTCTCCCTCGACCTGACCGGTTCCCGGGAGGTGCGCAACTACCCCGTGCAGCCCGCCCTGAACTCGGAGTACTACATGGGCGGGATAAACACGGGATTGAGCGGGAGTTACACCCCCTGGGACCAAGGGACCGTGGAGCTGCGGTACCTGTTCAACGGCGTTCTCTACCGGGATATGAACCTCATCGAGCGCAACCAGGACACGTTGAACAACACCCTGTCCCTCGTGACGAATTATGACGCCCCGTTCGACGTGAAGGGCATCTTTTCCGTGGACCTGATTGAGGGTTCCACGAGCTACCTGGAAAAAGAGGTCTACCTCCAGAAATACTTCTTCTGGATTTACCCCGAGCTGGACCCCATCCCCGATTCCCGCATCCGTGCGCCATGGTGGCCGCTCTACGACATCCTATCCCAGGGGATAAGCTGGAAGCTGCAGCTCAACTGGGATTCGCCCCGAGACGAGTTCCTCCACTGGAACCTGTCCCAGGACACGATGAACCGGCGGTACTACGACGACGAGGGCGACCTGCCCCCGGAGCGTTTCGCCATCGCCGATTCGGTCCTCACCAACATCAAGAACACGATGACCACCGACGCCCAGCTGGACCTGGGCCGGAGCTTCATCCTCAAGCTGCAGCACAGAATCACCCACGACGACTACGCCTATCCGATAAGCACGGACAAAGACACCATCTCCCTGTACAACGACGTCTCGTCGGCCATCAAGTGGAAGCTGACCAACGCGGTTTCCTTCACCGCGAACCTCAACATCGGCTTCGACCGGACAATCGGCGGCATCTCGAGCAACCTTCCCCGGAGTAACGAAATCAAGCTGAGCTTCGGCAGTGAGGTGAAGCTCATCGATGGCCTGCGCGTCGGTATTACCTACACCCTGTCCCGAAACAACCGGCGGACCGACGACTTCGCCAGCGGCACCGACGTCCTCACGCGGGAGCTCCTCATCGAGCCGGTGTTCAGCGTTTCCGAATACTGGGGCCTGGACTTCTCCGGCTCCTTCAGGGAGAGCGTATCTTTTCCGGTGGGCGAAAGCTCCGGCAGCATGGGGCTCAAGAACGACTGGAGGATAAACACCCGGCTCAACATCTACCCCACCGAGACGCTGGCCTTCGAGATTTCCTACAGGCTGAACTCGCACACGTCCACCTACACCTACCTCGAGACCATCAACACCGACCACGCCTGGGGACTTTCCTTCTCCTACAACATCATCCAGAACCTCGTCATCCACGTGGACGCCGATTACCGCATGTACGAATACGACCCCGAGCGGGACTCGTTCAACGTGGGGCTCATGATAAAGACGACCCTCTGACGAAGCGCGTCCGCGCCTTGTCGGAGGAGGTTCGAAGGGGGGAACCGAGCCGGTAAATCGGGTACCAGGTTGTTTTTATAGTGGAACGGTTCTACAATCGCCGGGCGGTCCCCGGTTTTGACTTATGTTTCAAACCCGATTCATCCCGTCGGAGCTCGTCTACGACGGCACTCAGCTCGCCACGCACTGGCCGCGCCGAACGGCCGGCGTGACGGGTGACTGCGTCGTGGCCTTCCTGGGGCCGGCCGAGGTGCCCACCGAGAACCTGGTGGACCTGGTGGACCGTCGGGCCGGGGAGCGCATCACCGCCCGGCGGATGCTCCACCTCATCGGGGTTTGGTTCGGGCGGACGCTCGCGGAAACGGTTCTGCGCCAGCGCCTTTACGTCTTCCTGACCGCCGAGCGCCTGCGTCTCCGCGGCTTGAAGGTCCTCGTCGAGGGTGACGACCTCTACACGCCGGACCGGCGTAAACTCTCCGTTTCCATCGCTACGAAGAGCCCCCTGGCCGGGCTCATCCACCTCGGCCTCAACGACGACCCGGCCGGCGCCCCGGTGCCGGCGGTCGGGTTGACCGAGCTGGGTGTCGGCGCGGCAGATTTCGCCCGCGAGCTGCTGGAGGTATTCGAGGACGCGGAGAGCGGTCTTGAGTCCGCCGGGGCCAAGGTCAGGGCGGTGGAATGATGGAACGCCCGCTGGTCCGAAACCTCTTCCCCTTCTTCCTCCTCTGGGTGTGGGTGATAATATTCCTGGCGACCGGAGGGCTGCGGCTCGAAATCGTCGAGGTGCTTCTGCCCCCCGCCGCACCGACCGACGCCGAAAGGCTCGAGGTGCGGGTTCTTTATCAGAACGCTTCTTCCGGCGACATTTTCACCTGCCGCTGGAATCCGCCCCTGCCCTCGGAGCCACTGTCCAAGACCCTGCGGGTGGATTCGAGCGACGGAGAGCTTTTATTCACCCTGACCGGTTTCGAGGTCCCCGCGGGGTACCACCGCCTCTCCATAGCCGACGAGACCGGGATTCCGCTCGCCACCAGGGTGCTCTACATCCCGCCGCGTCCGCCCCAGTACGTGACGCGCATCGACTGGGAGAGTTCGGGGCTCCTGGCCGCCGTGAATTACCGGCACTGCGAGCCCGGCGCCCGCCTGACGGGGAGTTGGAGCCGTGACGGTCGGCTCATCCCCGAAGCGGAGCGGGAGGTGACCCTGGGCACGAGCTGCGGTTCGGCGGATTTCCACCTGGAAAATCCCCCCGACGGGCGCCTGTCCGGGGGCTGTTACGAATTCACCCTCCTGGCCGAGGGGATGTTCGTCAGCCGCACCGTCGCGCCGCCGCAACTCTCGATGCAGTAATTACTTTCATTTTCGCATGTTTTTTGCTATAAAGCCCGTGGACCACTTCTAGAGCGAAATAAATGCAGGCAGTCATCCTCGCCGCCGGACGGAGCACCCGCACGTACCCCCTGACCGTGAGGACCCCCAAGGCCCTCTACGAGGTCGCCGGTCACTCCATAATCGAGCTGAACCTGCGCGCCGTCGAAGGCCTGGTGGACGAGGCCGTCATCGTCATCGGGTTCATGGGGGAGAAAATCATCCGGCGTCTGGGCTCCAGCTACCGGGGCATCCGGCTGCGCTACGTGGAGCAGAAGGAGCAGAAGGGGACGGGACACGCCCTTTTATGCGCCGCCGACAAGATTTCCGGCGAGGCGCTCGTTTTAATGGGCGACGACCTCTACCGCGACGAGAATTTCGAGGAGTTGTTCGAGTACCCCAACGCCGTGCTGGCTCAGCGCGTCACCGACCCCGGCCGCTTCGGGGTCCTCACCGTGCAGGATGACCGGGTCAACGGCGTCCATGAAAAGCCCGCCGAATTCATCTCCGACCTGGTCAACACCGGCTGCTTCAAGGTCAACGCCGACTTCCTCAAGCTCTTGGCCGACCTGAAGCCGAGCGAGCGCGGCGAAATCGAGATGACCGGGGCGGCCGCCGGAATGGCCGCCGAGGGGAAGCTGCACTGGGTCGAGTCCAACGGCGGCTGGTACGCCATCGGCTACCCGTGGCACCTGTTGGAAGCGAGCACGCGCCTGCTGCAGGACCGCCCGCTGCAACGCTTCAACGTGAAGGCCCGCCTGCTGGGCGACGTCCACCGCTGCGTAACCGTGAACATCCTCGAAGATTCCTGGATTGGTCGCGGGTGCATCCTCACCGACCGGGTGATGATTTCCCGGAACTGCTACATCCACCCCGGGGTGCAAATCATGAACCGCACCGCGGTGGGGCCCAACACGCAAATTGCCGGCGGGACTCAAATCGGGAACTGCCTCATCGGGGCCGGCGTGCAAATCGGTCGGCGCTGCCTGCTGACCCGGTGCGTCATCGGCGACGGGGCGACGCTGGGGGACGCGGTGACCGTCTTCTGCGACCCGCCGCCCGACGGGAAAATCTACTCGACGGTCAAGGGCGAGCGGGTGGAGGTGGACCTGGCGAAGTTCGGCGCCGTAATCGGTCCGGACGCCTACGTGGCGCCGATGACCGTGCTGATGCCCGGGGCGAAAATCGCCGCCGGGGCGCGCACCGAATTCGGCGAGGTCGTGACGGGCGACAAGGGGGAAATCTGGCCGGAGGGCGACTGAATCGCTCCCTGGGTCGTCGTGGACGAGGCCGGGTTGACCGGCCTTTCTGGTTTCCTCCGGGAACCGCGTGGGCGCTTTTTTTGTATAATTGAGGCGGATAGTCCGTTCTCATGAGGGGGCCTGTGGACGCGACCGAGGCCGCGGCCAAGCTCGAGCGGCTCTCCGACGCCGCCCGAAGCGTAGAGGACCAGCTCGCCCGCGTCATCGTCGGGCAGGAGGAGGTCGTCGAGCAGCTCCTGGTGGCCCTGTTCTCCCACGCCCACGCCCTGTTGGTCGGGGTGCCGGGGCTGGCCAAGACGCTCATGGTCTCCAGCCTGGCCCGCGCCCTGGACCTCTCCTTCCGCCGCATCCAGTTCACCCCCGACCTCATGCCCGCCGACATCACCGGCACCGACGTCATCCAGCCGGACCCGGAGACCGGGCAGCGGGCCATGCAGTTTCTCCGCGGGCCGGTGTTCGCCAATCTCATCCTGGCCGACGAGGTCAACCGCACCCCGCCCAAGACCCAGGCCGCCCTGCTGGAATCCATGCAGGAGCACCAGGTTTCCATCGGCGACACCACCTACCCCCTGCCCGACCCCTTCTTCGTCCTGGCCACCCAGAACCCCATCGAGCAGGAGGGGACCTACCCCCTGCCCGAGGCGCAGCTCGACCGCTTCATGCTGGAAATCCGCATCGGCTATCCGAAAAGGGACGAGGAGGAGCGCATCGTCAACCAGACCACGGGCCGCGACGAGCCGGAAATCACCCCCGTCCTTTCCGCCGAGGAAATCATCGAGCTGCAGGGGCTCATCCGCGAAATTCCGGCCGCGCCGCACGTGGTGGCCTACGCGGTGAACCTGGCCCGGGCGAGCCGCCCCGAGGACCCCACGGCGCCGGAGTTCATCGGTCGCTGGGTGGCCTGGGGGGCGGGGGTGCGCGCGGGGCAGTACCTGATTCTCGGCGCCAAGGCGCGGGCGGCCCTGCGCGGGCGTCCGGCGGCGTCGGTGGACGACGTGCGCGACCTGGCCCACGCCGTGATGCGCCATCGCGTGCTCATCAATTTCAACGCCGAGGCCGAGGGGGTCCACTCCGACGAAATAATCGACCGGCTGCTGGAGATGGTGGAGCCGTAAACGCGGGTTGAGGTTGCCGCCTCCCCCTCTCCCTGTGGGAGCGGCGTGCCGACGGGGATGGGGGTGAGGGCTACATTTGAAAAAAACGGGCGCCCACAGAGGGTCGCCCCTACGTCATCGCAAATTAGCGGCGGGGATTGAAATCCCCGCCCTACATTTAGGTTTGACCGATAAGGAGTGGGTGTGGAAGCCCGCCCATATATGTATGTAAGGTGTGAATCTTGCGTCACCCTCGTAGGGGCCGACCAACGGCGCGCCGTTTAGGTCGGCCCGTTTCCCTCTCCCTGTGGGAGCGGCTCGCCGATGGGATTACGTGTGAGGGCTTCCTAAAAAACGGGCGGACCTGAAGGTCCGCCCCTACGTCATCGCAAGTTAGCGGCGGGGATTGAAATCCCCGCCCTACATTTCGGGAAATAAACGGGCGGGGTGCGGACCCCGCCCTGCGCCATTTATATGTCCGCCGCGCTCAATGCACATCCCCGTAGTACGACTCGGGCATGGGCAACAGGTTCGGCAGGACCAGCCAATCATCGTCCAGCGGCAGGAGGTTGGCCCAGCCTTCACCCTCACGGTCGCTCTCCCAGTCGCGCCAGGACAGCCGGGCCCAGTTGCCGTCCTGTTCGAGGAGCTCTCCGCCCTGGGTGAAGGGGATGCTCTCGCCCAGCGGCTTGCCGCCGGGGGAATCATAGAGCGGCGCGCCGGCGAGGTTCACGGATATGAAGTACGTCGGGGCGTAGCGGCCCAGGTAGAGGTAAATCATCGAGTAGTCCCAGGGATTGTAGTACGCCTCCACGTTGCCGGTCTCGAAGTCCCCGTAGAGCATGTACTGGTAGTTGCCGATGTCGCCGATGTCGGGGTAGAGGGCGGCGCAGTTGAGCTGGCCGGGGTAGGGCTCGTAGTCGGCGAAGCTCCAGACCATGGCGCGGGAAAATTTCTCGCCGTCGTATTTTGCCAGGTTGCATTCATCGAAAGCCGTGTGGTCGGCTATCGGCTCCAAAACGTCCAGGCGGTAGCCCTCCTTCTCCTCCGGGAGCGGCAGGTGGAGGCCGACGTAGTACAGCAAATCGTTCCAGTCGCAGCCCTCGCCTGGCACGACGCTGACCCGACCCTCGCCGATGGAGCTTGACCAGCCCGCCCCGGTGAAGAGGGGATATGTGAGCCGGAAGACGCTCTCGCCGTAGTCCGAGGTCATCGCGTAATCCTGGACGTACTCGACCAGCTTCGACTCTCCCTTGGCGAAGGGGACCTCCCAGTAGGCCAGTACCGCCTCGGCGGTGTGGGTGATTTTCCCTCCCCACTCCTCATCGCCTTCGACGAAGTAGCGGGTGAAGTAGAACGGCTCGCCCGCCTTCGGCTCTTCGTCAAACAGCGGCCGGGTCAGCTCGGCGAACTCGTCCCAGGTCATGTCCCCTAAAAACTCCGGGTCGAAGGCGCCCAGGCAGACCTTGCGCACCTCCACCGGCTCCCCGTCCACCAGCACCCGCGGATTCTCCAGCGGCGTGTCCATGTCCTCGGCCTCGTAGAGGTACGAGACGAAGACGGTCCGTACCGCGTGGGGGATGTACATGTAGACCGTGTCGGCGTCCCCGGTGTTGGTGAAGAGGAAGTCGGCGGTGACCGTGGCGTCGTAGAGGTCGGCGCTCCAGTCCTCGTAGTCCACGTGCCGGCGCTGGAGCTCGATGACCACGTCCTCGGCGGTCATGGCTATCCCTGAGTGCCCGCCGATGGGCGAGGCGCCGGAGGATACGGAGCCCAGGTAGCCGGCGTCGCCCATCGCCGCGGCGGCGAGGGACAGGATTAAAAGAACCTTCAGCTTGCCCATGACCGTCCCCCTCAGCTTATGGTTATTTTGATGCCGGTCTTGTTCCCGTTCAGTTGAAACGCCATGGCGGAGAAAGTGGGGATGATGGAAACGTGGCGGTAGGTGCCCCAGGGCTCGGTGGGCCCGAGAAGGCCCAGGTTCAGCGTACCGTTGGAGTCCTCGTCCTGGAAGGCGAAGACCGCGTACTCGCCGGCCGGAATGCCGGTGAACGAAAAGCTCAGGGTGGAGCCGCCGGTGGGAGGTTTCAGTTCCACGTGCCACAGCGGCATCTCGGCGTCCCAGGCCTTCTCGTCGAAGACGGCGACGAAGACCGTTCCGGTTTTTCCGCAGCCGGATACCGTGCCGGAGAGGGTGTAACCGGCCGACACCGAGGTAATCGTCGCCAGAACGATGCAGAGGGTGATACGGCGCATACCGCCTCCCGTCGCCCCCACGGGGCTTCTTTTTAACCTAATCCTAACCCATATCCGGGGCCGGGGTGAAATAGGCGTTCCCCTCCCCGAGGAGCTCCTCGAGGCTTTTCCGCAGCTCATCGTCCGGGGCGACCTGGTACGCCAGGCCGGCCAGGAGGGTCGCCCCGCCCCCGGAGAGTTTCAGGTGGATGTAAACCTCCAGCTCGCCGGGGTATTTTGCCAAAAGGTCTCGGACCGGCAGCAGGTCCTCGTCGGTGAGTGCGCCGCCGAGAATTTCCAGGTGGAGCTGCCGGGCCAGGAGGCGCTGCACCTGGGCCAGGTCGTAGATGGCGTTGGCGCGGATGTTGATTTCCTCGCGGTTGGTCTGGGCCTGACCGACGACCAGGACCACGGAATCCTTGACCACCAATTCGCGGTAGCGGGCGTACGTCTCCGCGAAAATCGCCACCTCCACCGACGCCCCCTCGTCCTCGAGGGTGGCGAAGGCTATGCGCTGGTTGTTCCGGTCCAGCTTTCGGGTGATTTGGGTGAAAACGCCGGCCGCGCGGAGCGACTCCCCGCCCTGCAGCCTCTGCATCCGGTCGAGGTCGGTGGTGGCGAAGCGCTCGATGACCGCCCGGTGTTGGGTGAGGGGATGGCCGGAGAGGTAGATTCCCAGCGTCTCCTTCTCCCCCCGCATCTTCTCGTGCTCGTTCCAGGGCTCGAGGTTCTCGTCCAGGGGGTCGCCGGGCCGCTCGCCGGTTTCTCCGCCGAAGAGCGACTCCTGGCCCATCTGTATGTCGCGCTGCTCGGCGGCCGCCGTCTCGAGGATGGACTCGATGGCGGCGTACTTCTGGCTCCGGGTGCCGGGAAGGCTGTCCGCCGCGCCGCTCTTCACCAGGCTTTCCAGGACCCGCTTGTTGACCTGCTGGGTGCCCAGCCGGAGCGCGAGGTCCTTCAGGGAGGCGAAGGGGCCGTTTTCGTCGCGGTCGGCGATTATCTCCCCCACCATGCCGAGGCCCACGTTCTTGATGGCGCCCAGACCGAAGCGGATGGCGGTGCCGCCGTTGGATTCCTCCACGGTGAAATACGTGGAGCTTCGGTGGATGTCGGGGGGCAGAATCTCCAGGCCGTCGTGCCGGCACTGGCCCAGATAGAAGGCGATTTTATCCTCGTCGGACAGCTCGTGGGACAACAGGGCCGCCATGAACTCGGGGCGGTAGTTGGCCTTGAGCCAGGCGGTGCGGTAGGTGACCACGGCGTAGGCGGCGGAGTGGCTCTTGTTGAAGCCGTAGCTGGCGAAGGGGATGATTTGGTCGAACACCTGCCGGGCGATTTTTGCGTCGATTCCTTTTCCGGCGGCGCCTTTGATGAACTCCTCGCGGAAGCTGTCGAGCTCCCCCGTTTTCTTCGCCATGGCCCGCCGCAACAGGTCCGCCCGCCCGTAGGTGAAGCCGCCCAGGGTGCTGGCGACCTGCATCACCTGTTCCTGGTAGACCATCACCCCGAAGGTCTCCGCCAGGACGCCCTCCAGGGAGGGGTGGGGGTAGGAGATGGCCGTCGTCCCGTGCTTGCCCTTGATGTATGTCTCGGTCATCCCGCTGCCCAGGGGTCCCGGGCGGAAGAGGGACAGGACCGGGATGAGCTCGCGGAAGTTGTCCGGGGCCACCCGCCGCAGCACGTCGCGGGCGATTTCCGATTCGAGCTGGAAGACACCGGCCGTGTCGCACCGTTTTAACAACTCGTAGGTCTTCGGGTCGTCCGACGCGATGTCCTCGGGACGGATACGCTTCCCGTGCCGTTGGTAGACGAGCTCCAGGCAGTCCCGGATGACCGAGAGGTTCTTCAGGCCCAGGAAATCGATTTTCAGGAGCCCGACCTTTTCCACCGAGCTTCCGTCGTACTGGGTGGTGTTACCCGTATACATGGGCACCATCTCGTCGAGGGGGTGGTCGGAGAGCACCACCCCGGCGGCGTGGGTGCCGGCGTGGCGGACCAGCCCCTCCAGGCTCCGGCCGTACCCCAGGACCTCGGCGATGAGCGGGTCGTCCCGCTGAACGGATTTGAGCTCGGGGGTCGTCTCCAGGGCGCCCGCCAGCGTCACGCCCGGGCCGAAGGGAACGAGCTTTGCCACCCGGTCCACCGCCTCCAGAGGGACGCCGAGGACGCGCCCCACGTCGCGGATGACCGCCCGCGCCCCCAGCCGGGAGAACGTGATGAGCTGGGCCACGTTGGCCTCGCCGTACTTGCGCTTTACGTACTCGATGACCTGCTCTCGCTGGTCGTCGGCGAAGTCCAGGTCGAAGTCGGGCAGGTTCACCCGCTCGGGGTTCAGGAAGCGCTCGAAGAGGAGGTTGTACTCGAGGGGGTCTATATCGGTGATGCCCAGGACGTACGCCGTCAGGGAACCGGCGGCGGAGCCGCGTCCCGGGCCGACCTCGACCCCCATCTGCCGGGCCTGATGGATGATGTCCCACACGATGAGAAAGAAGCCGGGGAAGTGCATGGCTTCGATGATGTTCAATTCCTCCGCCAACCGGCTGGTGTACTCGTCGCCGTAGTCGGGGACGCGCTCGGGGAGCTTCTCCCGCACCAACTCGCGCAGGTAGGCGCTCTCTCCCCCGCAGCCTTCGGGAACGGGGTAGGAGGGGAGCTTGCCGCCCAGGGGGTCCAGCTCCAGGTCGAGGCGGCAGCGCCGGGCGATATCCTCGGTGGCGGCGAGCGCTTGCGGGAGCTCCTCGAAGGTCTTCGCCATCTCCCGGGGGCTCTTGAAGTAGAACTGGTCCGAGGGGAAGCGCATGTGGTCCGGGTCGGCGAGGGTCTTGCTCGTCTGGATGCAGAGCAGGACCTCGTGGGCGCGGTGGTCGGAGTGGTCCAGGTAGTGGCAGTCGTTGGTGGCCACGATTCCCAGGTCGAGCTCCCGGGAGAGGGACAACAGGCCGCGGTTGACTTTGAGCTCGTCGTCGAGCCCGTGGTACATCAGCTCCAGGAAGAAATTCTCCCTCCCGAAGACCTCCCCGAACCAACCGGCCGCCGCCAGCGCCCCCGCGTAGTCGTCGTTGCGCAACAGGCGCGGAATCTCGCCGGAGAGGCAGGCCGATAAACATATCAGGCCCGCCGAGTACCGTTCGAGAATTTCCCGGTCGATTCTCGGCTTGTAATAAAAGCCCTCGGTGTGGGCCAGGCTGGTGAGCTTGATGAGGTTGCGGTAGCCCGTCTGGTCGGCGCACAGGAGGATGAGGTGCCGGCGCTCCTTCTGTTTGTCGAAGCGGGAGCCGGGGGCCAGGTACACCTCGCAGCCTATGATGGGCACGATGCCCCGCCGCCGGCAGGTCTGGTAGAAGTTGACCGCGCCGAACATGTTGCCGTGGTCGGTGAGCGCCAGCGAGCCCATGCCGTACTCCACGGCCCGGGAGACCATGTCCTCCACGCGACACATGCCGTCGAGGACGGAGTATTCGCTGTGGTTGTGGAGATGGACGAAGGGGACGTTCTGGGAATCGTTGGTCATGCGCGGGTTTTGCGGGGGATGGTCAATCTTCCACGTTGCTCGAAAGCCGGTACACCACCGTGCCTCGGATGAGCCAGGCCGAGCCTTTGGTGGCGCAGAGGGGGAAATCGGCCTTGGGCAGCTCCCGGTTCACCGGCCGCAGGTCGGTGGTCCGCACCGGCAACAGGCTGCCGTCCGTCAGGCGGAGGATGAGCTCCGACCCACAGACCAGCGGCCGTTCCAGGGTCAGTCCGCTGCCGAGGTTCTCCACCTCGGCCACGTTCCCGCCGTCGGCCAGCAATCTGTATATGCGACCGTCGCCGGAGGGGATGAACAGGGACCCCTCCCAGAGCGTCGGATTGCCGAGGGGTCCGGAGAGCTCCTGTTCCCAAAGTAACGAGCCGTCCTCCAGGGACAGGGCGATGCACTGGTTGGAGGCGGCGATGTAGACGGCGTCCCCCGTGATGACCGGCTGGGGCGAACGGGCGGTGGGCACGGGGGAGCCCAGAATCTGATGCCGCCAGAGCTCGCCGCCGTTGAAACCGTCGAAGAGCACCAGGGAGCCGTCTATGAAACTGACCAGGAGCTTCTTCCCCGCCGGAGTGGGGAACAGGCCGGCGGGGCGGGCCTGGCTGGAGATGGACCACAGGAAACGCAGCTTGTGCGGCGTGGCCAGGTCGAAGGCGTAGATGGTCCCCTTCTCGTTGGCCACGTAGAGCTGCCCCTCGGGACCCAGGGCGGGGATTCCCGCCAAACGCTCCTCGATGTTGTGGGTGGCGATGGTCGAGCCGTCGGCGTCGCGCAGGGTGAGAACCTGACCCGAAGCGGAGATTATCTCCTTCCGGTAGACCAGCGGGGGGTGGTCCACCGGGAAGTCGCTCTGGCGCCAGACTTCCTCTTCCGAGGCCAGGGAGTATGCGGCCAGGGTGGCCCCCTCGAGGGGGACGAGGACCCAGTCGCCCGAGAAGGTGGGCTCGCTTACCGGGGCCGAGGGCAGAGCCAGGACGGATTCGGCCTCGCCGGCCTCGCCGAGCAGGTTTTGGATGCCGCCGGGGAGGAAGCCGCGCGGGGAGAGCGTGTCGGCCAGCATCCCCGGGTTTCCGCCGCCGAAGACCAGGAGCAGGACCGTAATCAGAATCCCGGCCCCGCCTATGATGATAGTCGGCAGGAACCACTTCCGCTTGGTTTTTTCCTTGGCCTGCTGCCAGAATTCGCCGAGGCTGGAGAGGATGGCGAGACCCTCGCGGGCTTCTTCGCAGTTGGAATCTCCGGAGAGCACCTGGGTGAAGCTCTCCGCCGCCCGGCGGAACTCGGTCACCAGGTTGTTGCCCAGGATGAAGCGGGCGCGCTTGAGCTTCCTCTCCCTTTCGCCCACCCGGGACAGGAACGTTTTTGTCGCCGGCAGCGTCTTCTGTTTCGCGATTTTCGTCTCACCGACGAGGTTTTCCAGGGCGTCGGCCAGTTGTCCCATCCGGGCCAGCCGCACCGTTTCGTCCAGGGCGGAGTAAAAGGACAGGCGTCCGATGGAGTTCGTGGGAGCCGGTTCTCCGGCGGCGATGGCGTCCAGAGCCTCGGCGTCGGTGTCCACGACCAGCAGGCTCTTCAGGTCGATGTCCTTCGCCAGGGCGCCGAGCAATCCCTCCAGGATGACGCGGCGGTCCGACTCCTGGGCCGTCGAGAGCCGGGAGAAGTCGATGAACTCCCCGGTCAGGTCCTCCTCGCCGGCCATGGAGGTGATGGAGAGGGAGTAGGCGCGCCGGAGCCGCTCGCGGACATCCTCGACGGAGTTCACCCGCTTGTCCGGGTCGCGCTGTATCATGGAGATGAGGAGTTCCTCCAGGGACAGCGGTACGCCGCGCACGGTGAGCTCGTCGGCCTCGCCGCCCTGTTCGGTGTAGGGGAGGTGGCCGGTGAGCAGCTGGTAGAGGATGACGCCCAGGGAGTAGATGTCCGAGCGGGCGTCGAAGGCGCCGCCCTTTTCCAACTCCGGCGCCTGGTAGATTTTCTCCTCGGGTGAGAGGGGCCGGGGGTGCTTGCGTCCGAGGAAGGTGATGTCCCGCAGAAGGACGTGCCCCGAGTCCTGGAGGATGATTCCCGAGGGCGAGAGCCGTCCGTGGATGATAAAGCGCTTGTGGAGGTACACGAGGGCCGTGGCGATTTGGATGCCTATTCGCAGCATCTCGACGGGCGCCAGGGGAGCGCGCTTCTCGATGTGCCGCGCCAGGGAGTGTCCGTCGGCCTGCTTCATCACCACGAAGTAGTTATCGCCGAAGCGTCCGAAGTCGTGGACGGGCAGGATGTTGGGATGTTCGAGGTTGGCGGCGAGGTTGACCTCCTCACGGAAGGCCTCCAGCGCCTCCTCCTCTTCCACGGGGCTCGGGGAATCCGGCCCCGTGACGCCAAGGCCGTGGGGGAGGATTTTCAGGGCGACTATGCGGTCGAGCTGGGTGTCCAGGGCGCGGTAAACGATGCCCGTCGAGGTCGTCCGGAGCTTGCGCAGGACCCGGTAGCGGCCGAGGGTCTGGCCGACGAACTCGCTGGCGCCCTCGATGAGCTCGAGGTCGGCATCGGTGGTGGTTTCCGTCGCCAGGTCGGGCATCCGCGTGCCGCAGTGGCGGCAGAAGCGCGCGTGGTCGGGGTTTTCTTTGCCACAGGCGGGACAGTACACGTCAACCTCTCCGGACGGCTTTAAATCTGTGCTATTTTAGCACATCGGACCGGACGGGGCCGTCCCGGGTCCCCGGAGCGGGGAATAACGGCTCCGCCCTTTTTGCCCGAGGTATAGTTCGGCGCGCCGGGTTCGATACTTAAACGGCCCCCCCGGGGCCGCCTCGAATATCCGCTCCCGCTTCCCCCGACTACGCCCCCTCGCCGGCCTCCTTCAACAGGTCGCGGAAGCTGGTCCACTTGTTCTTGGTCGAGTAGATGTAGTCGTGCTTGGCCAGGGTTCCGTTGCGGATGTACTTGACCAGGGTGGCGTAGCTCATCGGCCCCATCTCCTTCTTGGAGTCGATGAGGTAGATGTAGATGTTGTCGGGCGGGATGAGGCCGGGACGCGGCGGGAGGTCTTTTTCCTCCTCCGCGGATACCTTGGTGACGGATTTCTTCGTCTCCGGCTCTATTCTGGGCGCGGCGAGGTCTATTTTGACCTCTTCGGGCTCCTCCACCTCGACGCCGACCAGCTCGCAGGTCTGGGGGTGGTCTTTGATGAGCCACCAGCGCCCGTCTCCGGTGCCGATTGTGTCGTCCCCGGTGATGGCCCCTTTGCGGATGAGCTTCTTTATGCGCTCGAAGGACCCCGGACCGTACTTGACCCCCGTGGTGGCCTTGCGGACGATGAGACCGTCATCGGGGAGCTTCGGCGGCACGGCCAGCAGCTCGGAGAGGGTGATGGGCGCATCGGTGGGGGTGTGGTGGAGTTTGGCCTCTTCCTCGGGTTCCAGGCGGGCCGGTATCTTGGAGCCGTCGCCGCGCAGGCGGAAACCGCAGTTGCCGCAGAAGATGTCCGTCTCTCGGACCGGCTCGCTGCAGGAGGGGCAGACCATGTCCCCTTTGGGGCGGGGTGTTCCGCACATGATGCAGAATTTGCCGTCCGCCTCGTACCGGGTGCCGCAGTTGGGGCAGATGTCACGTTTAGCGTCCATACGTCCAGGGGGAATAGGGTAAATCCTTTTACTCCACCGGAGTATGCCAGCGGTGCGGGGCTATGTCAACCGCGCAGGTTGGACTTGCTGAAGGTCCCCGCGGGGATGGTCACGTCGAAGCTGAGGTTGGACATGGTCACCGTGGTCTTGCCCGAGCCGCGCACCAGGTCGCGCATCACCATGACGGTGGGGTACCAGCGGTCGCCGTACTGGGCGATGCCCCCCATGGTGGATTCCTTCAGCAGGGTGCCCGAGGCGGCGTAAAGCTCCTGCTTCAGCGGCACCAGGAGCTTTACGTCTATCCAGACCTTCCGGGTCCGGTAGGTGACGTCGGGCCGCTTGGCGGTCAGCAGAATCACGTAGCAGCTCCGACCGCGGTAATCCTCGGTGCTTTCCAGCTCGGCCGAGTAGTCGTCCAGGAGCTCGTGGCGCGACATCATGTCCTCGTAGGAGAAATCGCTGCCGAGCATGGAGCGCCGGAGCATGTTGCCGGTCAGCTTGAGCTCCTTATCCTCGGCGGGGATGTAGAGCCACAGCTCGTCGCCCAGTCGGAGCTGGCGGGTGCCGGCCTCCCGCTGGGGGTACGTCACCTCGATGAGTGCGTCGTCCGAGCCCCGGGCGATGATGGTCATGAGCTTGGTGCGCGTGTCGCCCTCCGGGGTGACGATTTCCATCTTCGCCACGGCGGTGAGCGTGTCGTAGACCATGTTGTCGTCCACGGCCTGGATGATTTCCTCGGCGGTGATGGCGAGTGCCGGGACCGCGATAAGGAGCGCAAGAAAAATCAGGCGTCGCATGGTTCCCCTCTTTAGAGAAAGCGCAGGGCCTGGGTGGGTTGCATCCGGGCGGCCTTGACGGCGGGGTAGAGCCCGGCGATGACGCTGACGATGATTCCGGAGGCGAAGGCCTGGGCGAGCATTCCGGGCGTCACGAGGGCGTAGAACACGTTGTCCATGGGTATATTTACCACGCTGGTCAGCTGGTCGCCGATGGTTACGCCCACGTTCTGCAAGAACAATCCGATGGCGGCTCCGAACGCCACGCCTATTATTGAGCCGATGACGCCGAGCACCGCGGCCTCGCCGATGAAGAGCGTGAGAATCCGACGCCCCTTGGCCCCCATGGCCATCAGCACGCCGATTTCCCGGGTGCGCTCGAAGACGTTGGTCAGCATGGTGTTGGCAATCATGGCCATGGCCAGCACTATCATGATGGCGCGGATGATGTCCATCATCTTCTGCCGCATCTGTATCATGTCGAGCATCACCTGGTTCAACTCCTGCCAGGTGTAGGCCTCGAAGCCCTCGCGGGTGGGCGATTCGACCGGTTCGCCGGAGTCGCCCGCGGCGGCGGGCTCCGTCGCGGAAGCGACCGCGGCATCACCGCCGCCCTTGGGCGGGGCTATATCGGCCAGGGCGGCCAGGACTTTTTCTTTCAGCGCCGGGGACTGCAGTGGGTCCTCGCCGTTGACGATGACCGTGGTGGCGGCGTCGGGAAGCTCCAGATACCTCTGCGCGTCGGACAGGAGCATGAGCGCCCCGCCCTCGTCTATGAGCGGATTCATCGTCGCCGCGATTCCCACGATGGTCAGGTCGATGGCGGTCAGCGCGCCGTAGGCGGTCCGGGTGACGACGGTCAGCACGTCGCCCAGCTTCATCCCCAGCAGTTCGGCCATGTGATAGCCGACCACGCAGCAATCGGCGTCCGAGTCGGTGAGGTATCTCCCCTCCGTAACCCGACCGGCAAGGTTTTCGATTCGGTCGGCGGCCTCGGGCTCGAGACCCACGAAATACCCGCCCATCTCCTGCCCGCCGAAGGTGGACAGACCGCCGAAGATGATTTGGGCGGTTACGTCCGTGACGCCTTCCGTGGCCCGCAGCGTCTCCATGACCCGGTTCAGGTGGCCGATGGCGATGTCGGTGGGCAGGGTACGCCTCTCGTCGTAGTACCCCGGGGCATAGAGCTGCAGGTGGCCGGTGGTCTCGACCGCCTTATCGTTTATCTGCTTGTCCGTCCCGGCGATGAAGGAGTTGATGACGACGATGGTCGCCATGGCGATGGCGATGGCCGAGACGGTGATGAGGGAGCGCCTTTTGTTGCGCATCACGCCGCGGATGGCGAGCTTCAGGCTGTTCACAGGTCCTCCCGGTGAGTACCGTTCAGTTTCATCGCTCCCCGATTAGTTATAGCGCAGAGCTTTGGTGGGCTGCATCCGGGCGGCCTTGGCCGCGGGATAGAGCCCGGCCAGAATGCTGATGAAAAGCCCCAGACCGAAGGCGTTTATGAGCATCATCGGCCGGACCAGGGCGTATAAGACCCGGTCCATGGGGATTTTAATGAGGGTGGTGAACTGGTCGCCCAGGTCGATGCCGACGTTCTGTAAAACCAGCCCGAACGCCCCTCCCAGGATGACGCCCGCCAGGGAGCCGATGGCCCCGAGCGTGGTCGCTTCGCCGAGGAAAATTCCGAGGATTTGGCGCCCCTTGGCCCCCATGGCCATCAGCACGCCGATTTCCCGGGTGCGCTCGAAGACGTTGGTCAGCATGGTGTTTACTATCATCGCCGCCGCCAGAATGACCATGATGGCGCGGATGATGTCCATGATTTGGTTCTTGAAGTCCAACAGCTCGAAGATGAGGTAGTTCAGCTGATACCAGGTGTAACCCTCGAAACCGGCTTTGGTCGGGGCCTCGACCTGCTCCTTCGGCACCGCGAATCCACCGGTGGGGGCGCCCTCGGCGAAGAGCGGCACCTCCTCGTCGTCGGCGGGAGCGACGCTTTCAGTCGGTTTAGGTTCGGGTTTCACCCCGGCGTTCAGGGTGGCAAGGAGGTCGTCCCGGAGCTTTTCGGCCTTTCCCGGGTCCTCTCCGTTGACGATGATGGAAGTGGCGGCGTCCGGAAGCTCCAGGTGCCGCTGGGCGTCCGCCAGGCGCAGGAGAACCCCGGCCTCGTCAATCATGGGGTTCAGCGTCGCCAGGATGCCGACCACGGTCAGGTCCACCGCGGTGAGCGCCCCGTAGGCGGTCTGGGTTACCACGGTGAGCGTGTCGCCGACCTCGATGTGCAGTAGCTCGGCCATTCGATACCCGACGTTGCATGCGTCCCGGTCGTCCGGAGTCAGATACCGGCCCGTCTGGACCTGGTCGGCGAAGTGGTGGACCCGGTCGGCCGACTCGGGTTCGATGCCCATGAAAAGTCCGGCGATTTCGTCGTTGCCGTGGACGGTCAGCCCGCCGAAGGTTATCCGGGCCGTGGCGTCCGTCACCCCGTCCATCCCCCGGATTTCCACCATCGTTTTATCGAGGTCGCCGATGGCGATGTCGGTCGGAAAGGTGCGCATTTTATCGTAGTAGCCCGTGGCGTACAGCTCCACGTGCCCCGTGCTCTCGATAACCTTGTCCTCGGTCTGCTTGGTGGAGCCGTCCATGAAGGCGTTCATCACTATCATGGCGGTGAGCGCGAGGGCGATGGCCCCGGCGGTGATGAGGGTACGGCGCTTGTTCCGCGTCACGCCCCGGATGGCCAGCTTCAGATTGTTCATCGGGCACCGTCCCCGGCCTGGGTCCCGTCATTGGAGATGCGGCCGTCGGTCAGGGTGACGACCCGCCGGCAGTAGCTCATCACCAGGGGGTCGTGGGTGGCGAAGAGGAAAGTGGCCCCGTGTCGCTCGTTCATCTCCTTCAGGAGCTTCATGATTTCGGTTCCGGTGTGGGAGTCCAGGTTGGCGGTGGGCTCGTCGGCCAGGACGACGGTCGGCTCGGTGACCAGGGCTCGGGCGATGGCCACCCGCTGGCGCTGTCCGCCGGACATGTCGTCGGGGCGGCGGTTGAGGTACTCCGCGAGGCCCAGCTCGGTCAGAAGCTCCGCCGGGCGTTTCCTGAGCCTCGCCTTCTCCGCCGCGTCGGCCCTCCGGTAGTGTCCCCCCAAAATGAGGGGGTACTCGGCGTTCTCCCGGGCGGTGAGCACGGGGATGAGGTTGAATGTCTGGAAGACGAAGCCGATGCTCCGGCCGCGGATTTCGGCCCGGCGGCCGGATTTGAGGTTCTGCACCTCCTCCCCGGCCAGGATGACCCGACCCTCGTCGGGGACGTCCAGGCAGCCGGCAATGTTCAACAGCGTCGTCTTCCCCGAGCCCGAGGGGCCGACCAGGGCGGTGAACTCGCCCCGCCCGATTGTCAGGTCCACGCCGCGCAGCGCCGGAGCGCGCAGGTGACCCAGCTCGTAACTCTTCGTCAGACCCCGGATTTCAAGAACTGCTTCCATGACCTCTCGCTTGGTTGGTTTCTTTAAACCTCGGGGCGCGCCGCCGGACCCGCTCGCGCTTCCCCACGCTT
>CAYTCV010000007.1:41779-64207 GCA_964436465.1 uncultured bacterium
CCCTTGCGGTGACGTGCTATACTAAACCCGATGGACGGTTCGGCCGTTAAAGGGCGGGTGCTGGTGCTGAACACCGCCTTCCTGGGCGACGTGGCGCTCACCACGCCGCTCTTCTCGCTCCTCGCCGGGGATGGCTGGACGGTGGACGCCCTCGTAGTCCCCGCTTCGGCCCCGCTCCTGGAAGGGCATCCCCACCTGGACCGGGTAATCGTCTACGACAAGCGCGGGGAGCCCGGCCTGCGAAAACTCCTCTCCCTGGGGCGCGGGCTGCGCGGCCGGTACGACGCGGTGCTCGTCCCCCACCGCTCGGCGCGCAGCGCCATCCTGGCTTGGCTCACCCGGGCACCCGTCCGTGTCGGCTACAGACCTCCGAAAAGGCCCTACACTCCACCCTTCACGAATCGGCGGCTCCGGCCGAAATTCACCCTGTGGCGCTTCCTCTACACCCACCGCGTGGATTACGTCCTCGGCCGTTATGAGGCCCGGCGCGTCTGCGACCTGGCTAAAATTCTCGGCCTCGCCGTGGAGGGCGAGCCCGCCGGGATGCTGGCGTTTTCGAACCGCGATTCCCGGGAAGTCGCCGGGCGTCTGGAGGGCGTCGGGCGTCCCATGGTGGTCCTTTTCCCCGGCAGCGCCTGGGGCGGTAAAAGGTACCCGCAAGAATCCTTCGCTCTTGTCGGCCTGCGACTGGCGGAGGCGGCGCACGCCGGAATCGTCGTCTGCGGCGGACCGGGCGAACAGGAGCTCTGCGACGAGGTCGCCGGAAAAATTCCCGGGGCCCTCCGCCTGACGGACCTCACCCCCGGCGGGTGGAAGGCCCTCGTCCGGGCGGCGGACCTGGTGGTGACCAACGACTCGGCGCCGCTCCACGTCGCCGCCGCGCTGGGCACGCCGGTGGTGGCCATCTACGGCCCCACCACGCCGGTCTTCGGCTTCCGCCCGCCTGAAAAACATCCGCAGAGGCTGTTGTTTCATGGACGCCTGGAGTGCCAGCCATGCCGGTTGAACCCTCCGCGCGTCTGTCCCTTGAAACATCATCGTTGCCTGCTGGAGCTGGAGCCGGATAGAATCGTCGAGGCCTGCTTGAGCCTGTTGAAAGGGGTCGGCCCGTGAGCAAGCGTTTCGTAATCGCCGTCGCGCTGCCGGCGGCGCTCCTGGCGGTCATCGGCTGTTTCCGCGCCACCCCGCAACCGTCGCGCACGTACCAGACCGGTTACGCCTCGTGGTACGGCAGAGACTTCAACGGTCGGCCCACCGCCTCGGGCGAGATTTTCGACATGAACGCCTACACCGCGGCGCACCGCGACTTGCCCTTCGGCACCCGCGTGCGGGTGACCAACGAGGCGAACGGGCGCAGCGTGGTGGTCCGCATCAACGACCGGGGGCCGTGGGTCGAGGGGCGGATTCTCGACCTGTCCTACGCCGCGGCGAAGGCGCTCGGGATGCTCGAGGCGGGCGTCGCCCGCGTCCGGCTGGAGGTTTTGCGCTGAGATTGCGCGGGTGCGAGTCATTCCGAGGACGCCTCCGGGGGAGGTTCGGTCAGGAGCCCGTAGCTCAGGATGTTCAGGAAGCTGACGCCGATATCGCTCACACCGATGCCCTGCGCGGCGAGCAGCTGCGAGCTCAACATTGATTCAAAGCCCGTGAGCATGAGCTCGGTCGCCACGAGGGGATTCACGTCCGGCCGCACCTCGCCGTTTTTCTGCCCCAGCTCTATCATCTCCACGACGGCTTCGATGAAGGGCTCGCGCATCGCCCAGAAATCGCTCCACAGCTCCGGGTAGTCGGTGCGCAGGTCGGTGAGCATCTGCAGGGAAACGCGCTGCCGCGTCTTCTGGGCGAAGCCGGTGACGGCCGTGAGCATCTCGCGGATGGACGGCCTGGCCGCCGGTTCGGGGACCAAGCTTTTCAGCTCCTCCGGGATGAGGTCGCCGAAGACCCACAGCACGGAATCGACCTTTTCGTACACCAGCTCGAAGAGCACGGCGCTGACGAGCCCGTCCTTGCCGTCGAAATACTGGTAGATGGTCTTCTTGCTGATGCGGCACTCCCGGGCGATGTCGTCCAGGGAGGTTTTGCGGAAGCCGTAGCGGTAGAAGAGACGCCCGGCGGCCTCCAGAATCTGGCGGCGGCGCGGGTCGTCGTTTTCCGGCTGACGCGTGCGTTGGAGAATGTCTACTAAGTCCATGATACCCACGAAACTTGATTTACCTAATCCGGTTTCCAGTATAGCGCGAAGTTTCCGGTTCGTCAAGGCAAATTTCCCCCGTCGGGGGATTTTTTTTACCGTCTCCTCATTTTTTACGGTTGAGTAATTTTAGGAAATTTAACGAGGGGCAACAGGAGCAGGGCAATAACGACGAACACCCCCGCCGTGAGGAAGGCCGCCCAACTGCCGACCGTTTCCCAGAGCCAGCCGGCCAGCCAGCTCGCGGGGAGCGCCGCCAGCCCCATCACCAGGCGCGTCGCCCCCAGGATGGTCCCCCGCGCCTCCGCCGGCACAAGTTCCACCGCCGCGCAGGAGAGGGCGGGTTCGAAGAGGCCCATGCACAGGCCGTAGAGGACCAAAAGAATCACGGACCACCAGCCCGACGGCCCGAGGATGGCGACCGCGCAGAGCAGGATGAACGAGAGGAGAGACAGGACGAGGACCGGCCGCCGCCCCAGACGGTCCAGCATCCATCCGCCCCGGTAGGAGGCCAGCACGGCCGTCGCCGTCATCGCCAGGTACGCGAGCGGAATCATCCCCGGCGGCACGCCGGCCCCTTCGGCGTAAATCAGGAGCAGGGAGTAGGAGAAGAGGCCGAGGGAGGCCGTGAAGACGAACAGGAGGAACAGGCGGCTGTTGCGGTCGAGGAGATGGAGGGAGAGCCGCTTCGGTTCACGCTTCACGCGTTTTTCGGGGAGGGTGAAAAGGATGACCAGGGCCGCGATGGCGCACGGCACGGCGGCGATGAAAAAAATCCAGCGGAGCGGAACCGTGTTCACCAGCAGCCAGGCCAGGAGGGCCCCGGTAAAGGCGCCGCCGTTGTCCATCGCCCGCAGGACGCCGAAGGCCCGCCCCCTCTTTTCGGCGCCGTAGACGTCGCTCAGCATGGCGTCCCGGGGCGCGCCGCGGACCTTCCCCAGCCGGTCCACCACCTTCGGTCCCACCATCTGCCCCGGGGTCCGGCCCAGCCCGAATCCGAGTTTGCCCAGCGCCCCGGCCAGGTAGCCCGTCCAGATGAAAATCTTCCGCCGCCCCAGCCGGTCAGAAAGATACCCCGAGACCATCTGCGCCAGGGAGACGACGGCGGTGCCCAGCCCGTCCAGAAAACCGATGAACGCCGTCCCCGCCCCCAGGCCCAACAGGTACAACGGCATTATGGGCAGGAGCATGTCCGAGCCCATGTCGTTGAGGAAGCTGGAGGCCGAGAAGGCCCGCAGTATGCGCTTTTGTTCCTTGTCGCCTTCCATGGAGGGTTCCCTTCGACCGGGGACGGGTGTAGTATAAACCAGAGCCGTCATTCGTGGGTCGGTTCGGACTCAGGGAACGGAATGGCCGACTTTTTCGAGGTATTGAAGACCGCCGCCGTGGACGCCTACCTGAGCGTGGGCACCTGGGTGGCGCTGATGCTCCTGCTCTTCGGCTGGCTCGAGGTGCGCACCGCCGGGGGCATCGTGCGGGGGATGCGGAAGTTCCGGCGGTGGCAGCCGGTGTTCGGCGCGCTGCTGGGCGTCTCCCCCGGCTGCGGCGGCGCCATCTTCATGATGCCGCTGTTCGTCAACGGCACCGTCACCTTCGGCACCGTCGTCGCCACCCTCCTGGCCACCATGGGCGACAGCTCCTGGGTCATCTTCAGCCGCCTGCCGGGCCACGCCCTGGTCATCCACGGCATCAGCTTCACCGTCGGCGTCGCCACGGGGTACCTGGTGGATGCCCTGGGCATCGGGAAAAACCTGCTCAAGGGCCGGGAGAACGAGGCCATGGCCGCCATCACCGAACAGGTCCATCGAGGCGAGGCGTGCCTGCTGCCCGGCTTCGAGCACACCGAGCCCGCGGGAATGGAGGCCGTCCTGCACTCCAGGACTCACATCAAGCCCCGGAGCCTCTTCTACCGCATCACCCACAACCTGTTCTGGCTCGTCTGGGGCCTCTTCCTGGCCGGGTTCGTCCTCACCTTCCTGTCCCAGATGCTCCAGATTCCCGCCTTGACGATTGACGGCTGGTTCGGCTTCCCACTCTTCGAGATTTTCGGGATTGTCGGCGCCGTGGTTTGCCTGGCCTGGATGATTTTCTCCAAGAAATTCCTCCGCGACGACACCCACGAGGAGGACGAGGAGAAGGCCCAGAATTTCCGCGAGATGCTCATCCACAACGCCGAGGACACCGCCTTCGTGGTGGTGTGGGTCACCGCGGCCTACTTCGCCTTCTACGCCTTCAACGCCTGGAGCGGGGTGGACATGACCGCGTTGGTGCGCGCCGCCGGAGCGTGGGCGGTCATCGGCGGGGCGGTCATCGGCCTCATCCCCGGCTGCGGACCGCAAATCGTCGTCACCACCCTCTTCATCCAGGGGATGGTCCCCTTCAGCGTACTCATCGCCAACGTGCTGTCCCAGGACGGCGACGCCCTTTTCCCGCTGTTGAGCCTGCACAAAAAAAGCGCCTTTCTGGCGACGCTGGTGACCACGGTGCCGGCGATTGTGGTGGGGCTGGGATTCCATTACCTGTTGCCCGGTTTCATGGCCGCGCCGCCGCCGGTTCCGTAGTGAATTAAAAATCCCCCCCTCGGCCCCTATGGGGCGTGAGGCTCTTATACTGGCGGTAGACACGGCGGGGATTGAAATCCCCGCCCTACATATATCATCGACCGGGGCAACCTACGGCATCCCAATATACACCGCCAGGCCCACGTAGGCGCTGCCCTCGAAAACGTCGTTATCGTTCAGGAACAGGCTGTACCCGCCCTGGAGGCCAATCCCGATGAAGGGATTCGGCTTTAACATCACCTCGATGCAGGGGTCCACCAGCCAGAAGCCGGACTCGTAGAGCTCGTAGCGGTACTCGTGGTCCGGGTAGCTCTCGACGAGGCGCCGGAAATTGTACCCCCCGCCGCCCAGAAGGACCGGCATAGAGACGGTGAGCCAGTCGGAGAGCGCGAGATACGGCTCCACGGTCAGGCCGCCGAAGCCGACGCCCGAATCGTTGTTCGCCTCGTCCGTCTCGCCGAGGACGGTCACGGACCCGCCGCCGCAGCCGCCGAGGCGCAGCCAGTCGTTCACCGCGCCGAAGCCCCGCCCGCCCAGCACGAGGAAGTTGCCCCCGAAGCTCGGCGAGATGTCGGCCAAGTCGTAGAAGTAGTAGCGGACGAAGGGACCGCCGCCGGCGTAGGAACCGGAGTATCCGCCGTCGGGGCCCACGTCGGCCGAGGCTGCCACCGCGGCCAGTGTCAGGACTACCGCAATCCATCTCATGCCGCCCCCCCCTTTTCCATGGTAGAGGGTAATTGTAAAAGTCTAGCGCCAAACGGCTCCGATTTCCGGTCAATTTTCTCCCAACTCGACGCGGGTCGTCTCCAGACCCAGGCGTTTGAGAATCTCATCCGCCGCGAGGCCGTCCACCGGCTCGGGCTGGAAATCCGCGTTGATTTGGAGCGGGTGGATGTAGGCCCGGCGCGGCTCGTCTCCCCGCAGGAGCACCTCCACCGCCGCCGTCTGGGCGGAGTCGTAGTTCCAGGGCTGGTCGAAGACGTAGTTGCCCAGCGAATAGCAGATGAGCCGGCCCCGGTATATTTCTATAGGTTCGAGGACGTGGGGGTGGTGCCCGACGACGATGTCGGCGCCGGCGTCGATGGCGGCGTGGGCGAAATCGCGCTGCAGGGCGTTTTCCCGCGGGGCGTACTCGTCGCCGGCGTGGAGGCTGACCACCACCACGTCGGCCTCGTCCTCCGCCCGGGCCAGGTCCTCCCGGAGCCGGTCCAGACCCCAGGCCGAATGGCCCGGCGCGTCGGCGGTCGCGGTCAGGGATTCGGCGGCGGTGTAGGAGCAGAAGGCGACAGTCGGTCCCCGCGTCGCCACGATGGTGGGCCGGTGGGCCTCCGCCAAATTATGCCCCCCGCCGGACGGCGCTATGCCGTTGGCGCGCAGCAGGTCCACCGTATACGCCATGCCCGCGCGACCCACGTTGCCCGCATGGTTGTTGGCCACCGAAAGCGCGTCGAAGCCGGCCACCCGGAGCGCATCCACCTGTTCGGGGCGGAGCTGGAACACGAGGTGGGCGGGGTTCGGGGTCGGTTTTTCGGAAAAGAGCGATTCGAGGTTGGCGAAGGCGATGTCGGCGTTGACCGTCAGGTAGAGATTCCGTCGAAAGGGCCAGGCCGTGTCGCCGACCACCTCGGATTTTTCCCGCACCCCCCGCGCCAGCATCACGTCGCCGCAGAGGACGATGCTGGTGGTGGCCGTTTCGGGCGGAGGGGCGAGGACGCCGTAGTTGCGGAGCCCGCGCGGGGGCTCCATGAGTTTCGAGCCGAAAAAAAGCCCGGCCCAGACGAGCGCCGAGACCAGGGCCAGGGCCACCAGGGACACCCACCAGGGCAGGGTCCGTCGGGTCATGGACGACCCCCGGTCGGCTCATTGCGCCAACCGGCGAGCGGCTCGGCGGAGGTGAGGAGGATGCCGCAGTCCGTTTTTTTCAGGGCCTCGAGCACCCGTTCCGCATCGGCGGTGCCCAACGGGGCGAGCGCCTGGTCCAGGGCCAGAAAGGCGTGGCCCCGGCCGAGAATTCTTGCCAGATGCAGGAGCTGGTTCTCGCCCGTGGAGAAGGGTCCCTCCCGGCCGATAAGTTTTTCGACGCCGAGCAGGCGGGCGGTATCGGCTTCGATGTTCGGTGCGCGGCCCAGGGGGGGAGCGGGGAACGGCAGATAACCCACCGGGGCGGTCGCCCGGCCGTCGGGCGGCGGGTAAGGCACTCCGTCCAGGGTCAGGCCGCCCGCGTCGGGTGAAAGGACGCCGGCCAGCAACCGACAGAGGGTCGTCCGGCCGGAGCCCGGTCCGCCGGTAACGCAGACTCGGTCGCCCGACGTAATTTTCAGGGAATACGCGCCCAGAGGTGAGGGGCCCCGTCCCACCAATTGCAGCTCAGCCACGGTGCAGCCGCTCGACGGTCTCGAGCACCGCGTCGGTGCCGATGGCCTCCACGCAGGAGGGGCTGATGTCGCAGACGCGCCGGTAACATGGGGCGCAGTCGAAGTCGGTTACCAGCTTTTCCCCCAGGCCGTAGAGGTCGATTTCCCGGGGGCTGGTGGGCCCGAAGAGGGCCGCGACGGGGGTTCCAACGGCCAGCGCCACGTGCAACCCCAGGGTGTCGCCGGTGACCACGGCGTCGCATTTTTCCGCCAGGGCGGCGAAGCGGAGCAGCGGATTGTCGCTCCCCCCGGCCAGGGCGTTGGGAGCCTCCGCCAAAATCTCCATCACCCGGGCTTCAGCGGGGCCGCCGAGAATCAGAAAGTTCCATCCCGGCCTCAGGGACATGAGCTCGGCGTACCGTCCGGGCGGCCAGTTCTTGTGGGCGAAAATCCCGCCCGCGCCTATGTTCAGGCCGATGAGCCGCGCGCCGGGGTCCAGGCCCTTTTCCTTCAACTCCCGCTCCAGAATCTCCGCCGCCGTCCGCCGGTCCTCCTCGGACGGCCGAAGTTCGTACCGCTCGCCCCGGTAATCCAGCGCCAGCGCCTCGGCCAGCAGTTCCTGGTACGAGCGCGTGTTTTTCGAAAATTTCTCCTCGTCGTCCAGCCCCAGCCGCCAGTAATAGTCCGCCTCCGGATTCGCCGGGACCAGGGCGCCGCGCCCGTCGTGGGTGAAGCCCCACCGTTTCTCCGCCTCCACCGAGAGACCCAGTCCCGTGGCCGCGGGCTCCTTGTCCAGGACGTACACCGCGTCGAAGCGCCGCCCGCGCAGGCCGACGGTCGTCTCGAGGTCCAGCGGCAAGGCTCGGTCTACCAGCGGCTGATTCGCCACCAGGTCCAGGGCCCGGGGGTGGGTGACCCAGGTGAAAAAGGCGTCTTCGCCGTGACGCCGCCGGAGGACGGGCAGGAGGGCGACGGTGCGCAGGACGTCGCCCAGGGCGCCCAGCTTGATGACCAGAACCTCCGCGCCGCGCGGGGCGTGGTGCGGGCAGTCCGGGCACAGACGCTTGAACCGGCAGGGCCGGTCGCCCAGATACCAGCGGCAGTCGGTGCTGGCGAACCAGTCGGTCATCTTCCGCCCGCGGGTGAATCGGCGAGGTACGTCACTGGGCCGGTTGACCGGGGATGTAGGGCGAGAGGCCGTACTTCTCCTGGAGCTCACCGGCCGTTTTGGCGGCCTCCGTCCGGTCGTGGAACGGCCCGACCCGGACGCGGTACAGCGGCTTTTCATCGGAGGCCTGGGGCTCGACGACGTAGGCCCGATACCCGTCGGCGCCCAGCTTGTCCGCCAGGCTGCGGGCGTTCTCCGCCTCGCCGAAGGCCCCCACCTGGACCGAGTAGGTCACGTTACCGCCGGTGGAGCCGTTTGTCGTAGTGGTGTGCTGGCCGTCGCCCTCCATGATGTTGACCAGCTCGGGCGGAAGCTCCAGGGGCTTTTCTTCGGGCGTCTCGCCCTCGGCCACCTCGCTCGGCATGACGACGAGCTCCCCTTCACTGGTGTAGAAGACGAGCTCGCGGGTGTTTTCCCCGTCGGGGTTCACGTCGGGGGCCTCTTGGAGCACCTCCTGGGCATCCTCGCCCTCGTGGGTGGCCTTTTCGCAGGTCTGGGTGAGGAGGAAGGTCCCTCCGGCGACGATGATGACCAGGGCCAGAATCATTCCGGTAAAGCCTACCCCGGCCTTTTTCCTCGCGGGCGGCATCGGCTCGCCATACTGGAAATTATCCACGGCCGACCTCCTGAACGAATTCAAAATCCGTCGTGCCGAGTCCCAGCCTCTGCGCCTCGGCGAGCTGGATTCCCGGGTCCACGTCCCGGTATATATGACGGAATTTATCCCTTCCCGGTTCCGCTCCGTCCGCCGCCGAGCCGGAGATGGCGGGGGCTTCGCTGACCAGCCGCCAGCTCGCGGCGTCCACGGCCACCGGGTCGGTGCCGGCCAGTATTCCCAGGTCGGCCACCAGGGGCGGGGCGTTGAAGGGGTAGCAGTCGCAAGCCGGGCTCACGTCGGTGACGAAGTTGACGTGGAAGACCTTCCCCCGGAGCATCCGCGTCAGGGCGACGGCGTACTCGGCTATGCGCTTTTGCACCTCGTCCGGCGCCCGGTCCCACTTGAAACGGATGGCGTTCTCCGGGCAGGACATGAGGCAGTGGGCGCAGCCGGTGCATTTCGCATCGAGGATTGCGGCGGTCCCGTCCTCTACGAGTATCGCCTCGGCGGCGCACCACTCCACGCACCGGCCGCAACCCGTACAGCGCTCAGCGTTGACGAAGGGGCGGGACCGGTTGTGCAGGTAGAACTTGCCCGCCTTGGTCGAACAGCCCATGCCCATGTTCTTGAGCGCCCCGCCGAAGCCGGTCACCTCGTGGCCCTTGAAGTGATTCAGGCAGACCAGGGCGTCGGCCCGGGCCACGGCGGCGGCGAGATGCACCGGCGGATTCCCCTCCACGGGAGACGGCACCGTCACCGCTTCGTCGCCCTTCAGCCCGTCGGCCGGGAGGAAGGGGGCGTCGGTGTTCACGCTGGCGAATCCGTGTCGTTCCGCCGTGCGCATGAGGTCCAGCCCGTTGCGGCGCCGGCCGGTGTAGAGCGTCGTCGAATCCGTCAAAAACGGCTTGCCCCCGAGCCCCCGGACCAGGTCCGCCACCGCCTCGGCGTAGGGGGGGCGGATGTAGGCCAGATTGCCCGGCTCGCCCACGTGGAGCTTCACCGCGACTATGTCGCCCTTGCCGATGACGTCGGCCAGCCCCGCGGCCTTCAGCATCGGGGCGAAGAGGGCCAGGGGGCTTTTCCGGCGGCTTTCGGTCAGGCTCAACAGGTGGACGCGGGAGGCCATCCTTACCTCACTTTCTCGCGATTATAGCGGCAAAGCGGGCCGCTGTAAAGCCTTGAGCGTTCTATAGAAAAGCGGCCACAGCGGACCGCCACCTTTCCGAACGGATGTTCGGTTCACCGCTCGTCTTCGGGTGGAACCTCGCTGAGCCAGTCGTAGTCCTGTTCTATGCGGAAGAACTCCGGGAATTTCTCGAAATCCTGGAGGTCGTCCTCGGCGGTCTTGCCCAACAGGCCCACCCGGACGAGCTCGAAGACGATTTTGCCGAAATCCAGCGGCTCCTTGACCCCCCACCCGGCAAAAACCTCTCCGGCGAGCGGCCCGAAGTGGTTACGGCCCAGGTCCAGCAAGCCGGCGAGGAGTTCCTGCCCCGAGATGTGCCGCGGCTCGGAGAGCCGTCCGACGATGTGCCCCACCGCAGCCAGGACGAAGCGATACGCCCGGTGCGAGTAACTCTGGTCGAGGTCGCCGAAGACCTCGTCGAACTTGTCCATGGGCTGATTCATGTCGGGGTAAGTCTAACCGATGCTCCGGCCGGGGGCAAGGGCTTTACCCGAACCAATCACCGAACCAGAGCCGCCCCAGCCGGAAGTGGGCGAACAGGGCGAGAACCGCGCTCCAGGCGGTGAGCTGGATGAGCTCGAAGGGGTAGCGGGTGACGGCGTGGAAATCGGCCATCGCGGTGTGGTCGGCGAAGAGGGGCAGCAGCGCCGGCAGTGCGTAGTAGAGCGGGTCCCACAGAAGGGGGAGCCAGAAGGAGACGGCGATGGCGACGAGCCCCGCCGCCGTCGCGCTAGGAACCGACAGGTGCAGCCGGAGAAAATATCCCAGCGCCGTCGTGAATACGAGACCGGGGATGAGCAGGAGCACCGCGTCCAGAATCATGGCGTAAAAACTGCCCGTCGCGGCCCAGAGCACGACCCCCGTCGTCAGCGAGAGGGTTAGGAGAGCGGTGAAGGCCAGGACGAGCGCGGCCAGCAGGCGTCCGAAGAGGTACGAGAAGCGGCCCGAGGCCCGCGTGGCGCCGAAATAGGACCAGGACGCGCTTCCGGCCTCGCCCGCGGCATCCACACCGAAGAAGAGCCCCAGGAGCAGGCTGATGGGGAAGTAGGCCAGCGACTGGAGGTTGCGGGTGAGGAGGACGAGCTGCTGGCCCGGAGGGGCCTCGATGAATCGCCCAGTCAGGGCCAGGCCGGCGACGAGGAGCGCGCCCAGCCCGACCAGGTAGGCCAGGAGGAGCCGTCGTCGGCGGAGGGCGTCCACCACGCCGTAGGTGAACCAGACCCCTATCATCGGCCGCCGTCCAGATACAGGCACGCGGATGTTCCGAGCAGCGCTGGGAGGAGCGCGAAAATTTCCTCCCGGAGGCCCGAATCCAGCCCGGCCAGGGGATTATCGGCGAGGATTACCCCCGGCTCGGAGGCCAGGGCCGTCGCCAGGCCCAACCGGGCCCGGTCCGGCCCGCTCAGCATTCCCGCTGTCCCGTCACCGCTCGACAGGCCCAGCGGGGCGAGCAGCCGTTGGGGGTCGTACAGTTTCGACCCGCCCGTGCGGGCGGCCAGGAGCAGGGATTCGGCGGGGGTGAGGGAGGGGAAAGCTGGTTCGCCGAGCCAGACGGCGACGCGGTTCCGCGGCGGCGTGTCCTGGACGACGAGGGTAACGGGGGACGCGGAACCCGGCACCCAGCCGTCGGGGGGCAGGAGCATCCGTCCCCGGTGGCGTCGGGCGGTCAGGACGGCCCGGACGAGGGACCGGCGCTCGCCCCGGGGCAGGGTGAGGGTGGTGAGGCCGCCGGCCGCGAGGCTCAGGTTGAGCGGCTCCTGGGTGGGGCTGGCGACGAAATCCACCAACTGGAAGACGGGCGCGTCGTTCATCAATGCCCGTGGTCCTTGTCCCAGCAGCATTTCTTGTACTTCTTCCCCGAGCCGCAGGGGCAGGGGTCGTTGCGGCCCAGCTTCTTCCCCTCATCGTCGTGCTTGGTCTGCCGCGGCGTCTTCTTTGAGGAGGGCTGCCCGGCGCCAGGTTCCGGCGTGTTGGCGTAGGACTCCTGTCGCCGGCGGGCCCGCTCCGCGGTCTGCGAGGTGAGGCGGTAACGGAAGAAGCGGCTGACCACCTCCTCGTTGACCGTGTCCATCATCTCGCTGAAGGCCTCGAAGGCTTCCTTCTTGTACTCGACGAGGGGGTCGCGCTGGCCGTAGGAGCGCAGGCCGATGCCCTCCCGCAGCGCGTCCAGGGCGCTAAGGTGCTCCTTCCAGGCGGTGTCCAGGTGGGACAGGAGCACGAAGCGCTCCAGGAGGTGCATCTGGTCCGGCTCGTACTCCGCCTCGCGCATCTCGTAGGCCTTCTCGATGCCGAAGCGCAGGGCCTCGTACAGCCCCTCGCGCCCCTTGTCCCGGGCCGTGGCCTCCAGCTCCTCGGGCCGCAGGATGGCGGGGAACGTGGTCATGTACCAGCCGCGCAGGCCGTCCAGGTCCCAGTCATCGGCGGGAAGGTCGTCGGAGGCGATTTCGTCCAGCTTGACCTCGACGGCCTCTTCCATCAGGCCGAGGATGTGGTCCTTGAGGTCGCGCCCCTCGAGGATGCGCCGCCGCAGCTCGTAGATGACCTCGCGCTGCTTGTTGACCACATCGTCGTACTCCAGGGTGCGCTTGCGGACGCCGAAATGGTAATCCTCTACGCGCTTCTGGGCCGTGCCGATGGTCTTGGTGATGAGCGGGTGGTAGATGGGCTCGCCCTCCTCGACCCCGGCGCGCTCCATGGCCGTGGCTATTCTCTCCGAGCCGAACAGGCGCATCAGGTTGTCCTCCACGGAAAGGTAGAACCTGGAGGAGCCCGAATCGCCCTGGCGCCCGGAGCGGCCGCGGAGCTGCCGGTCGATGCGGCGGGCGTCGTGGCGCTCGGTCCCGATGATGTGAAGGCCGCAGGGGGTGAGCTCGGAGTTCTTGGCGAAGGCGCGCAGGGCGGAGTCTTCCGACGGCGGATTCGCCGGGTCCACCACCAGGCCGCAGGGCATCTTGTACGACCCGCCGGGGGCCTTGGTCGTTCCTGCCTCGCACTGGGCCAGAATCTTCGGGCAGGTGTAGCATTCGTAGGCGTGGAGCTCGCCGTCGGCCGTCTCTCGGCGGCATTTTATGCAGCAGAGTCCGTTCCCGGTCAGGGGGTGGTCCTCGGGGTAGAGGCACCAGACGACGCCGGGGCCGAGCTTGATATCGGTGCCGCGGCCGGCCATGTTGGTGGCGATGGTCACCCGACCCGCATGGCCCGCCTCGCGCACGATTTCCGCCTCGCTCTGGTGGTTCTTGGCGTTGAGGACGTTGTGGGGGATGTTCTGGCGCTTGAGGAGCCGGGAAAGGGTCTCCGAGACGTCCACCGACACGGTGCCCACCAGGACCGGCCGGCCGGCCTGGCGGATTTTTTCGATTTCCTCGATGACCGCCGCGTACTTCTCCCGCCGGCTCTTGTAGATGAGGTCGTCGTAATCCACCCGGCGAATAGGCTCGTTGGTGGGAATGACGTTGACCTCGAGCTTGTAGATGTCGCCGAACTCCTGGGCCTCGGTCTCGGCGGTGCCGGTCATCCCGGCGAGCTTTTCGTAGAGCCGGAAGTAGTTCTGCAGGGTGATGGTGGCGAGGGTGATGGTCTCCCGCTCGATTTGAACGCCCTCCTTGGCCTCCAGGGCCTGGTGGAGCCCCTCGGAGTAGCGCCGGCCGGGCATCAGCCGCCCGGTGAACTGGTCCACGATGAGGACCCGGTTGTCCTTGACGACGTAGTCCACGTCGCGCTCATAGAGCGTGTAGGCTTTGCAGAGCTGAATGATGTTCTGGATTTCCTCCGTGCGCACCGCGGCTTCTTCGATGACCTTCTTGCGGTGCTCCTCGCGCGCCACGGGGTCCATATCCAGGGCGTCGACCTCTTCGATGAGGGCGTCGATGTCGGGCATGGTGAAGCGCTCGGGCATGCCGGGGGACAGAGCCTGACGCCCCTTCTCGGTGAGGTCGGTGGCGAAGGATTTTTCCTCGATGGAGTAGTAGAGCTCCTCCTTGAAATCCGAGAGGCCCTTGGAGACCATCAGTTCGTTCTCTACGGCCTGAACCTGGCGCTGGACCGACGGGTCCTCCATAATCTTCAATAGGCGCCGGTTCTTCGGGGAGCCCAGCCGGACGAGCAGCAGCTTCTCGGCGTAGAGCCGGTCGGACTCGCCGGTTTCGTCCTTCATCAACTTGTCGGCTTCGGTCAGAAGCTTCGTTATCAGGGTGTGCTGCTTGCGGGAGAGGTCGCGGACCAGGGGGTTGAGCTTGTCGAAGCGGTGGGTGGATTCCGGGGCGGGCCCGGAAATGATGAGCGGCGTGCGCGCCTCATCGATGAGCACCGAGTCAACCTCGTCCACGATGGCGAAGTAGAAGCCGCGCTGCACGAGCTGCTCGGGCGTGGTGGCGGTGCCGTTGTCACGCAGGTAGTCGAAGCCGAACTCGTTGTTGGTGCCGTAGGTGATGTCGCAGGCGTAGGCCGTCCGGCGTTCCGGCGGCTCCATGTCGTGCTGGATGCAGCCCACGGTGAGTCCGAGGGAGTTGTAAACGCCGCCCATCCAGGCCGCGTCGCGTTTCGCCAGGTAGTCGTTGACGGTCACCAGGTGGGCCCCGCGGCCGGGGAGGGCGTTCAGGTAGAGGGGCATGGTGGCCACCAGGGTTTTTCCCTCGCCGGTGGCCATCTCGGTGATGGCTTTGCGGTGCAGGAAAATGGCGCCGATGAGCTGCACGTCGAAATGCACCATGTCCCAGACCGTTTCGTGCCCCACCACGTCCCAGCTCGCGCGGAATTTCTTCAATACGTGGCAGGCCGCCTTGACGCTCGCGTAGGCCTCGACGAGGGTGTCTTCGTCCAGCGCATGAGCCCAGTATTCCTTCTCCTCGGTTCCGGCTTCTTTCGCCTCCTCCCATCCCTCCCGCAGACGCTGTTGAAAATCCCGCGTCCGGAGCGTGAAGGCGGCGACCCAGCGGCGCAGCTCGGGGTCGGCGAAGTCCTGAGCTATGCCGACCAGCTCGGCCTCGGGGTCGGCCTCCTCGTAACGGGCGCGGAAATTGCTGTCCTGCAGACTGACCAGTTCATCGAAGCGGGCGTTTATTCGGTCCACGATGGGCAGGACGCGCTTGACGTCGCGGCTGAATTTAGAGCCGAAGACCTTCTTTAGAAATCCCATAGGTTAGTGCCTGACCTGATTTTTACGGAACGGGTCCGTATTTTACGACGTAGAGTGGCCAGCTATGGCCATGTGAGGGAGTAAAAACGCCCCCTGAGCGGTGATAAATACCCCCCACTCATGCGACATAGATAATCGATGAAGCGGAGTAACACGCGCCCGGTAAAAAAGTGTACCATGCTCTACGACGGTAGAACAAGGTGTACGGCATCACGACTTTCTCGGTTCCCTTCGCCGGGTCGGGAGCGGGGGTCTCATCGGTTGACTTTAAACCGGGCCGTGTGTTAGCTTAACCCCAAGTATATCCCCAAGTTGCGATTCCGGTGCCCGGGGGATTTTCAAGGTTATTTCCGCTTAGGGCCTCCCCCGACCGGTACGGCTCCGGGGAGGGGAAGCGGTTGGGGTGCGATTCTCTCAACGACCGGGCAATCTATGAACTTTACCAACAGGTCGTCTCTCCTTTCCTCCGCGGTTGTCATACTGGCCTTCCTCCTGGCGACGTCGGCCCTGGGCGTCACCTCGAAGTGGGTTGCGCGAGCCGACGCCGACATCGAATCCAACCAGGTCGTCGAGTCCAGCCCCTGCCTCGTTGACCTCGATAACGACGGGCATCCCGAGGTCGTCATCGGTTCCGGTGGCGGCCGTGTTTATGCCTACCGCTCGAGCGGCGGTTCCTTCCTCATCTCCTGGTTCGTCCAGACCGGCGGCCCCGTTTTCAGCTCGCCGGCCGCGGGAGACATAGACGGGGACAACCGGCCCGAGGTGGTCTTCGGCTCCGAGGACGGCAAGGTGTACGCCGTCGAAAACTCGGGCACCAACGTCCCGGGGTGGCCCAAGACCACCGGTGGACCCGTCCGCGGCTCCGCGGTCATCGCGGACCTGGACGACAACGGCGTCGCCGACATCTTCATCGCCAGTCAGGACGGCTATCTCTACGGCTGGGACTACCGCGGTAACGCCCTTCCCGGATTCCCCTACAACCTGGGCGCTCCCAGCGAGAGCTCTCCCACCGTGGGTGATATCGACGACGACGGCAAGCTGGAGATTCTCATCGGCGACGACAACGGCCTCGTCCACGCCCTCAACCACGACGGAACGACCCTGGAGGGCTGGCCCCAGCACACCGATTTCTCCGTGAAGAGTTCCCCGGCCCTGGGCGATATAGACGCCGACGGGTACCTGGAAATCGTCGTCGGCAGTTACGACTTCAAGGTTTACGCCTGGAAGCCCGACGGTAGACTCCTGCCGGGCTGGCCGGTCACCACCGAGTACCGCATCTTCCAGTCCTCGCCGGCCTTCGCCGACGTGGACGGGGACGGCGGCGTGGAGGTGGTCATCGCCTCGGGCGACGGGCGGGTGTACGCCTTCAAACAGGACGGGCGTCTGGTGCCCGGCTTCCCCCTCGAGGCCACCACCGTCGACGGTGGCTCCCCCTCCCCGATAAAGGGCTCGACCAGCATCGGCGACATCGACGGCAACGGCTATGTAGACATCGTCGTCGGGGCCGAGGACGGCGTCCTCTACGCCTGGGAGACCACCGGTCTCGAGGTCTCCGGTTTCCCCTGGACCGGGATGCAGGGGTTCCCCATCCGCAGCACCCCCGCTATCGGCGACCTGGACGGGAACGGCGCCACCGAGATTGTCTACGGCACGAACTTCGCCGGAAAAATCGAGGACCTCGAGATGGGGGCCGGGTCGTACCGAGTGGCGAACCAGCCCTGGCCGATGTTCCTGAACAACCCTTCCCATGTCACCCTCTTTGGTCACGGAGAGGTGCCCGACGTCACCATGGACCCCATCGAGGGCGAGCAGACCGGCGACATTACGATTCACTACCACATCGACGACCGCCAGGGCGACCTGGTGGACCTCGAGGTGCTGTTCACCGACGACTCGGGGGTTTACTGGCACTACGCCTCGTGCACGGGTCAGGTCGAGGGTCTGTCCAAGAGCCAGTACAACGGCACCCTTACCTGGCACAGCCGGGACGACCTGGACCACTTCGAGGACACGGACATCAAGATAAAGCTCATGCCCAAGGACCAGACGGGCCTGGGGCGCGCCATCGAGTCCTCCATCATCCACCTGGACAACAACAACCCGCCGCGTGTCGTCTTCGAGCCGCTGGAGGGCGAGCAGACCGAGGACGTCTTCATCGACTACCGGCTGGAGGACGACGAGGCGGACGAGCTTTCCTATGTGGCCGAGTATTCCATCGACGGCGGCGCCACCTGGCACGAGGCCTGGATAGAGGGCAACACCGACTATATAGACAAGACCCACTACACCGACCAGTTGTGGTGGGACTCCATGGCCGACCTGCCCAACCAGAACATCGACAAGTGCCTGTTCTCCATAACCCCGTCGGACCGCGACACCGGCGAGCGGGCCGTCCTGGGGCCCTTCGTCCTGGACAACAACCAGCCGCCGTCGATGTACGTGGAGAACCTCACCGGCGAGCAGTACGGCAGCGTGGACATCAACTACGAGGTCATGGACGAGGAAGGCGACCCCTGCAGCCTGATGTGCTTTTTCTCCAAGGACTTCGGCCAGACCTGGAACGATGCCACCGTGGAGGGCAAGCTCGCCGGCGTGCCCTCCTCCCCCGACGGCTCCAAGGGCGTGCTGGTCTGGCGTTCCGACAAGGACCTGCCCGCCCTGGATGAATCCGCCATCCAGTTCCGCATCATCCCCAGCGACCTGGACGAGGGCGAGGAGGACGACACCGTCCCGTTCCAGGTGGACAACAACGCCCCGCCGTCGGCCCGCGTGGTGGACATCAGCCAGGAGGTCTCGGGCGAGGTTCTGCTGACCTTCTCCATCGACGACGTCGAGAACGACATCTGCGATATCGTTCTCGAGTACTCCCTCGACGGCGGCACAACCTGGAGACCGGCCACGACGAAGGAATCCATCGAACCGCTGGACAAGTCCCTCGTCCGCGGTTACGACTCGGCGCTGCCGAACCTTACCGTCACCTGGCTCTCGGTCACGGACGCCGATGAGGTGGATTCACCGCAAACGATGCTCCGTCTGACGGCCCAGGACAACGACGTCAGCGAGAAACCCTCCACCACCCTGGCCTTCCGTCTGGACAACGACGCCACGCCGACCCTCATGGTGGACAACGTAACCGAGGAGTCCACCGGCGACGTTCCAATCAGTTATGCCCTGGACGACCGCGAGCACGACACCCTGGCGATTGACGCCGAGTGGTCCGACGACGGCGGCGCCACCTTCAAGCCCGCCACGGTGACCGGCGCGACCACCGGAATCGGGCCCGACGCGTACCGCGGCGAAATCACCTGGAACTCCGCCCGCGACTTCGACGGCCGCGACCAGCAAAACATCGTCTTCCGGCTCACCGTCAGCGACAACGACACCGGCGACTCCGCCCAGACCGGTGCGTTCTGGGTGGACAACTCCGAGCCGCCGTCGGTCATGCTTACCGCCATCACGAGCGAAGTTACCGCGGACATCCCCATCAGCTACAAGCTCGCCGACCGCGAGGGCGACCCGCTGTCCATCGTCTGCGAGTACTCCGACGACGACGGCGCGACCTACAAGCCGGCGACGGTCACCGGGCAGACCACGGCCATTCCTTCCTCGGCCTACGCGGGCACCATCGTGTGGAACTCGGCCGCGGACACGGGCGGCACCGACCAGACCGACATCCACTTCCGCATCCGGCCCTTCGACAACGACGAGGGCACGAGCGGTTCCATCGGCGCCTTCCAGGTGGACAACAGCTTCGAGCCCACCGTCAAAATCGCCACGGTGCTCGAGGGCGAGCAGACCGACGACATCGCCTTCGATTACACCCTGGCCGACGTGGAAGGCGACACGCTTTCCCTCAAGGCCGAGTATTCCCAGGACGGCGGCAACTATTGGGAGCCCGCCACCACCACGGGCCAGCTCACCAAGCTGACGCCGGAGCTCTACCACGGCCGCGTGGTGTGGAACTCGAAGACCGACCTGCTGGGCGCCGACCTCAACACCCTCGTCTTCCGGCTGACCCCGGCGGATAACGACCCGGGTGAGGAGGCCAGGGTCGGGCCGTTCCACCTCGACAACAACGCCGTCCCGAGCGCCAAGCTCGAGCCGGTCCAGGGCGAGCAGGAGGGCGACGTCGTCATCCATTACTCCCTATTCGACGACGAGGGAGACATCTCGGCCATCCTGCCCGAGTACTCCACCGACGGCGGCACCACGTGGAAGGAGGCCACCACCAAGGGCCTCACCATCGCCGCCTACACCGGCGAGCTCGTCTGGGAATCGGTGGCGGACATGGACGGGTTGGACTCGACCCAGGTAGTCTTCCGCATCACCCCCGAGGACAACGATACGGGCCAGCCGGGCGTCACTCCGGCCTTCCAGGTGGACAACAACCACGTGCCCAAGGTCAACGTCGCCGATTACACGCGCGAGGAGACGGGCGACATCCAGGTGGTGTACAACGTCAACGACCGGGAGAACGACTATGTGAACCTGCAGGTGGAGTACTCGCTGGACTCGGGGGCCACCTTCAAACCGGCCACGGTCACCGGCTCGACCGAGCACGTCGGTCCCACCCCCTACGAGGGAAGCCTGGTGTGGAACTCGGTTTCCGACATCCCCGGCGTGGATTCCAGCCAGGTCGTCCTGCGCATCACCCCGTCGGACAACGACGTGGGCGAGAGTGGCCAGAACAAGCCCTTCCAGGTGGACAACTCCTCCGAGCCCTCCGTCACCATCGCGGCCATCACCGAGGAGCAGACGGGCGACGTGGTCGTCTCCTACACCCTCGCCGACGTGGAGGGCGACCCGCTGTCCATCGTTCCGGAATACTCGCCCGACGACGGCAAGACCTGGAAGCCGGCCACGGTCACCGGCGCCGTGGAGGCCATCCCCAAGTCGGCCTACGCGGGACGCCTCACCTGGCAGTCCGCCGTGGATATGGACCGGGTGGACGATTTCCAGACCCACTTCCGCCTGCGGCCCTTCGACAACGACGAGGGCACCTCCTTCGAAATCGGCCCGTTCCAGGTGGACAACTCCGACGTGCCGTCCGTCACCGTTACCACCCCCGCGGGTGAGCAGTCCGAGGACGTGACCATCGCGTACCAGATTTCGGACCGCGAGGGCGACCCGATTTCCCTGAAGCCCGAATACAGCCGCGACGGCGGCAAGACCTGGCAGCCGGCCACGGTGTCCGGGAAGACGGAGGCCATCGCCTCCTCAGGTTACACCGGCTCCCTGGTGTGGAACTCGAAGTCCGACACGGACCAGCTCGACCTCTTCGAGGTCCAGTTCCGGCTGACCCCCTCGGACAACGACACGGGCGAGCCTTACGCCACCTCGACCTTCCAGGTGGACAACTCCGACGCCCCGACGGTGGCAATCACCCCGATAACCGAGGAGCAGAGCGGCTACGTGAAGGTGGAGTACCGGATTTCCGACCGCGAGGGCGACCCCGTCACTCTGGTTCCCGAGTGGTCCTCCGACGGCGGGAAGACCTGGAACGTGGCCACCATCACCGCCCTGTCCGACATCGGCCAGCCCGCCGGCATCCAGCCCGCCGGCTACGAGGGCAGCCTGGAGTGGAACTCCAAGCACGACACCGACATGGTGGACCTGCCGTCGGTCACTATCCGCCTCACCCCGTCGGACAACGACACGGGCGAGCCGGTGGTGACGGGACCCTTCCGTCTGGACAACTCCGACGTGCCGACCATCGCCCTGGTGACCCCCGAAGGCGAGCAGACGGCCGACGTCGTCATCCCCTACAGGATTTCGGACCGCGAGGGCGACCCGATTAGCATCAAGCCGGAGTTCAGCCGTGACAGCGGCGCGACGTGGGAGCCGGCGACGGTTACGGGTCAGACCGAGGCCATCGCGCCTTCGGGCTACGACTCGACGCTGGTGTGGAACTCGAAGTCGGATACGGACATGCTCGACCTGTTCGAGGTGCAGTTCAGGCTGACGCCCTCGGACAACGACACCGGCGAGCCGGTCTCCACGGGCGTCTTCCAGGTGGATAACTCCGACGAGCCGTCCGTCGTCCTCACCGACATCACCACCGAGCAGACCAACGACGTCACCATCGCCTACAAGATTTCGGACCGCGAGGGCGACCCGGTGAGCCTGACGCCCGAGTACTCCATCGACGGCGGCGTGACCTGGAAAGAGGCGGACGTCACCGGCACCATCACCAAGATACCGGCCGCCTCCTACACGGGCAGCCTGGTGTGGAATTCCAAGTCCAACATAGACACCCTGGACTCGACCACCGTCGTCTTCCGCCTGACCCCGGCGGATAACGATACCGGCGCGCCCGACCAGACGGCGCCCTTCCAGGTGGACAACTCCGACCCGCCGAGTATCCAGCTCACCGACATCACCACGGAGCAGACCAAGGACGTTCCCGTCGCGTACCAGATTTCCGACCGCGAGGGCGACCCGGTGAGCCTGACCTGCGAGTACTCCCCGGACGGCGGCGCCACATGGAAGCCGGCCACCGTCACCGGGCAGACAACCGCCATCGCCTCCTCGGGCTACGCGGGGACAATCGTGTGGAATTCGGCCGTCGACGTGGACAAGCTGGACCTCTTCCAGGTGCAGTTCCGCATCACCCCCGCCGACAACGACACGGGCGAGCTGGATACCACGGCCGACTTCCAGGTCGATAACTCCGACCCGCCTTCGGTCGCCCTGGGCGCCGTGGAGGCCGAGGTCGCCGGGGACATCACCATCCCCTACACCCTCTCCGACCGCGAGGGCGACCCGCTCGACATAAAGTGCGAGTACTCCATCGACGGCGGGAACACCTGGCGGCCGGCGACGGTGAAGAACGCCACGGAGAAACTGACCGGCGCCGCATACTCCGGCAACGTGGTGTGGGATTCGTTCACCGACCTCTTCGGCGTGGACGCCGAGGATGTCGTCTTCCGCGTCACTCCGTCGGATAACGACGTCGGGGAAGCGGCCACGGTGAGATAACCTACCGGGTGCGTTTCGGCAGCCTGAGTTTGATATCAAACGGCCGCCCCTCCGGCCCCGCTCGGGGCGGTCCGTTAGCGTCTGGGGAGCACTTATCGTTACCTTTAAGGGGATGCCATGAGGGCCAGATTTCTCTTGATTGTTCTCCTCCTGGTGTCGGGGGCTTCGGCCTTCCGGGTGGACAACAACGAACCGCCGACAATCGTTCTCACCGACATCACGACGGAGCAGACCGCGGACGTGACGATTGCGTACCAGATA